>JAJRUE010000060.1 GCA_024277955.1 Alphaproteobacteria bacterium | reverse complement strand
GGTTCAACTTGCCGCAACGAAAACGGAACACACCATGATGGCGCCGCCGCCGGGCCTGTTGAACGAGAAGCGCCGCTCGAACTGGGTCAGGCTGCGCACCCTGATCGTGCTGCGCTGGATCGCCGTGACCGGCCAGCTGGCGGCGACGATCATCGCGCGCGAGGTCTTTGATCTCGACATGAACCTGGGGCTCTGTTTCATGGTCATCGGCGTGGCGGTGATCGCCAACCTGATCGCGATCTTTGTCTATCCGGAAAACAAGCGCCTGTCCGAACGCGAAGTCACCCTCACGTTGATGTTCGACATTTCGCAACTGGCGGCGCTGCTGTTTCTGACCGGCGGCCTGAACAACCCCTTTGCATTACTCATGCTGGTGCCGGTGACCATCGCCGCCACCGCGCTGCGCACCGCACCGACGGTGATTGTCGGCATCTACGCAATCGTCCTGGTGACGCTGGTGGCGCTGTTCAACTTTCCGCTGCGCACCGAACAGGGCTTCGTGATGCAGATGCCGCCGGTCTTTGTCTTCGGCTTCTGGGTGGCGATCGTGATCGGCGTGGTGTTCCTGGGGGCCTATGCGCGCCGGGTCACGTCGGAAGTCAACTCGATGTCCGAAGCGCTGCTGGCGGTGCAGATGGCGCTGGCCCGCGAACAGAAGATCTCGGACCTCGCCGGGGTGGTGGCCGCCACCGCCCACGAACTGGGCACGCCGCTGGCGACGATCAAGCTGACCAGCAGCGAACTGGCCGAAGACCTGCAGGGCGAACAGCGCGAAGACGCCCTGCTGATCCGCGACCAGGCGGATCGCTGCCGCGATATCCTGCAATCGATGGGCCGGGCCGGCAAGGACGACCTGCACCTGCACCAGGCGCCGCTGTGCGCCGTCCTGCAGGAAGCAGCCGAACCGCATCTGAACCGCGGGGTCAATGTGATCTTTTCGCCCGACCCGATCACCTGCGGGCTGAACCCGAAGCCGATCGTCTGGCGGCGCCCGGAAATCATCCACGGGCTGCGCAACCTGATCCAGAACGCCGTCGACTTTGCCGAAAGCACGGTCTGGGTGGATACCACGCTGACCGACGAAACCGTCAGCATCCGCATCATCGACGACGGGCGCGGCTTTTCCCAGCATGTGATTGGACGCATCGGCGACCCGTTCGTCAGCTTCAACCCGCAGGTCGGAGAAAAAACCGCCCGCCCTGAATATGACGGCATGGGGCTGGGGCTGTTCATCGCCAAGACCCTGCTTGAACGCTCCGGCGCCGAGCTGCTGTTCGCCAACGCGCGCGATTCGTTTTCGCTGCAGCCCGAACCCGGCGAACGCTGCGGCGCCATCGTCGAGGTCATCTGGCCGGTAAACGAGATTTGCCTGAGCGAAGACCAGATCGGTCACGGCCTGGGCGACAACCAGCCGTTTACCGCCTGAAATCCTAGTTAACCTGAGGTTAATCTTTGTGAAGGACTGTGTGGCGCAACCACGCGCACAATTTCCGGACCCTTGCCCATGCAGCCAGGCACCCTCGCCCAGATCGGCGGATTGATCCTTGTTTCCTTTGCCGTCGCGCTGGTCGTCTTGTGGCTTGTGGCGCGCACCGGTCGGCAGCGCGGGTTTCGCCCGTCGATCTTTACCGCCTCCCCGCGCGACGGGGTCGTGTTCCTGTTCGACGACGTGAACCTGGTGAACGCTACCGAACAGGCCGACCAGCTGCTGGCCGGCGCAACCGCCGAAGGGTCCGACTGGCAGCGGTTCGTGTCGCTCATGGGGCCGCGTTTCGAGGCGCTGGAAGCGCGTATCGAAAGCCTGCCGGAACTTGGCCATCTGGTGCTGACCTCGCATGACGGCGCGACCCGGCTGATCGCCGACTGGCGCAACGGGCTGGTGCGGATCTCGGTCGTCGAACAACCGTCGCAGGCGCCGCTGGTCGAACTGGACCGCCCCAGTTTCGAAGCGATGGAAACCGAACTCGAAACCCTGCGCGCCACCGCCGAGTCGGCGCCCTTTCTGGTCTGGCGGCAGCGCGCCGACGGCACCATCACCTGGGCCAATTCCGCCTATCTCGCGCTTTCGGGAAAGGGCACGCCGGGTGACGGCATTCCGGTCTGGCCGCCGGCGCGGTTGTTCGACCTGGTCAACACCCAGGGCGATGGCGAACCGCTGCAGTCGCACCGGGTCACCACCCATATCACGGGCGAAACCGACCGGCGCTGGTTCGAATGTTTCGAATCCCGGCTGGGCGACGAAAGCCTGTTCATGGCGGTTTCGGCCGACAAGGTCGTCAAGGCCGAAGTGGCGCTGCGCGACTTCATCCAGACCCTGACCAAGACCTTTGCCCACCTGACCGTCGGGCTGGCGATCTTCGACAAGCAGCGCCGCCTGACGCTGTTTAACCCGGCGCTGGCCGACCTGACCGCACTGCCGGTGGAATTCCTGTCGGCGCGCCCGACGCTGCTGGCAGTGCTGGACCGGCTGCGCGAAAACAAGATGGTGCCCGAACCGAAGGACTACAAATCCTGGCGCCAGCAACTGCATGAACTGGAGGCCGCCGCCGTCAACGGCACCTACGAAGAAACCTGGTCGCTGGCCAACGGCAGCACCTACCGGGTGGTCGGGCGGCCGCACCCGGAAGGTGCGCTGGCCTTCCTGTTCGAAGACATCAGCGCCGAAATTTCGCTGACCCGCCGGTTCCGGGCGGAACTGGAAACCGGGCAGGCGGTGCTGGACGCGCTGGACGAAGCCATCGCGGTGTTTTCGCCGGGTGGATCGCTGATCCTGTCGAACGCCGCCTATAGCCGGCTTTGGGGCGTGGATGCCGATGTTTCGCTGGCCGATCAGGGCATTAACGGCGCGTTGGCCGTCTGGGGCGAAAAATGCGCGCCGTCTTCGGTTTGGTCCGACGCCCGGGACTTTGTCAGCCTGATCGGTGAACGCCATGAATGGTCGGCCCAGGTGCGTTTGCTGGACGGGCGTCGGCTTTCCTGCCGGTTCAAGCCGATCTCGGGCGGGGCCACGCTGGTCGGGTTCCGGTCCGACCAGGCGGTGCGCCGGGAACCGCCCGAGCCACAGTCCGGCACGGCGCCGCTGCTGCTGGGCGGCGAAGCCCCGGCCCGCGCCTGATCCCGACCGATCGCCCTTGCGGCGCGGGGCCAGACGGGTAAGACTCGGCCCATGTCAGCGCCGGTTCTCGCCAGTTTCGAAATTGCCTCTGCCGATGCAACCGCCGCCATCGCCGCGGCCCTGGCGCCGTTGCTGAGCCCCGGCGACGTGCTGCTGCTGGATGGCGATGTCGGCGCTGGCAAGACCCATTTCGCCCGCGCCCTGATCCAGGCCCGGCAAGCCGCCACCGGCGAGGTCGAAGACGTGCCCTCGCCCACCTACACCCTGGTGCAAAGCTACCACGCCGGGCCGGTCGAGATCTGGCACGCCGACCTGTATCGCCTGACCGGCCCGCAGGACGTGTTCGAACTGGGCCTCGCCGACGCTTTCGAAGACGCGATCTGCCTGGTCGAATGGCCCGACCGGCTGGAAACCCTGACCCCCGAAGACGCCCTGACGCTGCATTTTGCCATGACCGAGACACCGGGCGAACGCAGGCTTGTCTGCCGCGCAAGCGCACCGCGTTGGGCATCCGTCCTGAACGCCGCGCTGGAAACCCTGCGCAAGGATGGAGCCGGGGCCGGGGTTACCAGCAAGGTCGCGGGCAAGGTCTCGGGTGATGTTTGACCCATTGGACCGGCCGCGCATCCTGGCCTGTCCGCCGGGGGCGGATTTCCCACGCGCTCTGGTCGACGGCATTCTCGAGCGCAGCCGTGACCTGCCGCCCGAAGCCCTCGCCCGGGTCGAGATCTTCGTGAACACCCAGCGCATGCAGCGCCGCATCGCCGATCTGTTCGCCCAGACCGGGGCGCTGCTGCTGCCCCGGCTCAGGCTGGTCACCGCGCTGGCCGGCGATCCGATCGTCACCGCTGGTAATCCCCCGCTTGCGCCGGCGGTATCGCCGCTGCGCCGGCGGCTGGAACTGGCGCAGCTGGTGGCGCGCCTGCTGGACAAGGAACCGGACCTTGCGCCGCGCGCCGCGATCTTTGACCTGGCCGATAGCCTGGCGCTGCTGCTGGCCGAAATGCACGACGAAGATGTTCCCCCCGCCGCCATCGCCGCGCTGGACGTTTCCGACCGGTCGGGCCACTGGCAAAGGGCACAGAAGTTCCTGCAGATCGTGAACCGGTATTTCGACCCCGCCGCCGGCCAACGCCCCGACGCCAACGCCCGCCAGCGCGAGGTCGTCGAACACCTGGTGCGACGCTGGGAAACCTCGCCGCCCGACCATCCGGTGATCGTCGCCGGGTCCACCGGGTCGCGCGGACCGACGGCGCTGCTGATGCAGGCGGTGGCGCGGCTGCCGCAAGGGGCGGTGGTGCTGCCGGGGTTTGATTTCGACATGCCGGAAAGGGCGTGGGAACAGCTCGACAATGCGCTGACCGGCGAGGATCACGCGCAGTTCCGCTTTCGCGCGCTGCTCGGCCAGGCAGGGCTGACACCGGACCAGGTCCGCCCGTGGCATCCCGGCGCGACCCCGCCCAGCCCGGCGCGCAACCGGCTGGTATCGCTGGCGCTGCGCCCGGCCCCGGTGACCAGCGAATGGCTGCGCGAAGGCCCGCGCCTGCAAGGCGTGACCGAAGCGCTCGCCAACGTTGCCCTGATCGAAGCCCCCTCCGAGCGCGCCGAATCCGTCGCCATCGCGCTTGCCTTGCGCCGGGCGCTGGACACCGGCAAGACCGCCGCGCTGGTCACCCCGGACCGCACCTTGACCCGGCGGGTGCGCGCCGCGCTTGACCGCTGGCGGATCGAGCCCGACGCCAGCCTCGGGGATCCGCTGGACCAGACCGCGCCTGGCCGGCTTTTGCGCCACGTGGCCGACCTGATGGGCCGGCCGCTGACCGCCGCGTCGCTGCTGGTGGTGTTGAAACACCCGCTGGTGCACAGCGGCGCCGCCACCCGCGCCGACCACCTGCGCCGGCTGCGCGCGCTGGAACTTGCCTGGCGGCGCAACGGTCCGGTTTTCCCGACCCGCGCCGATCTGATCGGCTGGGCGGAAAAACAGGCTCTAACGCATGGGAAAACGCGGGTCGAGGCCGCCCCCGACAGCAACGAACCCGCCGCCAGCATCGCCTGGGTGAGCTGGATCGCCGACGCCCTTGAACCCCTGCCGGGCATCGCGGCGCTGCCGCTGGACCAGATGCTTGCGGCGCACCTGGCCTGCGCGCGCGCCCTTGCCGCCGGGCCGGGCGCGGTTGGCGCAGGCGCGCTGTGGGACGGCGCCGCCGGAACCGAAGCCCGCCGCTGTATCGACGAGCTGCAGCGCGAAGCCCCGCACGGGGGCACCTTCGCACCGGCCGAATACGCCCCTTTCCTGCGCGCGGTTCTGGCCCGCCACGAAGTCCGCGATCCGGTGCGCCCGCACCCCGGGGTGATGATCTGGGGCACGCTCGAAGCCCGCGTGCAGGGCGCCGGTCTGGTGATTCTCGGCGGGCTGAACGAAGGCACCTGGCCGGAACTGCCGCCGCCCGACGCCTGGCTCAGTCGCGACATGCGTCACCGCGCCGGCCTGCCGGTGCCCGAACGCCGGATCGGCCTGTCGGCGCATGATTTCCAGCAGGCTATCGGCGCCGCCGAGGTGATCCTGTCGCGGTCGCTGCGCAGCGACGATGCGCAAACCGTCCCATCGCGCTGGCTGAACCGGTTGACCAATCTGCTGGGCGGCATGTCGGACGAAGGCCGGTCGGCGCTTGCCGCAATGCGGTCGCGCGGCGCGTCCTGGCTGAACCTGGCCCGCGCCCTGGAAGCCCCCGCCCCGGTGCCTCCCGAGCCGCGCCCGGCCCCCTGCCCGCCGGTTTCGGCGCGCCCGGTCGAGCTGCCGGTGACCGCGATCCAGAAGCTGATCCGCGACCCCTACGCGATCTACGCGCGCTACGTGCTGCGGTTGCGTCCGCTCGACCCGCTGCAGCGCGACGCCGATGCGCCGTTGCGTGGCACGGTGCTGCACAAGGTGCTGGAACAATTCATCCGCGACGCCGACATGTCCGCCGACAACGACACGCTGCGCGCCCTGCTGATGGAGATCGCCGAGCGCGTGCTGGCCGAACGCGCGCCCTGGCCCGCGGTTCGGCTGTTGTGGAAAGCGCGGCTCGAACGGGTTGCCGACACTTTTTTGCATGGCGAACGGGCGCGCCGGACCATGGGCAGCCCGGCGGCACTCGAACGCGCTGGCGGGCACCGGTTCGACGATATCGGGTTCCGCCTGACCGCCAAGGCCGACCGGATCGACCGCGCCCCGGACGGCACCTGGCTGATCTACGATTACAAGACCGGAACAGTCCCTAAACCAGCGGAAATCGAACATTTCGACAAGCAGCTGCTGCTGGAAGCGGTGCTGGTGGAACGCGGCGGCTTTGCCGGGCTGGACCCCGCGCCGGTCAGCCGGGTGGCCCATATCGGCCTTGGCAGCGCGCCCAGGTTCGACCCGATCCGCCTGGCCCCCGGCGACACCGCCCAGGTGGAACGCGAATTCAAGGCCCTGATCGCCCGGTTTCAGGATCCGGCCCAGGGCTTCATGTCGCGCCGCGCAGTCCAGAGCCTGCGCCACGCCGGCGACTACGACCACCTGGCCCGCTATGGCGAATGGGATGAAACCTGCGCGCCCGTGACCTGCCCGGTGGGGGCCGATCCGAAGCGGGGCGCGCCATGACGATGGATGCCGCCACACGCCGCCAGGTGGACGCCGCCGATCCCGCGGTCTCGACCTGGCTCGCCGCGAATGCCGGGTCGGGCAAGACCCGGGTGCTGACCGACCGGGTGGCGCGGCTGCTGCTGGGTGGCGCGTCGCCCCAGGGCATCCTGTGCCTGACCTACACCAAGGCCGCCGCCAGCGAGATGCAGAACCGGCTGTTTGCTCGGCTGGGGGAATGGTCGATGCTGGACGACGCCGCGCTGCGCCGCAGGCTGGCCGGCCTGGGGGCCGACGCCGGTCTCGACAGCGGCAGGCTGGCCCATGCCCGCACGCTGTTTGCCCGCGCCATCGAGACCCCCGGCGGTCTGCGTATCCAGACCATCCATTCGTTCTGCGCCTCGCTCCTGCGGCGCTTCCCGCTCGAGGCCGGTGTTTCGCCGGTGTTTCGCGAAATGGACGACCGCGCCGCCCGGCTGATGCGCGATGACATCGTGCAGGAGATGGCAGACGGCGGCGACCGCGACGTGGTGGCCGATGTCGGCAGGCACTACACCGGCGCCGATTTCGGCAAGTTTCTGGCCGAGATCACCGCACAACGCACCGCCTTCGACCGGCCGCTTGGGCCCGATGACATATGGCGGCATTTCGGCCTGCCGCCGGGGTTTGGCGATGCGGATCTGGCCGCGCAAACCCTGCTGGGCGGCGAAAGCGCGCTGATCCGCGACCTGGTCCGGGCCCTGCGCGCCGCCGCCAGCCCCACCGACCGGAAAGCCGCCGAGCGGCTGGCGGCGATCGACATGACCGGGCCGGCGCGCCAGATCATCGCCGCGCTGATCCCGGTTTTTCTGACCCAAAGCGGCGCCGCCCCCTTTACCGCCAGGATCGGCAAGTTCCCGACCAAGGCTACCCGCGCGGCGAACCCCGCGCTTGTCGATCCGCTGGAAAGCTTCATGCAGCGGATCGAAGCCGCCAGAACGCCGCTGATCAGTCTCTATTCCGCGGAAAAAACCCTTGCGCTGCACCGGTTCGCCCACCGGTTTCTGACCCGCTACCGAGCCCGCAAGGACAGCCTGGGCCTGCTGGATTTCGACGATCTTATCGGGCGCGCCATCGCGCTTTTGTCGAACCCGGACTCGGCGCAATGGGTGCTTTACCGGATCGACGGCGGTATTGATCACATCCTGGTCGACGAAGCCCAGGATACCAGCCCGGACCAGTGGAAGGTGATCGACCTGCTGGCCCAGGAATTTGGCGCCGGGCTGGGTGCGCGCGACGGAACCCAGCGCACGATCTTCGTGGTCGGCGACCTGAAACAGTCGATCTATTCCTTTCAGGGCGCCGACCCACAAGAGTTCAACCGCATGAAGGCCAGGTTCGGCACGAGGCTGTCAGCGATCGGCGAAACGCTGTGCGAACATTCGCTGGACTATTCCTTTCGCTCTTCGCCGGCGATCCTCGACTTTGTCGACGCGACTTTCCGGGCCGCCG
>JAJRUE010000059.1 GCA_024277955.1 Alphaproteobacteria bacterium | reverse complement strand
TTTTTGCCCTTCCAACACAAGCGATGGCCGGCGGGTCTGAGGGCCGCAGTTCGGCGCATCTGACGGTTGCCGGGTCAGCCTCAGCCGTCTGCGCGGGCAGTAGCCTTTGGCGCACCGTGGTCCTGAGCCGTGGCGTGGCTCGTGGCGCGCCGATCGCGGATACGCACCGGCGCAATCCTCAGGCCAGGCCGCCAAGTTCGCGCACAACCTGCCATTCGGCGGCACTGACCGGCTGCACCGAAAGCCGCGAATTGTTGACCAGCACCATGTCTTTCAGCCGCGCATCCGCCTTGCACATCGCGAGCGTCACCGGGTTTGGTAGCGATTCAACCGCGCGGATGTCGACGCATTCCCAGCGCGGATCGTCGGTGGTGCTGTCGGGATGGGCAAGGGTGCACACCTCGACGATGCCGACCACCGCCTTGTCCTTGAGCGAATGATAGAAGAACCCCAGATCGCCCACCTGCATCTGGCGCATGTTGTTGCGCGCCTGATAGTTGCGCACCCCGTCCCATTCCTCGCAATCCGGGGCCTTGTCCAGCTGTTGCTGCCAGCTCCAGGTGTTGGGTTCCGATTTGAACAGCCAGTATTGCATGCGCTCATTCCTCTTTCAGGGGCCGTGACAAAAGCGCGGTCACCGCCTGTGTGGTGGTTATCTCGTGATTGACCAGCGCGGCGACGGTGCTGGTCACCGGCATGTCGATGCGCAATTCGCGTGCCTTTTGCGCAACCGCCCGCGCGGTGGCGACGCCTTCGACCGTCGCGCCGGCATCCGGGTCCGCGCCACGCCCCAGCGCAAGCCCGTGCGAAAAGTTGCGCGACTTGTCCGAGGTGCAGGTCAGGATCAGATCGCCCAGCCCCGACAGCCCCGACAGCGTCACCGGCTGCGCTCCCATCCGGGCCGCGAACCGGCACAGTTCGGCGTAGCCGCGGGTGATCAGCGCGGCGCGCGCGCTTTCCCCCAGCCCGGCGCCAATGGCCACGCCCGCGGCGATCGCCACGACGTTTTTCAGCGCGCCGCCCAGTTCCACCCCGGTGACATCGGTGCTGCGATAGAGCCGCAGGCTGGGTGTCGCCAGCGCGCCCTGCAGGGCCTCGGCGACATCCGGGTCATGGGCGGCGATGGTCAGCGCGGTGGGCAGCCCGGCGGCGATATCGGCGGCAAAGCTGGGGCCCGACAGAATCGCCGGGGTCGCCGTGGGGCAGGTCTGGGCCAGCACGCCGGTGGGCCCGAGACCGGTGGTCAGATCGACGCCCTTGCAGCAGGCCACAAGGCGGCGCGCGCCCAGGTCGGTGGCGAGCGCTTGGGAAAACCCCCGCAGCGCCTGGGTCGGGACGGCAAGCAGGCATATCGGGGCCAGATCGCCGAAGGCGGCGGTCACCGACAGCGTGTCGGGAAAGCGGGCGCCGGGCAGGCGCGCGTCGTTGAAGCGGTCCCGATCCAGAGCGGCGGCGGTGTCGGAAGACCGGGCGACCAGGGTCACCTGCCGCCCGCCGCGGGCCAGCGCGATGGCCAGCGAAGTGCCAAAGGCCCCGGTCCCCAGAACGCTGATCGCGCTCATGCCTTGGCCCCCTTGCGGCCCGACCCCAGCATCGCCGGCGCGGTGGTGTCAAGCGGCCAGCGCGGGCGCGCCGCCAGGGTCATGTCGTCTTGCCGGCCTGCGGCGAACCCTTCGATCCCGGCCCAGGCGATCATCGCCGCGTTGTCGGTGCAAAGCGCCAGGGGCGGGGCGGTAAAGCGGGCGCCTGCCTCGGTCGAAACAGTCTCTAACACAGCGCGAATTGCCTGGTTTGCGGCGACACCCCCGGCCACGGCAAAGGCGGGTTCATCCGGTGAGGCCTGCAGATAGAGCGCCAGCGCGCGGCGGGATTTTTCGGCCATGACATCGGCGATCGCCGCCTGGAAGGATGCGCACAAGTCGGCCCGGTCGGCGCGGTGCAGCCCACCGGACGCCTCGACCAACCGGTCGCGTTCGCGCAGCACTGCGGTCTTCAACCCGGAAAACGACATGTCGCAGCCGGGACGGTCCAGCAGCGGGCGCGGAAAGGCGAACCGCGCAGGGTCGCCGCTGCGGGCTTCGGCTTCGACCGCGGGGCCGCCGGGCTGGCCGAGGCCCAGCATCCGCGCGACCTTGTCAAAGGCTTCGCCGGGGGCATCGTCGATCGTGCCTCCGAGGCGGTGGAATTCCTGCGGGCCATCGACGCGCAGAAACTGGCAATGCCCGCCGGAAACCAGCAGCATGAGATAGGGATAGCCCAGCCCTTCGGTCAGCCGGGGCGTCAGGGCGTGGCCGGCGAGATGGTTGACCCCGATCAGCGGCAGGCTGGCCCCGGCGGCAAGCCCCTTGGCAAACATGACGCCCGAAAGCGCGCCCCCGATCAGGCCGGGGCCGGCGGTGACGGCAATGGCGTCCATGTCGCCAAGCCCCAGATTCGCCTGCATCAGAGCCTGTTTTGCCGCCACGTCCAGCTTTTCGGTATGGGCGCGGGCAGCGATTTCGGGGACGACGCCGCCAAAGTCACGATGCAGGCTGGTCTGGTCCACGACGACCGAAGCCAGGATTTCGCCGCGCCCGTCTGCGTGGCGGCGCACCACGGCGGCGGCGGTATCGTCGCAGCTGCTTTCCAGGCCGAGAAGGGTCAGGTCGTGGGTCATGGGCCGCCTGTTGCGCGTGAACTCTTGCGCAGGTAACACCCTTGGCAACCCCGTTCAACCGAGAGCCGCGCGCACAGCCCCCATGACCAGCCCCGCCCCGATCGTCCTTTTGACCCGGCCAGACCGGCAGGCCCGCGCCTTTGCCACACGGCTGCAGGTCGCCGACGGCGGCGTGGATGTGGCGATCTCGCCGGTGCTGTCGATCGAGCCGCGCGCGGTGCGCTGCGATCTGGACCGATACGACGGGTTGATCTTTACCTCGCAAAACGCGGTACGCGCCGCGGCCGGGCTGGGGCTGACCGGGCGGCGGGCCTATTGCGTGGGCGCACGCACCGCCGCGCTGGCCCGCGAACACGGCGCCATGGCCGAGGCGCTGGGCGGCGATGCGCAGGCCCTGATTACCGGTCTGCGCGCCCGCGCACCCAAGGGCCGGCTGCTGTTCCTGCGCGGCGAGCACAGTCGCGGGGATGTGGAAAAATCGCTCAATTCCGCCGGAATAGAGACGGATTCGCTGGTGATCTACGACCAGCGCGCGATACCGCTGAACGCCAAAGCACGCGATCTGCTAGGTGGGGACAGGCCGGTGATCCTTCCCCTTTTTTCGCCCCGCTCGGCGGCGATACTGGGCCGGAAAATCGGTGGTCTGGACTGCCGTGCTCCGCTGGGTCTGGTGGCCATCAGCCAGGCGGCGCTGGATGGCTGGCGCGGGCCGGATCCCGCGCAGGCGGCGGTGGCGGCACGCCCCGACGCGCAGGCGATGATCGACGAAATCCTGCGTCGAATTTCGCAGTGGTCTTGAGGGTGCATCCGCGCCACCATAGGTAAGATTGAGAATCGACAGCCCGGCATTTACGGGCTGGAGCAAGGGGGAAGACCTGGTGGCCAGTTCCGACAGTTCCGATAACTCTGGCAAGCCGCGCACAAATCCGCGCACGGGCGCAAGCACGGCCAAGGGTGCAACCACCGGGAAGGCCACGCGGAAAACCACTGGGAAATCAGCGAAAAAGACCACGAAAGAAACGCCGGCGAAAAAGCCGGCCGCAAAAGCCGCCGCGAAGAAGGTGGTTGAGGCCAAGCCAACGGTTGCGGCGAAGACCACCGCTCCCAAGGCGACGACCGACAGCGTTTCGAAAAGTGATGGCAGTGGGTCCGGTGTCGCCGGAATGGACCAGGCGACGCCGCAGCCGGGGGACGGGGCTTCGACGTGCGGGTCATCGCGGCCTGCCGACCAAGACCCGACGCAAGGCGGGCGACCAGAGGCGGCGGGCTCTGTGGTCCAGCCGGTGCGGCGGCGCGCGGGGTTTGTGCCGATGGTTCTGGGCGGGATCGTCGCCGGCGCGGTCGGATTCGGCGCGTCGCAATATATCGGCAACGACAGCTGGCCGTTTTCGCGCGGCCCCACCGAAGCGCAGAAACTGGCGCAGGTGGTGGCAGAGCAAAAGAAACTGATCGCCCGCAACGATGCAGCGATTGCGGCGCTGCAGGACCGGCTTGCGCGCGTCGCCGATGCTTCGCAGATCGACGATCTGGCAAAGCGCGACGACGCGCAAGCGCAGGAGATCGCGCGCCTTGCCGCAGCGCTCGAAGCCTTGGGCAAGCGGGTGGCGGAGCTGGAAAACCGGCCCCAGGCACCGACCCCGCCGGTTGCCGGCGATGGTGCGGGACAAGCGGCGCTTGAACGCGAATTGCAGGCGATGCGCGAAAGCGTGCAGGCCGAAATCGCTCGGCTGAAGGCCAGCCAGGAAGCCGCGGCGCGCGAACAGGCGGCGGCCCGGCAGGCAGCTGAAAACGCGGCCCGGGCGGCGGCTGCAATCGTGCCGCTGGCGCAGCTGCGCGCGGCGGTGGACAGCGGCCAGCCTTTTGACGAACAGCTCCAGGTGCTGGCCGAGGCCGGCGTCACGGTGCCTGATGCGCTGGTGTCGCACTCGGCAACCGGCGTGCCGACGCTGCAGGCCCTGCGCGACGCCTTTCCGGACGCAGCCCGCGCGGTGCTTCGCGAAGCCACCCGCGCGCAGCTGGAAGCGGGCGACACCAACCCGATCACCGCCTTTCTGCGCACCCAGCTGGGCGCGCGGTCGCTGGAACCGCGCCAGGGCGACGATCCCGACGCGGTGTTGTCGCGCGCCGAAGCGGCGTTGCGCGCAGGCGATCTGGACGCGGCGCTGGCGCAGCTTGATGATCTGCCGCAGGCCGGAAAAGACCAGATGGCACAGTGGGTTGCCGACGCACAGGCGCGGCGCGACGTGGCTGCAGCACTAGCCGCGCTCAGCGCGAAGCAGGCAGAGTAGGGACGAAATCCATGTTGTTGTCATTGTTCAAGATCGTCCTGTTCATCGCGGCTGTCGCCGGGCTGACCTTTGGCGTCATCTACCTGTCGGAAGCCGAAGGCAGCCTGCGCATCGCATTTGCCGGCACCGAATTCACGCTGGACCCGTTGCAGGCGGCGATCGCCCTGGTGCTGCTGGTTCTGGCGATCTGGGTGGTGCTCAAACTGCTGGGGCTGCTGGTGGCGGTCTGGCGCTTCATCAACGGCGACGAAACCGCGATTTCGCGCTATTTCGACCGCAACCGCGAACGCAAGGGCTACGAAGCGCTGGCCGACGGGATGACCGCGCTGGCGTCGGGCGAGGGCAGGGTGGCGATGGCCAAGGCGGCACGGGCGGAAAAGTTCCTGCGCCGGCCCGAGTTGACCAACCTGATCACCGCCCAGGCGGCCGAAGCGATCGGCGACAAGCACAAGGCCGCCGAGGTGTATAAACGCCTGCTTCAGGATGACCGCACCCGCTTTGTCGGCATCCGCGGCCTGATGAAGCAGAAGCTGGACGAAGGTGATACCGACACCGCGATGAAGCTGGCGGAACGGGCCTTTGCGCTCAAGCCGAAGCACGGCGAGATCGGCGATGTGCTGTTGCGCCTGCAGGCCGAACACGAAGACTGGCAGGGCGCGCGCAAGACGCTTGCGGTCAAGAAACAGACCGGCCAGCTGCCGCGCGACGTGCACAAGCGGCGCGACGCGGTTCTCGCGCTGTCGCAGGCGCGCGACGTGTTCCGGAAAGGGTCTTCGGCCGAGGCGCGCGACGCGGCGATCGAGGCGAACCGCCTGTCGCCCGACCTGATCCCCGCGGCTGTCATGGCGGCGCAGGCCTATATCACCGCCGGCAAGGCGCGCAACGCGACGCGGGTTCTGAAAAAAGCCTGGGCCGCGCAGCCGCACCCGGATCTGGCCGCGGCCTTTGCGGCGATCGAACCCGACGAAGACCCCAAGGCCAGGCTGAAGCGGTTTCAGCCGTTGATCAAGGCGGCCCCGGATCACCCCGAAACCCGCATGCT
The DNA here is from genome assembly GCA_024277955.1 of Alphaproteobacteria bacterium. Lineage (GTDB taxonomy): Bacteria > Pseudomonadota > Alphaproteobacteria > Rhodobacterales > Rhodobacteraceae > JAJRUE01. Next base: position 1,579 of record JAJRUE010000059.1, on the reverse strand, counting down.
GGAAGCTGAATTGCAGATCGCCGCCGGTGACTATGGCGCCGCGCGCAAGGCGATCGGCGATCTGGTGGAAAAGGATCCCACCGCCCGGTCGCTGGCGATCATGGCGGCGATCGAGCGCGGCGAAGGCAGCCCCGATGCGGTAGTGCGCGGCTGGCTGACGCGGGCAGTAACCGCTTCGCGCGGGCCGCAATGGGTTTGTGACAACTGCCAGGCGGTGCATCCGAAATGGGAACCGGTGTGCAGCAACTGCGGCGGTTTCGACTCCCTGGGCTGGCGGGTGCCAAGCGAAGGCGAGGTGGCGATGCCCGCGTCCACCGGGATGTTGCCGCTGATCGTCGGCGAAGACAGCGACGGCGGTGTAGCCGCCCCGCCGGAAACGCCCGAGGCGCCGGCGACACCCGGCGCCGAGGCGCCCGAAGCCCCCGTGACAGTCGACGCGACCGAGCCCACGGACGATTCGCAAGACCTGGGCGAAGTGGTGACCCTGCCAAAAGAGGCGATCGCGGAAAAATAGGTCTACCATGCCGCCAAGGAGGGTGCTAAAGAGCCGCCGGCATTGGCCGCTGTAGCTCAGCTGGTAGAGCACGTCATTCGTAATGATGGGGTCGGGGGTTCGAGTCCCTTCAGCGGCACCAATGACACGTCTGCTTTCGTGGAATAACAATATATTACTTGGAATATCTGTTTTTCAGCCCACCTGTCCCTCGTTGTTTGGGGGCCAACATTTGGAATCCCAACTCGTGTTGCCCGGGTTCAATGAAATGCGTTTCCGAGAGAGTTTATGACCGCTCGGAGAAGATTGGTGCACAACCATCCATGTTCTTCAGCTCAGCTCGGTTTCCGGGGGGCACATCAGGGCAATGAATGCACAGCAACCGGCCGGCCATACTCTTAGCAGATTCTCGGCAGTTGTTCACCAACCAGCATGTCCACGATCCGCTGACCGCCAAATACCGTCTGCATCACCACGCGACCAGATCGCTCCGACGTGATATGCCCAACCCGGGCGGCTCGTGCACCAAGTTTGTGCCCAATCATCGCCCCAAGCGCTGCCTTGGCCTGTGGCTCTGGCACGACGCAGACGATCTTGCCCTCGTTCGCCAGATACAGGGGATCCAGCCCGAGGATTTCACAAAACCCGCGGACTTCCGGGAGGATCGGGGTCTGGTCCTCCACGATCTCGATCCCTACACAAGATGCCAGCGCTATCTCGTTCAAAACCGTGGCCAAGCCGCCGCGGGTAGCATCGCGGATGAACCGTGTATCAGGCGCCGCCGCCAGTACCGCCTCGATCAGACCGTTCAGCGGTGCGCAATCGCTTTCTATCGGCGTGCTCAGCGCCATGTCACCGCGGGCGTTCAGGATCGCCGCGCCATGGTCGCCCAAAAGACCGTTCACAAGCACGGCATCGCCCGGCCGCGCCCGGTCGGCCCCCAGCCCCAGCCCCGCCGGGATGACGCCGATGCCGGACGTGTTGACGAACAGACGGTCGCAAGCGCCACGGTCGACCACCTTGGTGTCGCCGGTGACAATCTGTACCCCGGCTTGGCCCGCCGCCACCGCCATGGAACCGGCGATC
>JAJRUE010000058.1 GCA_024277955.1 Alphaproteobacteria bacterium | reverse complement strand
TACCGCGATGCGCTGCGCCGGTCCGAGGCGCGCGCGGCGGTGCTGTGGGAGGGGGCCGACTGGGCCGGGCTGGGGCTTGAAGCGGCGATCGTCGTGACCCGGCCGCGCCTGGCGATGGCGGCGCTGACCGAGATGTTCGACGCGCCGGAACCGCCTGCGGACACGGCAACGGATATGGCGACAGATATGGGCGCAACCGCCGCGATCCACCCGACCGCCATCGTCGCCGAGGGCGTCAGCCTAGGGATCGGCGCCAGGATCGGCGCCTATGCGGTGATCGGCGCGGGCGCGCGGATTGGCGCGCGGGCCCGGATCGGCGCCCATTGCGACATCGCGCCGGGGGTGCGGATCGGCGACGACTGCCGGCTGGACAGCGGCGTGCGCATCGCGCGCCGGGTGCGCATCGGCGCGCGTTTCGTCGCCCACGGCGGGGTGGTGATCGGCGGCGACGGGTTTTCCTTTGTCACGCCCGAGCGGTCGCATCTGGAAGCGGCGCGAGATTCGCTGGGGGCCGAGAGCGGCGGCCGGGCGGACCAGGCCTGGCTCAAGATCCGCTCGATCGGCGGGGTCGAGATCGGCGACGATGTGGAGATCGGGGCCAATTCCTCGGTCGATGCGGGCACCATCCGGCCCACGCGGCTGGGCGACGGCACCAAGCTGGATGCGCTGGTGCAGGTCGGCCACAACGTGATCGTCGGCAGGAACTGCCTGTTGTGCGCGCATGTGGCGGTCGGCGGTTCGGCGGAGCTGGGCGACGGGGTGGTGCTGGGCGGTCAGGCCGGGGTCGCCGACAACATCCGCATCGGCGATGGCGTGGTGGCGGGCGGGGCCAGCAAGATCCTGTCGAACGTGCCGGCGGGGCGCGCGATCCTGGGCTATCCGGCGGTGAAGATGGAAAGCCACGTCGCCAGCTACAAGGCGCTGCGCCGCCTGCCGCGGCTGCTGCAGGACCTGGCGCGGGGCAAAAAACCGGTTCCCAAAGACGACGCCAAGGACTAAATGACCCATAGCCGCGCGAGGGGACAGATGGGCGACAGCATGGGCCAGAGCATCAGCGACAAGGTAATCCGCATCATCGCCGAACAGGCCATGCTGGAGGTCGAGGACATTTCCGCAACCCAGACCCCGGAAGAACTGGGGATCGACAGTCTCGGGCTGGTGGAAAGCATTTTCGCCATCGAGGAAGCCTTTGACATCGAAGTGCCCTTCAACGCCAACGAGCCGGACAAGAGCGCGTTCGACATTTCCTCGGTTGCGGCGATCGTCGCGGCGGTGGAAAAACTGGTGGCCGAACAGCGCTCATGAACCGCGTGGTCATCACCGGGGCCGGGACCGTCAACGCGCTGGGGGGCAACGTGGCCGAAACCCTGGCGGCGATGGCGGCGGGGCGCTGCGGCATCGGCAGCCTGGAGATCCGCGACGTGGACCGGCTGAGCGTGCGCATCGGCGCGCAGGTGCGCGGCTTTGAGCCGGAAAAGCACTTCAACCGCCAGCAGATCTCGCTCTACGACCGGTTCACGCAGTTCACCATCCTTGCCGCGCAAGAGGCGATCGCCCAGTCGGGGCTGGAATTTTCCGGCGACCTGGCGGCGCGCAGCGGCGTGATCCTGGGCACTGCCGGGGGCGGGGTGAACACCTGGGACGAAAACTACCGCACCGTTTACGAGGCCGGCAAGAACCGGGTGCATCCCTTCGTCGTGCCCAAGCTGATGAACAACGCCGCCGCCAGCCATGTGTCGATGACCTTCAACCTGATGGGGCCTTCGTTTTCGGTGGCCACGGCCTGCGCTTCCTCGAACCACGCGATGGGGCAGGCCTTTCACATGATCCGCGCCGGCATGGCCGAGGCGATGGTCACCGGCGGCAGCGAGGCGATGCTGTGTTTCGGCGGCATCAAGGCCTGGGAAGGGCTGCGGGTGATGAGCCGCGACGCCTGCCGGCCGTTTTCGGCCAACCGCAACGGCATGGTGCAGGGCGAGGGCGCGGCGGTCTTTGTGTTCGAGGAATACGAACACGCCCGCTCCCGCGGCGCCGAGGTGCTGGCCGAACTGGCGGGGTTCGCCATGACCTCGGACGCGGGCGACATCGTGATGCCGTCGAAAAAAGGCGCGGCGCGGGCGATTGCCGGGGCGCTGGCGGATGCGCGCATGGCCCCCGAAGAGGTGGGCTATATCAATGCGCATGGCACCGGCACCGCCGCCAATGACAAGATCGAATGCGCCGCGGTGGCCGAGGTGTTCGGGGCCCATGCGGACAGGCTGATGATTTCCTCGACCAAGTCGATGCACGGCCACCTGATCGGCGGCACCGGCGCGGTCGAGCTGCTGGCCTGCATCATGGCGCTGCGCGACGGCATCATCGCCCCCACTGTGGGCTATCAAGAGCCGGACCCGGAATGCGCGCTTGACGTGGTGCCCAACGAAGCGCGCGAGGCGCGCGTCGAAGCGGTGCTGTCCAACGCCTTTGCCTTTGGCGGGTTCAACGCGGTGCTGGCTTTGCGGCGCGCCTGAACGGCGCCGGCTACGGGGGGCAAGCCAGGCGGGACGCCTGGCTTGCAAGGCGCTTGCAAGCGCCTTGCCCAAGGTTTTTGCAAAAACCTTGGGCCGCGCCTGATCCGACGGATCAGTTTGCGGCGGCTGCGGCGACCTTGGCGTTGTTTTCGCGCACCGCCGCATAGCCCTTGGTGAACCCCTTGAGCGACATGGTCACCGAAACCGGCTTGCCGGGGGCCGCCACCGGCACGATCTGCAGCGTGGCGGTGTTGCCCGCCTTCATCGCGGCCACGTCGTCATGGGTCAGGCCGATACGCGCGAAACAGCCCTTGAGCGAACAGTAGCTGAACGGGTAGCGCTTGGCGGTGCCACCGTCGACGCCGATGGTGATCTGTTCGGTCAGCAACGTTTCAAGCGGCGTCGCGATGGTCGCGCCGGCTTCGGCCGGGCCGTCGCCGCCAAGTTCGAACAGGCTGATCTCGGCCACGGAATTGCCCTGGCCGTCGAACATCAGCTGGTAAAGCTGGCAGGGGTCCAGCCCGTCGGCGGTGCGCACGCAGCGCAGCGTCCAGTCGCCGAAGGTTTCCTTGTCGTAGGTGGTGCCCACATCGCTGACCGCTTCGCCCAGCGGCAGGTCCGGTTGCGCCGGGGCCTGGGCCGTGTCCTGCGCGATTGCGGCGCTTGCGCCCAACAGCCCGATCGCCGCCAGTTTCAATATGTTCCCGAAGAGCTTTGCCATGTCGATTCCGTTGTATTTCAGTGGTCAGGGTCGGGGTCAGGGCCGCGCGCGCCGGTGCGGCCGCCGGTCCGGTCAGCCCCGGTTAACACAGTCGATCCCGACTGTCAGATCGGATTTTCGTGAGCGCGAAAAACGGGGGATTTTCGCCGGTTCCGCCCGCCTTCCCTCTTGTTTGCCAGGCGGGAACCCGACCGGGGCCGGACCGGCCCGGCGGCGAACCGGGCGCCGAATATAGAAAAAGAGCCCGCTGGGGCTCTTTTCCAAATTTCTCTCCCTATCGGACTGGCCGACTTATGGCGCGAAAACTAGGACGTTTCGTCGCACGGGTCAACAGGGCGGGCGATGAAATCTTGGGCGTTTCGCGAAAAAAAAGGCCGCGCCCGCAAAGGCGCGGCAAGTCCAACAGGGAGGAATTCGACCCGGGCCGCAAACGCCCTTGCCCCTGCGGGCATGATCCAGGTCGCCTCAACTGTGGCACCAAGACGTTAATTTTGTATTGTAGCACCGTGTGCAGGCGCATCCATGAGGAGTTCGAGACAGTGATAGACAACAAGAACGCCGGGATTTTCGCCGGTGGCGGCGGGCCGGATTACAAGGTTCCGCAGCTCCTTCTGCTGAAATACGCCAACCGGCACGGGCTGATCGCCGGGGCCACCGGCACCGGCAAGACGGTGACGCTGCAGATCCTCGCCGAAAGCTTTTCCGCCGCCGGGGTGCCGGTGTTCCTTTCCGATGTCAAAAGCGACCTGGCCGGGCTGGCGGTTGCCGGATCGGCGGATTTCAAGCTGCACGACGCCTTCATGAAACGCGCCGCCAAGATCGGGTTCGACGACTATTCCTACGACAGTTTCCCGGTGCTGTTCTGGGATCTTTTCGGCCAGTCGGGCCACCCGGTGCGCACCACGGTCGCCGAAATGGGCCCGCTGTTGCTGGCCCGCCTGCTGGAACTGACGACCGCCCAGGAAGGGGTGCTGAACATCGCCTTCCGGCTGGCCGACGAAGAAGGCATGCCGCTTTTGGACCTGAAGGATCTGCAGGCGCTGCTGGTGTGGACCGGCGAAAACGCGCGCGATCTTTCGCTGCGCTACGGCAATGTGTCCGGCGCTTCTGTCGGGGCGATCCAGCGCGCGCTGCTGGTGCTGGAAAACCAGGGCGGCAGCGAGCTTTTCGGCGAACCGGCGCTGGAACTTTCCGACCTGATGCGCACCACGCCGGACGGGCGCGGGATGATCTCGATTCTGGCGGCGGACCGGCTGATGGGCTCGCCCCGGCTCTATGCCACCTTCCTGCTCTGGCTGCTGAGCGAACTTTTCGAAGAGCTGCCCGAGGTAGGCGACGCCGCCAAGCCGCGGCTGGTGTTCTTTTTCGACGAAGCGCATCTTCTGTTCGACGACGCGCCCAAGGCGCTGATCGACAAGGTGGAGCAGGTGGCGCGGCTGATCCGGTCCAAGGGGGTGGGGGTGTATTTCGTCACCCAGAACCCCGATGACGTGCCCGAAGACATCCTGGGCCAGCTCGGCAACCGGGTCCAGCACGCGCTGCGCGCCTTTACCGCGCGCGACCAGAAGGCGCTGCGCCGCGCCGCGCAGACCTACCGCGACAACCCGCGGTTTTCCACCGAACAGGCGATCCGCGAGGTCGGGGTCGGCGAAGCGGTGACCTCGTTTCTTGAGGTCAAGGGCGCGCCCGGCATGGTCGAACGCACCCTGATCCGCCCGCCGTCGTCGCAGCTGGGGCCGATCAGCGCCGCCCAGCGCAAGGCGGTGATCGCGGCCTCGCCCGTGGCCGGGAAATACGACACCGCGATCGACCGCGATTCGGCCTTCGAACGGCTGCGCGCCCGCGCCGAGGCCGCCGCCCGCGCCGCCGAAGAGGCCGAGCGCGAAGAACAGGCGCTGGACGCGCGCGAACGCGAATTCCGCGCCGCCCGGCGGTTCGAGGGCAGCCGAAGCCGCAGCCGCACGGCCACCAGGCGCAGCGGCGGCGACAGTTTCGGGTCGGCCTTTTCCAAGGCGGTGATCAAGGAACTCAAGGGCACCACCGGACGGCGGATCGTGCGCGGCATCCTGGGCAGCCTGTTCAAGGCGCGCTGAGCCAGAGGCGACGCCTGGCGCGCTAGGAGATGCCGTCGGGGCCGCGCGCGCCGGCCCCGGCCAGGGGCCGGCTGAAAGAAGATCTTGCGCCCGGCAGGGCGCGCCTTTTGGAAACAGCCGGGCCGGGAACTGGGCCGGGCATCGTCAGCTCAGCGGGCGGATCCTGAGCCTGGTGATCCGGTTGGCCTTGCGTTCGACCACCTCAAAGCGGAACCCGTGGAAGGAAAACACCTGGCCCGCTTCGGGGATCGACTGGGCCTCGTGGATCACCAGACCGGCGACGGTGTTGGCTTCGTCGTCGGGCAGGTTCCAGTCGGTCGCCCGGTTCAGATCCCGGATCGTCACCGCCCCGTCCACCAGCCAGTCGCCGCTGTCGGTGCGCATGATTTCCTGGGTGTCGGCGGTGTCGAATT
>JAJRUE010000057.1 GCA_024277955.1 Alphaproteobacteria bacterium | reverse complement strand
TATTCTTCCAGTTCGATGCCGGTGTCGGGGTGGATGGCCTGCATCTCGGCCTCGATCCTGGCGACTTCTTCGCGGAAACGCGCCTCCCAGTCCTGCGGGTCTTCGCCCGGCACGGTGCGGAAATCGAGCCCGAAGCGGCAGTCGCCGGCGGTGATGTTATGGGCGGTGCCGCCCTCGATCACGCCCACATGCACGGTGGTCCAGGGGGGATCGAAGGCCGCCGCCAGTTCCCCCGGTTCGCGCGCCGCGTTTTCGGCGTTCATCCGGTTGGCCCAGTCGATCAGCCGCGCCCCCTGCATGATCGCGTTGACGCCGGTGTGCATGATCGAGGAATGCACCTCGTGGCCGCGCAGATGCACTGCGAAACCGGTGCCGCCCTTGTGGCCGCTGACCACCTGCATCATCGACGGTTCGCCGATGATGGCGGCGCTCGCGCGCGGCAGATGCCGGGCCATGGCGGCGATCATCGGCGGGGCGCCGGTGCAGCCCACCTCTTCGTCGTAGCTGAGCGCGATCTGGATCGGGCGCCTGATGCCCGCCTCGAGCGCCAGCGGCACCGCCCAGAGCGCCAGCGCGTCGAACCCCTTCATGTCGCAGGCGCCGCGCCCGTAGAGCCTACGATCGCGTTCGACCACCGTGAACGGGTCGCTGCTCCAGTCCTGGCCCTCGACCGGCACCACGTCGGTGTGGCCCGACAGGATCACCCCGCCTTCGACCTCGGGGCCGACATTGGCGAAAAGCGCGGCCTTTTTGCCGCTGTCATCGTAAAGGCGCACCGCATCGACGCCAAAGCCCGCCAGATAGTCCTGAACCCAGTCCACCAGGTCCAGATTGCTGTCGCTGCTGACGGTCGGAAAAGACACCAGTTTTTCGAGAATCTCTCGCGCGCTCATCGAACGGCCCATCGGTGGCTCCTTTTTTGCGACGGCTGCTGCGGCGGCTTCTGAAACGGCGGGTTTTCAGGCATGAGGCCGAAACTGAGGGCGCGCGGGCCGATGGTCAAGGGGGGCCGGGCAATTCTTGATCGAATGAACAAATTTTTGCGCTTGACGTATAGATAACTGTTGCCGGATCGGAATTTGGTGATAGCTTTCATCGGAGCCGCCGGCCGACACCCCGGACCAGGCGCGCGAAAACAAAAGCAAAAAGAATTGCTTGGGGGGAACTACATGCCCGATGGGGCTGCGCCTGTCCTTGATGTCAAGGGCCTGGAAACCGTCTTCAAAACCCGGTCGGGGGACGTGCACGCCGTCAACTCGGTCAGTTTCGACCTGCGCCCCGGCGAGCTGCTGGGGGTGGTGGGCGAATCGGGATCGGGCAAGTCGGTGACCATGATGTCGCTGATCGGCCTGCTGCCCAGCCCGCCCGCGGAAATCCGCAACGGCCAGGTGCTGTTCGACGGCCAGGATCTGCTGCAATGCGACGAAGACAGGCTGCGCGCCATCCGCGGCGCCCGGATCGGCTTCATCTTTCAGGATCCGATGACCTCGCTCAACCCGGTGTTCACCGTCGGCTTTCAGATCATGGAGCCGCTGCGCAAGCACCTTGGCATGAGCAAGCGCGCGGCGCGTCAGCGCGCGGTGGAGCTGCTGGAACTGGTGGGCATCCCCGACGCCGCGCCGCGGCTCAGGGACTTTCCGCACCAGTTTTCCGGCGGCATGCGCCAGCGGGTGATGATCGCGATCGCGCTGGCCTGCGATCCGCAGGTGCTGATCGCCGACGAACCCACCACCGCGCTGGACGTGACCATCCAGGCGCAGATCATCGAACTGGTGAAGGAACTGCGCCGGAAACTGGGCATGGCGATCGTCTGGATCACCCATGACCTGGGGGTGATCGCCGGCATCGCCGACCGGGTGATGGTGATGTATGGCGGCCAGGTGGTCGAACAGGCGCCGGTGCGCGAATTGTTTTCCAACCCGCAGCACCCCTACACGCGGGCCCTGCTGCAGACCGTGCCCAGCGTGCGCGGCAAGCGGGCCGAACGGCTGCGGGTGATCGAGGGCCAGCCGCCGATCCTGGGCGCCGCCCCCGCCGCCTGCCCGTTCCGCGCCCGCTGCGCCCATGCGCTGGACATCTGCGCGCGCGAAAACCCGCGCCGCGAACCGGTGGGCGCGGGCCATGATGTCGCCTGTTTCTGGGATCCGGCCAGCGGGGGGGCGCGCCATGTTTGACGATCCTGCCACCCGGCCCAAGCTGGTCGAAGTGCGCGACCTGAAAATGCACTTTCCGATCCACGCGGGCCTGTTGCGCCGGCATGTGGGCGACGTGAAGGCGGTGGACGGGGTCACCTTTGACATCTACCGCGGCGAAACCCTGGGGCTGGTGGGCGAAAGCGGCTGCGGCAAGTCCACCTGCGGGCGTGCCCTGTTGCGGCTTTACGAGGTGACCGACGGCACCATCAGCATCGAGGGGCGCAACATCGCCGACGCCTCGGCCGACGAGCTGCGCGCCATGCGCCCGGCCATGCAGATGGTGTTCCAGGATCCGCAGGCCAGCCTGAACCCGCGCATGACCGTGGCCGCCATCGTGGGCGAACCGCTGAACGAACACACCCGGCTTTCCAAGAAGGAAAAGCTGGCCCGTATCTACGAATTGCTGGACGCGGTGGGGCTGAACCGCAACTTCGCCAACCGCTATCCGCACGAATTTTCCGGCGGCCAGCGCCAGCGCATCGGGATTGCGCGCGCGCTGGCGCTGAACCCCAAGTTCATCGTCTGCGACGAACCGATCGCAGCACTTGACGTGTCGATCCAGGCCCAGGTGGTGAACCTGCTGGAAGACCTGCAAAAGCAGTTCGGCCTGACCTACCTGTTCATCAGCCACGACCTGTCGATGGTGCGCCACATCGCCGACCGGGTGGCGGTGATGTATCTGGGCAAGATCGTCGAACTGGCGCCGCGCGAAGCGCTCTACCACGCGCCGCTGCACCCTTACACGCAGGCGCTCTTGTCGGCGGTCCCCGAACCCGACCCGACCATCGAAGCCACCACCGAACGCATCATCCTGGAAGGCGACGTGCCATCGCCCGCCAACCCGCCGCGGGGCTGCAACTTTTGCACCCGCTGCCCGCAGGTCATGGATATCTGCACCCGCCAGGATCCCGAATTCCGCGAAGTCGCGACCGGCCATTTCGTCGCCTGTCACCGCTTCAACGATGCAATTGACGAGTTCGCCAGTTCAATGGCGGCGCATGAGGAAAACGAGCTAACCCAACAAGGAGACCAATAACATGAAGCTCAAGCATACCCTCCTGGGGGCAGCCGCCGTGATGGCGCTGGCCGCACCGGCGATCGCCGGGCGCGGAGACGACGGCGACGTCAAGCTGATCTACTGGCAGGCGGCATCGCTGATGAACCCCTACCTGTCGGGCGGCACCAAGGAGCTGGAAGCCGCCTCCATGGTGATCGAGCCGCTGGCCCGCTACGACCAGGACGGCAACATGGTGCCCTGGCTGGTTGACGAGATCCCGACCATCGCCAACGGCGGCGTGTCCAAGGATCTGATGTCGATCACCTGGAAGCTGACCGAAGGGCTGAAATGGTCCGACGGCACCCCGGTGACCGCGGAAGACGTGCGCTTTACCTGGGAATACTGCACCGCCGACGGCGGCGGCTGCGCACAGGCCGAGAAATACAACGACATCTCGGACGTGCAGGTCGTCGACGACCGCACCGTGACCGTGCATTTCACCGTGCCCAAGCCGTTCCCCTACGCGGCCTTCGTCGGCTACGAAAGCCCGATCATCCAGAAGGCGCAGTTCGAAAACTGCATGGGCCCCAAGGCGCCCGAATGCACCGAACAGAACTTTGCCCCGGTCGGCACCGGCCCCTTTGTGGTGACCGAATTCCGTCCCAACGACGTGATCACGCTCAAAGCCAACGAAAACTACCGCGACCCGAACAAGCCGGCCTTTGCGACCGTGACCTTCAAGGGTGGCGGCGATGCGGCGGCCGCGGGCCGGTCGGTGCTGGAAACCGGCGAATTCGACTATGCCTGGAACCTGCAGCTGGCGCCCGACGTTCTGTCGAACATGGCCGCCGCCGGCAAGGGCAAGGTGGTTTCCGGCTTTGGCACGCTGGTGGAACGGATCATGGTCAACCTGACCGACCCGGACCCGAAATGGGGCGACGAACGTTCGACGCTCAAGCACCCGCACCCGTTCCTGACCGACATCAACGTGCGCAAGGCGCTCAGCATGGCGATCGACCGGGAACTGCTGGTGGAAATCGGCTATGGCGTTGCCGGCAAGGTGACCTGCAACATCCTGCCCGCCCCGGCGATCTATGCCTCGACCGCCAACGACAGCTGCAAGGTGCAGGACATCGCCGGCGCCAACAAGCTGCTGGATGACGCCGGTATCGTCGACACCGACGGCGACGGCATCCGCGAAAAGGACGGCGTGCCGCTGAAGATCCTGTATCAGACCTCGACCAACGCGGTGCGGCAGGACTTCCAGGCGCTGATCAAGCAGTGGTGGAGCGAAATCGGCGTCGAAACCGAACTGCGCAACATCGACGCTTCGGTGTTCTTCGGCTCGGACCCGGGCAGCCCGGACACCTACCAGAAGCTCTGGGCGGATGTGGAAATGTATGCCAACAACTTCTCGGGTTCCGACCCGGAAGCCTATATGGCGAACTGGCATTCCTCCAAGATCCCGAGCCCGGAAACCCAGTGGCAGGGCTCGAACATGCCCCGCTACGTCAACGCCGAATATGACGCCCTGGTTGCCGAAATGGCGGTCACCGGCGACATCGAGAAGCGCGCGGAACTGGCCAAGAAGATGAATGACATGCTGATGCAGGACTATGTCATGATCCCGCTGGTCTACCGCGGCCGGGTTTCGGCGCATTCCAATTCGCTTGGCGGGGTTCAGCTGAACACCTGGGACAGCGAACTGTGGAACATCGCTGACTGGTATCGCATCAAGTAAGCCCGAAAAACCGGGGGCCGCGTCGTTGCGCGCGGCCCCCACGCTTTCAGGACCCCAAGGCATGAACGTTGATCCGAGGCGCCGATGCTGAATTACACGATCCGCAGGCTGGCGATTGCCGTGCCGACGCTTCTGATCATCGCTCTGGCCATCTTTCTGCTGCTGGAACTGGCGCCGGGCGACCCGATGGCCAACGTGCCGCTGACCGTGCCGCCCGAGGTCAAGGAAAAGATGCGCGAAGCGCTTGGCCTCGGCCAGCCGGGCTATATCCGTTTCGGCAAGTGGATCCTGCAGTTTCTCTGGGTCGAGCCGCTCAACTGGATCGACGGCTGGGCGGGCACCGCCTTCGCCGAGGGCCAGCAGCGGATCATCAGCTGGCAGACCCGCAGCCCGGTGATGGACATCGTCGCCCAGCGCATCCCGCAGACGCTCTGGGTGGTGGGGCTGGCCTATGTGGTGGGGGTGCTGATCGCGCTGCCGATCGGCATCTATTCCGCCTACCGCCAGTATTCGGTATTCGACCAGGCCGGCACCTTCGTTTCGATGATCGGCTATTCGGTGCCGCCGTTCTTTTCCGGCGTGCTGGTGATCGTGATCTTTTCGGTGAAGCTGGGCTGGTTCCCGTCGATCTACGACACAACCCATGTCGTCACCGACTGGGCCAGCTTCAAGGTGCAGCTGCGCCAGATGATCATGCCGGTGATGGTGCTGGCGCTGCAGACGACGGCGCAGATCAGCCGCTTCATGCGCGCCTCGATGCTGGACAACCTGAACCAGGACTACGTGCGCACGGCCCGCGCCAAGGGGCTGAGCGAAAGCACCGTGGTCATGGTGCACGTGCTGCGCAACTCGATGATCCCGGTGATCACGGTGATCGCGCTGGGGGTGCCCGGCATCTTCGGCGGCGCCATCATCACCGAACAGGTGTTCAAGGTGAACGGCATCGGCCAGCTGCTGATCACCGCGATCCAGGCCAACGACCTGCCGATGGTGCAGACGCTGACCTTCATCTTCGCGGTGCTGATCGTGGTCTTCAACCTGATCGCCGATATCCTCTACGGCATTCTGGACCCGAGGATCCGCTATGACTGATACCCCCGCCAGCACCGACAGCCCCAACGTCGATCACGCCGCCCGCCCGCCGCGCAACCAGTGGTGGGACGTCTGGGACCAGTTCAAGACCCACAAGGGCGCCCTGATCGGGGCCGCGTTTTTCGTCTTCGTGGTGCTGGCGGTGTTCCTTGGCCCCTATCTGTGGACCATCGACGCCACCTATATCGACATTCGCGCCCGCAACCAGGGCCCGTCGCTGGCGCATCCCTTCGGCACCGACCAGCTGGGCCGCGATACCATGGCGCGGATGATCAAGGGCGGGCAGACCTCGGTTTCGGTGGGGCTGACGGCGATGGGGCTGTCGCTGCTGCTGGGCACCGCGATCGGGGTGCTGGCCGGCTATTTCAAGAAGCTCGACGGGCCGCTGATGCGCCTGACCGATCTGTTCCTGGCGCTGCCGCTGCTGCCGCTGCTGCTGGTGATCATCATGCTGTTCCGCGACCCGCTGCGCGCGACCTTCGGGCCCGAAAGCGGCATCTTCATCCTGATCGTCTTCGTCATCGGAATCACCAGCTGGATGCAGACCGCGCGCATCGTGCGCGGCGACGTGCTGGCGCTGAAGGAACGCGAATTCGTGCTGGCGGCGCGCTCCATCGGCACGCCCTCGCGCCGGATGATCACCCGCCACATCCTGCCCAACGTGCTGTCGCCGATCATGGTCTCGGCGACGCTGGGCATCGCCAATGCGATCATCACCGAAAGCGCGCTGTCCTTCCTGGGCCTGGGCTTTCCGTCGGACTTTCCGACCTGGGGCCGGTTGCTGTTCGACGCCACTGACTACCTGCAGCAATACCCCGAGCGCGTGATCTGGCCCGGTCTCGCCATTTCGCTGACCGTACTTTCGGTGAACTATATCGGAGACGGCCTGCGCGACGCGCTGGACCCGCGCATCCGCGGGCGGTGAGCTGCCTCCGGCGGGAGTATTTTGGCAAAGAAGAAACCGGTTTCTTCTTTTGAAAAATATCCTCGGGGGTGAATGGGCGCGGCCAGCGCCCAGATCGGGGGTGAATGGGCGCGGCCAGCGCCCAGAAGGGGGAGGAAAGCCCCCTGCCGCTACTCCAGATGCTTGCGAATCCGGTGCAGGACCACCCACAGCGCCAACAGCACCACCGGCGTCAGCCCCGCCATCAGGTAGGTCTTGGAGACCCCATAGCCCTTGGCAAACGGCGCCAGGAAATAGGCGGCCAGGTTGACGGTGTAATAGCCGATCGCCACCACCGACAGCCCCTCGACCGTCTTTTGCAGCCGCAGTTGCAGCGCCACCCGCCGGTCCATGCTGGCGAGCAGCTTCTGGTTCTGCTCGGAACGCGCCACCTCGACGCGGGTGCGCAGCAGGTCGCCCGCGCGTTTGGTGCGGGTCGCCATCTGTTCGAGCTGGCTGGCCGCCGCCCGGATCGAGCGCATCGCCGGATCGAACCGGCGCATCATGAATTCGCGGAAGGTCTGGCGGCCCTCGAAGCGTTCTTCGCGCATGATGTCGATGCGTTCCTGCACCAGCGCCGAATAGGCATTGGTGGCGCTGAACCGGTAGGCGTGGCGCGCCATCAGCGCTTCCAGTTCGGTGGACAGGGCCAGCAGTTCGTCCAGGATCCCGCGCGCGGGCTGGTCGTCGCCGCTGACATGGCTGACCAGGGCCGAAACCTCGGCATCGAATTCGACCATGCGCTTGGACACCGCCCGCGCCATCGGCAGGGCCAGCAACGACATGGTCTTGTAGACTTCCAGCTCGCAGATGCGCTGGACGATCCGCCCGATGCGCCGGGCGGTGGTGTCCGGCTTCACGAAAACCGCAAAGCGCATGTGCCCGGCGCTGTCGATGCGGAAATCCCCGGCGATCACGGCGCAGCCATCGGCCACCCGCGACACCGCCAGGCTTTCGGAAACGAACCACTTGCCAAGTTGTGCATCGATCCTGGCGGCGCTGTCGGGCATGGTTTCCACCCGGATCAGAGCGGAACTGACCCGCACCCCGGGCGCCTGAGCCAGCCAGTCGGACGGGAAGGCTTCGAACGCGCCCGGATCAAAGGGGTTGTCATAAATCCCTTCGCCGAACAGCGTATAGGTCACGAATTCGGAATGCTGTTCCCATTTGAGCCGGTAGCGCCCCAGATCACCGAAATAATGCGTGGCCCCCGGCTGGGGGTGCGGCGCGCCGAAACGGTCCAGAAGCGCCAGCAGGTGGGCGCGGTCGGCTTCGCGGTCGCGGCTCTTGGCGTTCTTTTCCGGCTTGATCGCCAGAAAGACCGCGTGGCTCGGCACGCTCAACGCCGCAAAGGGCCGGGCATGCAGCTCATTTGCCAGGGCGTAGCGCAGCGCGTGGTCGCGCAGCCCGGTGGTTTCGGCGTCATCCCTGTTCATCCGTCCGCCTTCCCTGTTGCGAGGCCGCAGCGCCAGGGCTTTCGGCCCCGACTGCGGCACTGCCGGCATTGGTCCGGAATGTTACCGCCGGGCCAGGTTGCTGCCATATACCCCCTGGGATCGGGCTGGCCAAGAGCGGCGTCGCCCCGTTCATCGGCTTCAGCATGCCAGAGCCGGGGGGCGGAATTGCCCGCGCCGCCACGCCACGCCCACCATCGCCGCCGCCGCCAGCGCCACCACGATCACCCCGGTGAGCGCGGCCTCGGGGCCGAAATCGCCGCCGGTCAGCAGTGGCGGGCCGGAAAACCGGGTGGCGAACAGTCCGGCAAGCTCGCCGTGGCCCGATGTCGAGGCGCCGAAAACGCCGGTTTCGGTGAAGTTCCAGGCCAGGTGCAGCCCGATCGGCAGCCACAGGCTGCGCGCGGCGATCCAGGCGGCGGCCAGCAGAACTCCGGCGGCCACCAGCCCGACCACAGCCACCGGCGAAAAGCCCGGGTTGGCGAAATGCATCGCGCCGAACAGCAGCGCCGAGATCAGCAGCGCCCGCCCGCTGCCCCAGCGCGTTTCGAGCCAGGCCAGCAGCATCCCGCGCCACAGGATTTCCTCGAACACCGCGGTTTCCAGCGCATCGGCCAGCGCCGGCACCATCACCGCGGGCGCATTCGGCCCCGAGATCTGCACCTGCGCCACCAGCGATATCGAAACCACGGTGAGCGCCTGCAGACCCGCGCCGAGCGCCAGGCCAAGCGCCACATGCGGCACCAGACGCGACAGTGGCAGATCGCCCGGCGGCGCACCGCCAGCCCGCTGCCGCCAAAGCCCGTAGACCCCCAGCATCAGCCCCGCCGCCAGCACCGACGCCAGCGGCATCCAGGCGCGCCAGGCCGGCAGGTGACTCAGCTGCGCCGCCACCTGCAGCGCCACCAGCGCCGCGATCACCGCCGCCACGCCAAGGGCGCGCCGCCAGGTCGAACTGTCTGGGCTCGGGTGTGCCGCCATCTTTCCTGCCTGCCTATGCGTTTCCGACCATGCGTATCCAACAGTCGCCGTCCCAACGAAAAAGGCCGCCCCAGTTCTTCGGTGCGGCCCTTGTCGGTTTCACCCTCAGGTGATCCGTGTCAGCAAGTCGTCCATGCTGGCCTTGGCATCGCCGTAATACATGCGCGTGTTTTCCTTGAAGAACAGCGGGTTTTCGATGCCCGAATAGCCGGTCCCCTGCCCGCGCTTCGAGACAAAGACCTGTTTCGCCTTCCAGACCTCGAGCACCGGCATGCCGGCGATCGGGCTGTTGGGGTCTTCCTGCGCCGCCGGGTTCACGATGTCATTGGCGCCGATCACGATCACCACGTCGGTGCTCGGGAAATCGTCGTTGATCTCGTCCATTTCCAGCACGATGTCGTAGGGCACCTTGGCTTCGGCCAGAAGCACGTTCATGTGGCCGGGCAGACGGCCCGCCACCGGGTGAATGCCGAAGCGCACGGTCTTGCCCTTGGCGCGCAGCCGCCGGGTCAGTTCGGCCACCGACTGCTGGGCCTGCGCCACCGCCATGCCGTAGCCCGGCACGATGATCACGCTCTCGGCATCTTCCAGCGCCCCGGCCACGCCATCGGCGTCGATGGCGACCATTTCGCCCTCGATCTCCATCGCCGGGCCGGACTGGCCGCCAAAGCCGCCAAGGATCACGCTCAGGAACTTGCGGTTCATGGCGACGCACATGATGTAGCTCAGGATCGCGCCGGAAGAGCCGACCAGCGCCCCGGTCACGATCAGCAGATCGTTGCCCAGCAAGAAGCCGGTCGCCGCCGCCGCCCAGCCCGAATAGCTGTTGAGCATGCTGACCACCACCGGCATGTCGGCCCCGCCGATCGCCATCACCAGGTGCCAGCCCAGGATCAGCGCCAGCACCGTCATCGCGTAAAGCGTCCAGGATCCGGCCCCCTGCATGTAGAGCACCAGCAGCACCAGCGACCCGGCGACGATCAGCACGTTCCACAGATGCCGCATCGGCAGGATCAGCGCCTTGCCGTCGATCTTGCCGGCCAGCTTGCCAAAGGCGACGATCGAGCCGGTGAAGGTGACCGCGCCGATGAAGACGCCCAGAAAGACCTCGACCTCGTGGATGATCTTTTCGGCGTTCGAGACAAATTCCTGCACCGTCAGGTCGGAATTGAGCCCGATGAACACCGCCGCCAGGCCGACGAAACTGTGCAACGCCGCCACCAGCTGGGGCATGCCGGTCATTTCCACCCGGATCGCGACGATGGCGCCGATCACCGTGCCCACCAGGATGGCGCCGATCAGGATCGCGCTCAGCTCGACCCCCGGGCCCCAGATGGTGGCGATCACCGCGATCGCCATGCCGACGATCCCGAACCAGACGCCGCGCTTGGCGCTTTCCTGATCCTTCAGCCCGCCAAGGCTGAGAATGAACAAGACCGCAGCCGTGATATAAGCGGCAGTCTGAAGCTCTGCTGTCATGGACATAATCTAACTCTCCTGCCCGCTTACGATTTCTGGAACATCTGCAACATCCGCCGGGTGACCATGAAGCCGCCGACGATGTTGATGGTCGCGATCAGGACCGAGACCGCGGCAAGCACCACGACCACCGCGCTGCCCGAGCCGATCTGCAGCAGCGCGCCCACGATGATGATGCCGGATATGGCGTTGGTCACCGCCATCAGCGGCGTGTGCAGCGCATGCGCCACCCCCCAGATCACCTGGAAGCCGACAAAGACCGCTAGCACGAAGACGATGAAATGCCCCATGAAGGCGGCGGGCGCGTATTGGCCGACCAGCAACATGAACAGCCCGCCCAACACCAACAGGCCAACCTGCTGACGACCGGCCTTTTTCTGGGCCGCGGCTTCTTCGGCGGCGATTTCTTCGGGGGTCTTTTCCGGCGCCGGGGCCGGTTTCCTGGACGCGATCGCCTGCACTTTCAGCGGCGGCGGCGGAAAGGTCACCTCGCCCGCGTGGGCGACGGTGGCCGACCGGATCACGTCGTCCTCCATGTCGTGCACGATCACCCCGTCCTTTTCCGGGGTCAGGTCGGAAATCATGTGCCGGATGTTGTTGGCGTAAAGGGTCGAACTTTGCGCCGCCATGCGCGACGGGAAATCGGTGTAGCCGATGATGGTCACGCCGTTCCTGGTGACGACTTTCTCGTCGGCCTTGGTCAGTTCGCAGTTGCCGCCGCGCTCGGCCGCCAGATCGACGATCACGCTGCCGGGCTTCATCATCTCGACCATGTCCCTGGTCCAGAGCTTGGGCGCGGGCCGGCCCGGGATCAGCGCGGTGGTGATCACCACGTCCATCTCGGGCGCCATTTCGCGGAACTTTTCCAGCTGCTTGGCCAGGAATTCGGGGCTGGAGGGCTTGGCGTAACCGCCGGTTTCGGCCCCGTCCTGATCGTCCTCGAATTCGAGGAAAACGAACTCGGCCCCCATGCTTTCGATCTGCTCGGCCACCTCGGGGCGCACGTCAAAGGCATAGACGATGGCGCCAAGGCTGGTCGCGGTGCCGATCGCGGCAAGCCCGGCGACGCCGGCCCCCACCACCAGGATCCTGGCCGGCGGCACCTTGCCCGCCGCCGTCACCTGGCCGGTGAAGAACCGCGGGAAGTTTTCCGCCGCCTCGATCACCGACCGGTAGCCGGCGATATTGGCCATCGAGCTCAGCGCGTCCATCTTCTGCGCGCGGCTGATGCGCGGCACCATTTCCATGGCGATGACGCTGGCGCCCTTTTCGGCCGCCGCCTTGAGCCCGGCTTCGTTTTCGCCGGGGTTGAAGAAGCTGATCAGCAGCTGGTCCTTGCGCAGCCGCTTCAGCTCGGCCGGTTCCGGCGGGCGGACCTTGACCACCACATCCGCGGCTTTCCAAAGTGCCGCCGCGGTCTTGACCACCTCGACGCCGGCGTCCTTGTAGGCCGCGTCGGTGAACCCGGCGGCCTTGCCCGCGCCCGCTTCGATCACGCAGTCGTGGCCCAGCTTTTGCAGCGCCGCCGCGCTTTCGGGCGTCATCGCGACCCGCGCTTCGCCTTCGATTATCTCTTTCGGTGCCCCGATCTTCACGACCCGCTCCTCCTTTAGCCTGCGCCCTGCCCCTGCACAAAGCGCACCTGTGACCATTTGTCTGTTCGCCGCCCCCTTTTTTGAGCGCCGGCGAAAGTTATGTATCCGTTCACCGAAAAACAACGAACGTTCAATGTGGAGTAGACCAAATGCGACCACAAGTCACGACCTTGAAGACAGCCGCGAAATCGGCGACAACCCGGCGGCGCTTTCTGGCGGTCGCAATGGCAGCGGGGACCGCTGGCGTCCTGGCGTCGGCACAGCCCGGTC
Source organism: Alphaproteobacteria bacterium (assembly GCA_024277955.1). Classification (GTDB taxonomy): domain Bacteria; phylum Pseudomonadota; class Alphaproteobacteria; order Rhodobacterales; family Rhodobacteraceae; genus JAJRUE01. Next base: position 42,371 of record JAJRUE010000057.1, on the reverse strand, counting down.
TGGCGCAATCCACCCGGCAAAAAGGATACGAGATCATGCAAGCCGACCAAGCCCACGCCGCCGCGAAATCCGGCGAGATCATCCTGGTGGATATCCGCACGCCGCAGGAATGGCAGCAGACCGGCATCGGCGACGGCGCCATCGCGCTGGACATGCGCGATGCCGATTTCGTCAAGTCGCTGGTCGCGCTGCGCCAGAAATACGAAGACAAGCCGATCGCCCTGATCTGCCGCACCGGCAACCGGTCGGGCTATGTGGTGTCCACCCTCACCGACCAGGGCTTTCCGGGGCTGGTGGACGTGGCCGAAGGCATGGCCGGCGGGCCCAACGGCACTGGCTGGATCAACCGCGGCCTGCCGGTCTATCCCGGCTCGCCCGCCGAAATCCAGCCCCGCCTGGACGCGGTCCTGGGCGACTGAGCCTTTCGGAACCGCCCGTTCAGATCCAGCGGCGCGTCCGTTTCGCCCAGGCCTCGAACTGGTCGCCGAAATGGGCGCGCATCTTTTCTTCTTCGCCCTCGATGAAGCGCTTGGTGATGATGCGCGGAAACACCCACAACAGCGGCAGCGCCAGCACCGCCCCCCACAGCACGATCCAGCCCAGCAGCATGATCCAGTCGCTCAGGTAGATCGGGTTGCGCGTCAGCCGGAAGATCCCGCTGGTCACCAGCGCGTTCGGGTCGCGCCGCGGGATCACCGTTGTCTTGGCGCGCGCCATTTCCTGCACCGCCAGTATCGAGATCATCACGCCGATCCCGATCAGGACCAGCCCGACCAGCACCTGACCGGGAACCGCGATCGCCAGTCCCGGAAACAGCCGGGCGATCACCCAGGTCAGCGCCATGCACCCCAACAACCAAACCGGCGGCCAGTCGATCTTTCTCATCTTCTTGTCCCCTGCCATGCGTTGCCGTGCACCGGGGCGGTTTTTCGGCCCCGGTTCTCTGGCCCCCATTGTCGGGACGCCGGGCGGCTTTGTCCAGCGCCCGGGCTTCACGACCGGCTGATCGCCCCCTTGCAGACCCGCCCCAAGGCGCTACTGTTCGCGCAACGCCAAAGCACGACAACGCGAAAGAGGAGCCTCATGCTGAACGGAAAACACGCGCTGGTGACCGGGGGCGGCACCGGGATCGGGCTGGCGATCGCCCGCGCCCTGGCCGACGCCGGCGTCAATGTCACCATCACCGGACGGCGCGCCGAGGTGCTGGCCCGCGCGGTGGCTTCGCACGACCGGCTGCACGCGATGGTCATGGACGTGTGCAATGAGGAAAGCGTCCTGGCCGGGGTGGCGCTGGCAGTCGAAGAACGCGGGCCGGTGGACATCTGCGTGGCCAATGCCGGCGTCGCCGAAGGGCGCGCCCTGCACAAGACCGACCTCGCCTTTTGGCGCCATATCCTGTCGACCAATCTCGACGGCGCCTTTCTGACGATCCGCGAATGCATGAAGTCGATGCACGGGCGCGACTGGGGCCGGGTGATCGCGGTGTCTTCGATCGCGGGGCTGCGCGGGCTCAAGGGGGCGTCGGCCTATACCGCCTCCAAACACGGGATGGTGGGGCTGATCCGCGCCCTGTCGGAAGACTACATTGGCGGGCCGATCACCTTCAACGCCCTGTGCCCAGGCTACGTGGACACGCCGATCGTGGAACAGAACGTTACCGCGATCAAGACGCGCACCGGCATGAGCGCGCAGGACGCCCGCGCGGTGATGGTCAACGCCAACCGGCACAAGCGCCTGATCGCCCCCGAAGAAGTCGCCGCCGCCGCGCTCTGGCTGTGCGACGACCGGTCGGGCAGCGTGAACGGCCAGTGCATCGAGATCGCCGGCGGTCAGATGTAGGGGCCAGATGTAGGGGCCAGATGTAGGGGCCAGATGTAGCCCCCAGATATAGCGGTCGGGCGTGGCGGTGGCGCGTGGCCGTGGCGCGTGGCGACCGGTTGTGAAGGGCACATCCCGGCGGCGACCCCGGCGGCGGAAAGCGCAGCCCCCCGCGCCCCGTGCCCCCCCGGCGGCGCCAGTCAGGCGATGCGCAGGGCGGGCATGGTTTCGCCCGCCGCCCAGGCGCGGGCCGCCTTGCCGAAGGCTTCGAACAGCGGGCGCGACACGGGATCGCTCGCGGCGTTGTATTCCGGGTGCCACTGCACCGCCAGCGCAAAACCCGGAGCGCCCTTGATGTGGATGGCCTCGGGTGTGCCGTCGTCGGCCACGCCTTCCACCACCACCCGCTCGCCCGGCTCGCAGATGCCCTGACCATGGAGCGTGTTGGTCATCACCGAAGTATCGCCCAGGATCGCGTGGAAGACGCCGCCCTCGGTCAGGTGCACGCAGTGGCGCGGCGCGAATTTTTCTTCGAGCGACCCGTCGGGCGGCATGCGGTGGTTCATCCGCCCCGGCAGTTCGCGGATCTCCGGGTGCAGCGTGCCGCCCATCGCCACGTTCATTTCCTGAAACCCGCGGCAGATGCCGAAGACCGGCTGGCCGGTCTCGACGCAGGCGCGCACCAGCGGCAGGGTGATCGCATCGCGGGCGCGGTCGAAATCGCCATGCGCTTCGGTCGGCGGCTGGCCGTATTCTTCGGGGTGCACGTTGGGCCGGCCGCCGGTCAGCAGGAAACCGTCGAAGGTGGCCATCAGTTCCTCGACACTGACAAAGCGCGGGTCCGCCGGGATCAGCAGCGGCATCGCACCGGCAACGGCGGCCACCGCTTCGCTGTTCATCGTGCCGCTGGCGTGGGCCGGGTAGTCATCACCGATCACGTAACTGTTGCCAATGATGCCAATCCTGGGACGCAACATCCGAGCCACCTTCCACATACCCAAATCCGATCAGAAAAACCGAAGTCCCGATCAACATAGTGCCGCCGCGCGAAAGAGCAACCGCCGCCGCCAGGGCCAAAACCCGATCATCCTGCACCGCCAGCGCGAAAGGCGCGACATATCAGCGGTTCGGGACGCGCGGGCAAGGGTGGTTCCCTTTCCAGGCGGCCCGCGCCGCTGAGATGAAGCGCCTTTCCTGCCCGAAGGGTTTGGCGGATTTCCGCCCCGGCTGCGTTACAGGCCCTTGAAACAGAACCACTATTCCTGCGGCCCTGTGCCTTGTCAGAACGGAAATCTGCCAAACTGGCGGTGCAGGTTGATCGGGTTTTGACCCTAGCGCAGCACCGGTTCGGCCTTGCGCTGTTGGCGGCGGGCATGGAGGATCGGTTCGGTGTAGCCCGAAGGCTGGATCCGGCCCTTGAACACCAGGTCGCAGGCGGCGCGAAAGGCGGTGCCGTCAAAGCCCGGCGCCATCGGCTGATACATCGGATCGGCGGCGTTCTGACGGTCGACCACGGCGGCCATCTTCTTCATCGCCGCCAACACCTGATCTTCGTCGATGACGCCGTGATGCAGCCAGTTGGCCAGCGCCTGCGACGAGATCCGGCAGGTGGCCCGGTCCTCCATCAGACCGACGTCGCGGATGTCGGGCACCGTCGAACAGCCCACCCCCTGGTCGATCCAGCGCACCACGTAGCCCAGGATGCCCTGCGCGTTGTTGTCGACGTCCCAGGCAATGTCGCCCGAAGACCAGTCCTGCGGGTTGCCCAGCGGGATTTCCAGCAGCTGCGCCAGGTCGGCGCGCGGCCCCTGGGCGGTGATTTCGGCCTGGCGGGCAAAGACATCGACCAGGTGGTAATGGGTGGCGTGCAGCACCGCGGCCGTTGGCGATGGCACCCAGGCGCAGGTCGCGCCCGCCATCGGGTGCGCGATCTTCTGCGCCAGCATGTCGCCCATCCGGTCGGGCATCGCCCACATCCCCTTGCCGATCTGCGCCTTGCCGCGCAGCCCGCAGGCCAGCCCGATATCGACGTTGCGGTCTTCGTAGGCGGCGATCCAGCGGCTGTCCTTCATGTCGCCCTTGCGCACCATCGGGCCGGCTTCCATCGAGGTGTGGATTTCGTCGCCGGTGCGATCCAGAAACCCGGTGTTGATAAAGGCCAGCCGGCTGCGCGCCGCGTGGATGCAGGTCTTGAGATTGGCGCTGGTGCGCCGTTCTTCGTCCATGATCCCCAGCTTGACGGTATCGCGCTCCAGCCCAAAGATTTCCTCGATCCGGGCGAACATGTCGACGGCAAAGGCGACCTCGGCCGGGCCGTGCATCTTGGGTTTCACCACATAGACCGACCCCGCAAGCGAATTGCGTTCGCGCGACTGGCGGCGCAGGTCGTGGCAGGCGATCAGGGTCGTCACCGCCGCATCCAGCAGCCCTTCGCCGATCTCGTTGCCCTGCGCATCCAGCACCGACGCCGTGGTCATCAGGTGGCCGACATTGCGCACCATCATCAGCGCCCGGCCCTTGAGCTGCGCGTCTTCGCCATCGGGGGTGACATAGCCCACGTCGCCGGCAAGGCTGCGCCAGACCTCGCGCCCGTTCTTGATGAAGCTCGATTCCAGCTCGCCCTGCATCAGCCCCAGCCAGTTCCGGTAGGCCGCGACCTTGTCGGCGGCATCGACCACCGCGACGCTGTCTTCCAGGTCCATGATCACCGAAAGCGCCGCTTCCAGCACGATGTCGGACATGCCGGCGCTGTCCATTGCGCCAACCGGGCTGCGCGGATCGAAGACCAGGCGCAGGTGCAGCCCGTGGCGGCGCAAGATCACCTCGCGGCAGCCGTCCCGGCGGGGGGGGCGGTGGCCGACAAATTGCGACGGGTCGGCAAGCCCGGTCTGGCCGGCGTCGTTTTCCACCAGCAACACGCCGTCGCGCACCGAAACGTCGCGCACGCTCTGCCAACTGCCGCCGGCCAGCGGCGCGGTGCGGTCCAGATGATCGCGGGCCCAGCCGATGACCTGGCGCACCCGGTCGCTGTCCAGGTCACGACCGTCATCGCGCCGGCCCGCGGGATCGCCGGCAAGCGCATCCGAGCCGTAGAGCGCGTCAAACAGGCTGCCCCAGCGCGCATTGGCCGCGTTCAGCGCAAACCGGGCGTTGGTGATCGGCACCACCAGCTGCGGCCCGGCGACCGAGGCGATTTCGGGGTCCAACTCGCCCGGATCGATCGAGAAATCTTCCACGTCGGGTTCCAGATAGCCGATCTCACGCAAAAAGGCGCGGTAGCTTTCGGCGTCATGCGGCTGGCCGCGGCGGGCCAGGTGCCAGGCATCGATCTGCGCCTGCAATTCCTGCCGCCGCGCCAGCAGCGCACGGTTGCGCGGGCCGAATTCCTCGACCAGCCGCGCCAGCCCGTCCCAAAAGACGCTCGCCCAGACGCCGCTGCCGGGAAGCGCCTCGGTTTCAATGAACTCCGCCAGTTCGGCATCGACACTGAGACCCGATTTTTCGACTCGCACCACAAGCGACACCTTCTTTTCGAACGCGAGGGCCGCAGCGGCATGTTCGACCGCTTTGGCCCCCCGTGTTTCAGAGATACCTTTCGTTCGGGCAAGGCGCATACCTGGCCCGGCAAGGCAAACCTTACCACAACCGGACGAAATTTATCAGAAATTATCATTCAAAATCTGACGAACCCCGAACCGCACCCGAGCATTTCGGCAATAGTATGCAAAAGTGCACAGCTCAAGCGAAAACCATCGCGCGCGCATAAAGACGCCGGGTTGCGCCCTGCCCGGGCGCGCCTTACGGTCGTCCAACCCCTGCGAACCCAAGAGGCCCCCCGTGAGCAATAGTGACGTGAACCCCAATGACGCACGCCCCAGGGAACAGAAAACCATCTACCTGGCGGATTACACGCCGCCGGCCTACCTGGTCGACAAGGTCGACCTGACCTTCCGCCTGCACCCCAGCGCAACCCGGGTGATTTCGCGCATCGCGTTCCGCCCGAACCCGGCCACCGGCGAACGCGGGTTTTTCCTGCATGGCATCGGGCTGCGGCTGATCCGGGCCAGCATCGACGGGGCCCCGATCACCCCCGAGATTTCCGACGACGGGCTGCGCGCCGAGGTGCCCGACCGCGCGTTCATCTGGGAGGCCGAAGTTGAAATCGACCCGGCGGGCAACACTTCGCTCGAGGGGCTCTATATCTCGAACGGGATGTATTGCACCCAGTGCGAGGCCGAGGGGTTTCGCAAGATCACCTACTATCCCGACCGCCCCGACGTGATGGCCCCCTTCGATGTGCGCATCGAGGGCGACCTGCCGGTGCTGCTGTCCAACGGCAACCCCGCCGACAGCGGCGAAGGCTGGGCGCAATGGCACGACCCCTGGCCCAAGCCCGCCTATCTGTTCGCGCTGGTGGCCGGCGATCTGCTGGCGCATTCCGACCGGTTCACCACCGCATCGGGGCGCGAGGTGGCGCTGAACATCTGGGTGCGCAAGGGCGACGAAGACCGCTGCGCCTTCGCCATGGAAGCGCTGAAGAAATCGATGCGCTGGGACGAAGAAAAATACGGCCGCGAATACGATCTGGACGTGTTCAACATCGTCGCGGTGGACGATTTCAACATGGGGGCGATGGAAAACAAGGGGCTGAACGTCTTCAACTCGAAATTCGTTCTGGCCAGCCCCGAAACCGCCACCGACGGGCTGTATGAACGTATCGAGGGCATCATCGCGCATGAATATTTCCACAACTGGACCGGCAACCGCATCACCTGCCGCGACTGGTTCCAGCTGTGCCTGAAAGAGGGGCTGACGGTTTTTCGCGACCAGCAGTTCACCGCCGACATGCGCTCGGCCGCGGTCAAGCGGATCGATGACGTGCTGGCCCTGCGCGCCGCCCAGTTTTCCGAAGACGCCGGGCCGCTGGCGCATCCGGTGCGCCCGGAAAGCTTTGTCGAGATCAACAATTTCTACACCGCCACGGTCTATGAAAAGGGGGCCGAGGTGGTGCGGATGCTGCACCGGCTGGTGGGCGACGATGGCTACCGCCGGGCGCTGGATCTGTATTTCGACCGCCACGACGGCCAGGCGGTGACGATCGAGGACTGGCTGAAGGTGTTCGAAGACGCCTGCGGGCGCGACCTGACCCAGTTCAAACGCTGGTATTCGCAGGCGGGCACCCCGCGGCTGACGGTGACGGAGGACTTTAAGGACGGCACATACACCCTTCATTTCAAACAGGAAACGCCGCCAACGTCCGGCCAGGCCGACAAGGCGCCACAGGTGATCCCGATCGCCGTTGGCCTGCTCAACCCCAATGGCGACGAGGTGGTGCCCACGACCGTCCTCGAAATGACCGAAGCGGAACAAAGCTTTCGCTTCACCGGGCTGGCCAGCCGCCCGGTGCCCTCGATCCTGCGCGGCTTTTCGGCGCCGGTGATCGTGATGCGCGACGTGCCAGCGGCCGAGCGCGCCTTTCTGCTGGCCCATGACACCGACGCCTTCAACCGGTGGGAAGCCGGGCGCGCGCTTGGCAAAACCGTGCTGTGCGCGATGATCACCGATGGCGCCGACCCCGCCCCGGAATTCCTGGGGGCGCTGGCGCAGGTGGCGCTGGACGACGGGCTCGACCCGGCCTTTCGGGCGCGGGTGCTGCAGCTGCCAGGCGAAGACGACCTGGCGCAGACCCTGCACGACGCCAATGTGGTGCCGGACCCGGACGCCATCCACGCGGCGCGCCGGCGGCTCGAACTGGCGCTGGCCGAACGGCTGCGCCCGGATTTGCCGGACCTTTACGCGCAAATGGCGGTGCTCGGCCCCTATTCGCCCGATCCGGACCCTGCCGCCCGTCGCGCCCTGCGCGGCGTGGCGCTGCGCCTGATCACCCGGCTCGACGACGGCGCCCAGGCCGAGCGCCAGTTCGAGGCCGCCGGCAACATGACCGAACAGCTTACCGCGCTCGGCCTGCTGGTCCCCGCCACGCGCGGCGGCAAGGCGGTCGAGGCGTTCTACCGCCAGTGGCGCCACGACCGGCTGGTGCTGGACAACTGGTTCAGCGTGCAGCTGACGCACGCCCGCCCCGAAAACGCCCCCGAGATCGCCCGCGACCTGGCGGCGCATGCGGATTTCAACTGGCAGAACCCGAACCGTTTTCGCGCCGTGACCTTTGGGCTGGCCAGCAACGCCGCCGGCTTTCACCGGGCCGACGGGGCCGGCTATCGGTTCGTCGCCGACTGGATCATCCGCATGGACGCGGTAAACCCCCAGGTCACGGCCCGGCTGACAGGGGTCTTTTCGACCTGGAAACGCTACGACGCGGACCGCCAGGCGCTGATCCGCGAACAGCTGGAAAGGATCGCCGGGCGCGACGGGCTGTCGGGCGACACCGCGGAAATGGTCACCCGGCTTCTGTCCTGATCCCGCGCCCGGTGCCGGCATGGCGGTTGCGCCGCGCTTGCGCGCGCCGCGATGCCTCCGGCGGGGATATTTGTGGACAGAAGAAGCAACGGAATTTTAATCAAATCCCGTCCAAATGGCGGTGCGGTACAGGCGGGGACGCCGATGGCCGTGACAGGAGAAGGCCCTTCGTCCCGCCGGTTCGGGGCGAAGGGCTGCGCGCCCCTTTTCTTCTGTCCGAAAATATCCCCGCCGGAGGCAAAATGTCATTTCCGGCAATAGCCTTGGGCGCGGGTCCAGGCGGCCATGTCCGCGCGCTTGGCGGGGCTGCGAAACGGCGCCCAGTCGCGCGCCATGCCGCGCCAGGCCCCGGGGGCGCCGGCCACCTGTGCGTCCCGGCCCACCTGGGACGCGGCGATCTTGACGGCGCATTGCAGGTTGGCGGCGCCATCCTTGAGCGCGGCTGCACTGGTGGCGCTGCAGCCATAGCCGCGGGCCGTGCGCGGGTCGATCTGGGTCAGGCCGATCCACAGGCCGCCGCCCCCCGATGCGCCGGCGTTCCAGGTGCTTTCGTGCTTGGCCAGGATCGACAGCAGCCCGGCCCAGAACGCCGCCCGGTCGTCCGGCGCGGCGGACGGGTAGGCCGGGCACCAGGCGACGATGTCGGCGGGCACCGTTTTCACCAGGATCGCCCCGTCGCGGCGGATGGCGTCGAGCGTCGCGACGGTCCAGCGGGCCGCCTGCGGGCGATGATCCCAGGCCATCGCCGGCAGCGCGTTGCCGCGCCCCACCTCTGGCACGCCCCGGCTGGCGCACCCCGCCAGCGCCAGCAGCGCCACCGAAAGGGCGATGGGGCGCCAGTGCCTTGGTGCCAGCATCCGTGTTCTCCTGTGCCTGGGGCCGTGGGGTCAGGGGAGCCTCGCACCTGGGGTGGGGATTTGTCCAGACGGTCGCGGCGGTCGCGCGCGCGCCAGCGGGATGCCGCCCATGCACAGCCCCTTGCCCCGCCCGGCAGCCTGCCCTAGAACGCTGTGAAATCGTGACCGCAGGATATCAACCGATGCTTGATCTCAGCTACGAAGCCCCGCAACCGAAACGGATTTCCGGCGCCACCGGCGACTGGGAACTGGTGATCGGCATGGAAGTGCACGCGCAGGTGGCCTCGAAGGCGAAACTGTTTTCCGGCGCCTCGACGCAGTTCGGCGCAGAACCCAATTCCAACGTCGCCTTTGTCGATGCGGCGATGCCCGGAATGTTGCCCGTTATCAATGAGTTCTGCGTTGAACAGGCGGTGCGCACCGGGCTGGGGCTGAAGGCGCGCATCAACCTGAAAAGCGCCTTTGACCGCAAGAACTATTTCTACCCCGACCTGCCGCAGGGCTACCAGATTTCCCAGCTTTACGAACCGATCGTCGGCGAAGGCGAGGTGCTGGTGGAGATGGGCGAAGGGGTGGCGCGGCTGGTGCGCGTCGAGCGCATCCACATCGAACAGGACGCCGGCAAGTCGATCCACGACATGGACCCGAACATGAGCTTCGTGGACCTCAACCGCACCGGGGTGGCGCTGATGGAGATCGTCTCGCGCCCCGACATCCGCGGCCCGGAAGAAGCCGCCGCCTATATCACCAAGCTGCGCCAGATCCTGCGCTACCTGGGCACCTGCGACGGCAACATGCAGAACGGCAATCTGCGCGCCGATGTGAACGTGTCGGTGTGCCGGCCCGGCGACTACGAACGCTACCGGGAAACCAATGATTTCAGCCACCTGGGCACGCGCTGCGAGATCAAGAACATGAACTCCATGCGCTTCATCCAGCAGGCGATCGAGTTCGAGGCGCGCCGCCAGATCGCGATCCTCGAAGACGGCGGCAGCGTCGATCAGGAAACCCGGCTTTACGACCCGGACAAGGGCGAAACCCGCTCGATGCGCTCCAAGGAAGAGGCGCATGACTACCGCTATTTCCCCTGCCCCGATCTGCTGCCGCTGGAAATCGAACAGGACTGGGTGGACGCGATCGAGGCCAGTCTGCCGGAGCTGCCGGACGACAAGAAAGCGCGCTTTATCAAGGACTTCGGGTTGAAGGACTATGACGCCTCGGTGCTGACCGCGGATATCGCCAACGCCGCCTATTTCGAGGAAGTCGCCCGCGGGCGCGACGGCAAGCTGGCCGCCAACTGGGTGATCAACGAACTCTTTGGCCGGCTCAAGAAGGAAGGCCATTCGATCACCGAAAGCCCGGTGAGCGCGGCCCATCTGGGCATGATCGTCGAGCTGATCTCGAAAGGCGATATCAGCGGCAAGATCGCCAAGGAAGTCTTTGAAATCGCTTACACAACCGGGCGCGACCCGGCGGAGATCGTCGAAACCGAGGGCCTGAAACAGGTGACCGACACCGGCGCCATCGAGGCCGCGGTGGACGAGGTCATCGCCGCCAACCCGGCGCAGGTCGAAAAGGCCAAAGCCAACCCGAAACTGGCGGGCTGGTTCGTGGGCCAGGTGATGAAGGCGACCGGCGGCAAGGCCAACCCGAAGGCGGTGAACGAGATCATCCGCGCCAAACTGGGTTTGTAAGAAACGGCTGACCGGTTTCGCGGGTTTCCCACGAACCGCCGCGCGGATGTCTTTGGAGCGTTCGGGGCCGGTTTGCCGGAACGCACGGCTTTTCGGCTTGCACGCGTGATGCGGCCTCGGCTGCGGGCAACCGGCTGCGCCTCGGCGAACGGCTGTGCCTGGTGTAGCCAGAGGCCGGCGTGGGGCGACGGTAGCCAGGGGCGGCCTGCGAGCTGGCCGCAGCAGGACGAGGCCCAAGGACATGCGACGGTTGAGCGGCGCAAGGTTTTTGCAAAAACCTTGCCCGCCGGACGGCGCCGGCGGGCGGGACGGCCCGGAGCATTGCGCCCATTGGCGAGCCGTAGTGCACGGGATTGTGACGCCGAATAGCGGCATCAGTGGCGGTTGCGCATGAAAAAGGGCCGGGGAAATTCCCGGCCCTTTTCGTCAAAACTTGGGGAAGCGTGCCTCAGGCGGCAGAGGCTTTCTTGCGGCGGGCGCGCAGGGCGCCAAGGCCACCGAGGGCGCCGAACATCAGCAGCGCGGTCGCCGGCAGCGGCACAACGTCGATGCGCACAACCATGTCGTCAAAGTCGACATCGCCGCGACCATCGCCGAAGAAAGCGTAGACCGACTTGCCCTGGTTGAAGATCGAACTGAAGGCCATCGACAGACCGCCGAACTGGGTGGTCCCGCCGTTGGAGATGCCCAACTGGTCGTTGCCGACGCCGTTGCCGTTGATGTCATCCCACAGGCCGCCTTCCTGGGTCTGGAACAGGAAGTTCAGGAAACCCGCGACGGTTTGGTAGACCGTGAAAGTGGTGTTGAAGCCACCGGTGTTGGTCAGCGTCGCGCCGCCGATCGAGAACAACGCGTTCATCGCACCGGCTTCCTTGCCAATGAAGGTGAACCGCAGCGTTGCGGCAGAACTGATCCCGAGACCGCCACCGATCGAACCGCCGGTCGAGCCGCTGAACACGGTGATCGGGTCACCCACCGCCGGAGCGGTGCAGCCGTTGCAGGACGGGTTGTAGGTCGCCGGGAGAACCGAAGCGGTGCCGCCCGTGATATTGAACGTGGCCGCGGCGGCTGCCGTGGTCATCGTGGCCGCAAGCGCCAGGCCGGCAAGTGCGCGTTTGAAAAGTCTTGCTTTATTCATAATGTCCCCCTCCGGAACTTAACCGTAACCTTCTCAAGTCATTATTAGCAGGTTTCATCGCGTTTTCCAAACCATTCAAGGCAATTTCGTCACGAATTTGCCGGAAATCGGACACAATTGTAACGGTCCGTGAAACAGTGTTGGGGATTTCGGCTTTCTGTCCCTGGATGCCGTGCAAGCGCCCGCAGATCGGGTGAAAGACCGGGTTTCGGAAGGCCACGGGCGACGAATCGTGCGGCGCGGCAGAGGCCTGCGGGCCAAGGGCCGCATTGCTCGGCTGGGCTGCGGACCGAACGGCGGGACAAATTGCGCCCCGAACGGCGGTTGAACTGGGGCCGCGCGCGTCCTAGAACGTCGCCACCCAGCCGGAGAGACAGATGATCCGTTATGAATACAAGGTAATCCCCGCACCGAAGAAGGGCCGGAAGGCCAAGGGCTTGCGCACGTCGGAAGCGCGTTTTGCCAATGCGCTGCAGGACGTGATGAACGAAATGGGCGCCGAGGGCTGGGAATATCTGCGCTGCGACACCCTGCCGGCGGTCGAGCGCCAGGGGCTGACCGGCAAGGCCACGGTCTATCAGAACATGCTGGTGTTCGGTCGCCAGGTGAAGACCGGGCCGGACAAGGCGCGCGCGGTGGCGCAGCTGGCGGCGGCCTCGGGCACGGGCACGGTGCCGCCTTTGACGCGCGCGGTGACCGGGGATGTGGACGGTGCCGGGGCGGCGAAACAGCCGGCCGGCGCTGGCGGGGATGACGCCGGAGCGGCTGGTGACGATGCGCCCGGCGCGGACACCGGCCAGGAGGACATCCGCGACACACTGAGCGAAACCCTGATCGGCAAGGATGGCGACGAGGCCAAGGGCGACGCGGCGACGGACGGCCGCGGGCGCTAGCTCGGGCGCTGCGGGGGAGCACCGACTGGCGTGACATAGGGCCGGCGGTCGCCCGGGTGGACGCCGCGGCCCTGAAAGCGCTCTTCTGGTGGGACGGGGCTGGCGAGTGTGTGGTGGTTGTTTTCAACCACATGTGCAACATGGGGCAGGCAGTCGCGCGGACGAGCGCATGCCCGGGCCGCTGTGCGTCCCGGACGGTTCCACCAAGATGGTGCAAACTCAATGACAGGTGGTATTCCTTGCGGCAGCACGCCAGAGCCCCGCGTTGGTCGGACCAGTGACGCCCGCGAGGTCTCGACAGGCGGCTAGTCCGGCGTCTCCAGCGTGAGCGCCAGCGCGTGGATGCGCCCCACCAGATCCTTGCCCAGCGCCGCATGCACCGCGCGGTGACGCTCGATCCGGGACAGGCCCTTGAAGGCTTCGGCGCGGATGGTCACGTGGAAATGGCTTTCGCCGCCCTCCCGGTAGCCGGCATGGCCGCGGTGCTTTTCGCTGTCGTCGACGATCTCGAGATACTCGGGCGCCAGCGCGCTCAGCAGGTTTTCGCGGATTTCTTCGGTGATCGACATTTTTCGTCCCTGCCCTCTTCTATCCTGTGGCAAATGGTCTAAACTCTCGGGTCCGAGTCGAAAAGGCAGCAATCATGGCAAAACCAGACCCGTTCGGATTTGATATGTCCGTGTCGTCCGACAAGAAGAAGCGGACCCGCGGCAAGCGTGGCATGTCCGGGGCGTTCGAGACCTCGACACGCGAATGCGAGCACCCCGGCTGCCAGGAGCGCGGCAAGTACCGGGCGCCGAAATCGCCGGATTCGCTGGATGACTACCTGTGGTTCTGCAAGGACCACGTGCGCGAATACAATCTGAAATGGAACTTTTTCAACGGCACCACCGAAGAGGAATTCGAGGCCCAGATGGACCGCGACCGGGTGTGGGAGCGCGAGACCAAGCCCTTTGGCAAGCGCGGCGACGAGGCCAAGGCCTGGGCCCGGCTGGGGATCGACGATCCGCACCAGGTGCTGGGCGAAAACGCCACCAAGAACCCCGGCAAGTCGATCACCGGCACCCGGCAACTGCCGCCCACCGAGCGCAAGGCGATCGATATTCTCGAGGCCAAGGACCACTGGACCAAGGCCGAGGTGCGCAAGCAGTACAAGGCGCTGATCAAGGTGCTGCATCCTGACATGAACGGCGGTGACCGGTCGCAGGAAGAGCAGCTGCAGGAAGTGGTCTGGGCCTGGGACCAGATCAAGGAAAGCCGGTATTTCAAGGATTGAGGCCGGGGGTCCGAGCGGACCGCCGGGCCGGGACCAAGGCGTTTGCAAGCGCCTTGCCCAAGGTTTTTCGAAAAACCTTGGGCCGCCGGGCCTTGCCGGCGGAGGGCGCCGCCCGAGACACTCGGTTTGAAACCGCCCGGGTTTGCTGCTAGCGCGGGGCATGGATGCGCGCTGGATGGTTACGCCGTTTTTCTTGGCAACCCCCGAGCCGTCGCTGGCCGCGGCGGCGCCCGGCGGGGTGACGCCGGCGCTGAACCCGGTGCGCGCGGTCGCCGAACGCGACGTGCGCCTGGTGGGGGCGCGCGATCTCGACCCGCTGGAAGCCGTGGCGCTGGCGAATTCCGAGGTAGTCCGGCTGGACGTGGCGTCGCTGGCCGGGCTGCGGCTGGCGCGCCCGGTGCATCTGCATATCGACAATGACGTGCTGGACGCGGCGCAAGTGCCGGCCAACAACTACCCGGTGGCCGGCGGGCCGTCGCTGGACGAGGCCGCCGGGGCGCTGGGCGCTTTCGTGGCGTCCAACCGGGTCCGGGCGCTGTCGTTCAGCGGCTGGGCCGGCGCGCTGGATGGCGACGGGCGCACCGCGCGCGCCTGCGCCCGGCTGCTGGGCGCCGCCGTCGGGGCCGCGGCGGGCTGACGCCGCCCCAATGGCCGGAGCTGGGCGCGGGGCGAACCTTGGCGCGACGCCGGAGCGAGGCAAGGTTTTTCGAAAAACCTTGCCCGCCGGGCTTTGCCGGCGGGGCCCGCGCGCGGACCGGCGTGGGCGGCGGGCGGGCAGCTTGCGGCCCCGGCAAAAGGTATTCCGAAAATCGCGGGGCTGCGGTTATACTGGCCGGAATTGACTCGCCCGGCCGTGTATTTTCGACAGTTCATTGCAGGAGGACCCATGCCGGCAGCTGCCACCAAAGCCCGTATCAAGGCCCCCGTGGGCGCCGATCCGCGCCCCGAGTTCAGCGAGGGCGGCAAGGTCAGGAACGCCCCCGCCGACGTGATGGTGGTGCAGCGCCTGCTGGCCGCCGCCGGCCGGAAGGCCGAGGTCAACGGCCGCGTCAACGGCGCCTTCGTCAAGGCGATCTCGGCTTTCCAGAAGGCCAATGGCTTCAAGAAACCCGACGGGGTGGTGGACCCCGGCGGGCGCACCTTCAAGGCGCTGGTGAAAAAGGCCGCCGCCGGCAAGGGCCCCAGCGTCGAAATCGAGGTGCTGCAGGTGGTGGTCAAGGGCAAGACCTACCCGGTAACGCCCAAGGATTTCGACAAGCTGGTGGCCGAGACCTGCAAGAAGCTCGACCGGGTGCTGGCGGCGATGACGTCGCAATACCAGACCATCGACGACACGGCGCAGTTCTACATCGACGCCGCCACCGGGTCGACCGGCTTCATGGACGCGCTGGTAATGTGGGCCAGCTCGGTGCGCGCCGGGCTGAAAGAGCCGCGCTTTTCCAAGGGCCCCGCCGCCTGGGGCGCACTGGTGAAGGTGGACAAGGCGCTCAAGTCGAAAGACCTGCGCAAGGCGATCGCGGCGATGCCGGCGGCAAAAAAGGCGGTGAACGAATACGCCCGCGAGGTCGAGGTCTACGGCAACAAGTTCGCCGGCGGCGCCCAGAAGATGCAGGAAAACCTGGACCTGGTGCGCGACACCAGTTTCGAGATCGCCACCTACATCGCCGGGGCCTACCTGATCGCCCGCGGCAAGACCACGCCGACAAAGGCCAAGGCCTCGGCCGGGGCGCTGTTCGGGATGATCAAGTCGGCCTCGACCCAGTATGGCCGGTCGCTGGCAGGCTACAACGACAGCGCCATGCAAGACGTGATGACGGTGATGCTCGACGGCATCAGCGGCGGCGTAAAAGGCGGGTTGAACGAAAAATACTTCGGTAAGATGGGCAATAAACTGGCGGACCGGCTCATCGGCAAGCCGCCGTTCGGCTTTGTCGGACAGACGGTGGCGCAGAAGTTCTTCAAGAACTGGGCCCATGGCGCCGGCAGGCAGGCGGTGACCGAGGTATTCGAGGCCGCGTTGGCGATGGTCACCGATTTTGCCAAGACGGCAGGCGTCAAGGGCAAGAGCTACAACTTTGGCAAGCAGTTCGAGAAAAAAATGGTCGACGGGCTTTACAAGACCATGACCGGCGGGGTGCTGGGCAACCTGGGCCGCGCCAACGACAAGGTTGGCACGTCACTTGCCCGAAGCGCCCGCAATGCAACCCGCGACACGGCGTTGCTGAAAAAGCTGCGGCTGGACAAGAACGACTGGTTCAAGGGGCTGACTGGCGCCAAGCAGATCGAACACATGAGCAAAGTGGTGGAATCGCTGGCCGGCAACCTTGGCAACGACGTTCTGAAATTCGCCTGGGGCGGGGCCATCGACACCCTGAAGGGCAACGAGTCCCCGCAAGCCATCGCCGATGCGGTGGCCCGCGACGTGATGCGCCACAAGTCCTTTCTGAAGGCGATGGAAAAGAAATTCGCGGCGCTGGAAAAGCAGCACTCCAAGAAGAAATAGGCCCAAGCCCGACGAGAAAGGTCGAATATGTCAAATCCTCGCGATCTGTTGCTCCCCGCCGTTTCGGTGCTGATCTTTCCAGCGCTGGCCTGGCTGCTGATGGGCCCGGTGCCGCTGGCGGTGATCGGGATGGCCTTTGTCGGCGGGCTGGCCTTGTTCGTGGCAACGCTGTGGCGCCACCCGATCGACACCACCACGATCCTGGTGCCCTACCTGCTGACGGTGCTGCTGTTCATCGGCCACGTGGGCGAAGAATACCTGACCGGGTTCGAGCAACTGGTGTCGCGGCTGGGCGGCACGCCGGTGTCGCAGCGCGATTTCCTGCTGCTGGCCGCCTTCCTGGCGCCGATGGTCTGGATCGGCGGCGCGGTGATGATCCTGCTGCGCTGGCGCTTTGGCGATTTTTTCCTGTGCCTGTTCTTTTTCGCCATGGTGGTGTCGGAACTGGCGCATTTCGTGTTTCCATTCCTTGTGGACGGGACGTTTCATTATGAAAGCGGCATGTACAGCGCCGCCCTGCCGCTGATCCCCGCCGCCTGGGGGCTGCGCCGAATGCTGGTCGCGGTACGCGCCGTGCGCAATTGACCCGGCTTTTGGCACCGCCGCGCGTTGACCTTCGTCGCATAATCCCGCAAAACGGCCCCAAAGCGGCGGATTGCACCGCAAGCTGACACCCCCCCCGAGGAATGCAATGGCGGACGGAACCATGGATATGCAGGCGAAACCGACAGAGGAAATCTCTGTTCGGGATACATTTGGCATCGACAGCGACATGATCGTGAAAGGCTTTGCCGACAAGACCGACCGGGTGCCGGATTTTGACGCCACCTACAAGTTCGATCCCGACACCACGCTGGCGATCCTGGCCGGGTTCATGCACAACCGGCGCTGCATCATCCAAGGCTATCACGGCACCGGCAAATCGACCCATATCGAACAGGTCGCAGCACGTTTGAACTGGCCGACGGTGCGCGTCAACCTGGACAGCCACATTTCCCGGATCGACCTGATCGGCAAGGACGCGATCAAGCTGAAGGACGGCAAGCAGGTGACCGAATTCCAGGAAGGCATCCTGCCCTGGGCGCTGCGCAATGCCACGGCGATCGTGTTCGACGAATACGACGCGGGCCGGGCCGACGTGATGTTCGTGATCCAGCGGGTGCTGGAGCATGACGGCAAGCTGACGCTGCTGGACCAGAACGAGATCATCACCCCGCACCCGTATTTCCGGCTGTTTGCCACCTCGAACACGGTTGGCCTGGGCGACACCACGGGCCTCTATCACGGGGTCCAGCAGATCAACCAGGCCCAGATGGACCGCTGGTCGCTGGTGGCGACGCTGAACTACCTGAGCCACGACGCCGAAACCGCGATCGTGCTGGCCAAGAACCCGGTTTACAACACCGAAAGCGGGCGCAGGACGATCTCGCAGATGGTGACGGTGGCGGATCTCACGCGCACCGCCTTCATGAACGGCGAACTGTCCACGGTGATGAGCCCGCGCACGGTGATCAACTGGGCGCAGAACGCCACCATCTTTCGCAACGTGGGCTATGCCTTCCGGCTGTCATTTCTGAACAAGTGCGACGAACTGGAACGCCAGACCGTGGCCGAGTTCTACCAGCGCTGTTTCGACGAGGAACTGCCGGAAAGCGCCGCGAGCGCGGCGCTGGGGTGAGGGACGCGCGCGCCACATCTTCCGGTGCCGACGGTCGCGGCGCTGGCGGCGGCTGGCGGACGGCGGGGTGGCGCTTGCCGGCCCTGGGGCTGGCACTGTTCCTGGCCGGCTGCACCGCGGTGGCGATCACCCGGCTGCCGGCGATCCCGAACCGGGCGCATCCGGTGGCCGAAATCGTGCGCATCGTTGATGGCGACACGATCAAGCTGCGCCAGCCCTCGACCGGCGCGGTGATCACCGCGCGCCTGACCGGCTTCGACACGCCGGAAACCTGGCGACCGGGCTGCGCGCGCGAACAGGCCCTGGGCGAGCTGGCCAAGGCGCGGCTGGCCCAGCTTCTGAACGCGGCGCAGGACATCGGCCAGCGCACCCACGGCACCGGCAAATACGGCCGCCTGCTGCTGGAACTGACCCTTGACGGGCGGCCGCTGGCCGACATCATGGTGGCCGAAGGGCTGGCCGTCCCCTATGACGGCGGGCGGCGCATCAACTGGTGCCAGAGGCTGGCAAACCGATGAACACGAAAAACGACAACCCGGCGGACCCGTTCAAAAAGGCGCTTTCCGAAGCGACCCGGGTGCTGGCCGACGACCCCGATCTGGCGGTAAGCTTTTCGGTGGACCCGCCGGGTCAGACCGCGGATGCGGTGCGCCTGCCTCAGGTCAGCCGCCGAATGAGCCGCGACGAGGTGCTGCTGGCACGCGGCACCGCCGATGCCTTTGCCATGCAGCGCAAGTATCGCGACCCGGCAACATTCGCCCGCTACCAGCCGCAGGGCGAACTGGCGCGCGCGATCTACGACGCCATGGACGCGGCGCGCTGCGAGGCGCTGGGCGCGCGCGAGATGCCCGGCACCGCCGGCAACATCGACGCCAAGATCGCCGACGAGGTGGCGCGCAAGGGCTACGATCAGGCCCGCGACCGCAGCCAGGTGCCGCTGCCGGACGCGGCGGGCTATCTGGTGCGCCAGCTGGCCACCGGGCGCGATCTGCCCGAGGGCGCCGAAAACGTGCTGCAGATCTGGCGCGAATTCCTTGACAAGAACGCTGGGGAAACCCTTGGCAACCTTGACGAAACCTTGGCCGACCAGGCGGCTTTCGCGCGCCTTGCCCGGCAGGTGATCGAAGATCTGGGCTATGGCGACCAGCTGGGCGACGACCCGGACCAGGAAGAAGATCAGGACGATGAGGCCGAGGCCGACGAAGAAGGCCCCGACAGCACCGGCGAGCAGGATCAGGACGACACCGAAGAGGCCGACGCCGACCCCGAGCAGAGCCAGGAAGACAGCCAGGACGAAGCCCAGGCCGAAGTCACGCTGGACGATGCCGACGACAGCGAGATGGGCGACGAGACCGAGCTGCCCGAGGGCGAAGCGCCGATGGACCCGCCGGCGCCGATGCCGGTGAGCGAGGCCGACCCGGACTACCGGGTCTACCAGGACGCCCATGACGAGGAAATCAAGGCCGAGGATCTGGCCGAGCCGGCGGAACTGGAACGCCTGCGGGCCTATCTGGACCAGCAGCTCGAACCGCTCAAGGGCGCGGTGGGGCGGCTGGCCAACAAGCTGATGCGGCGCTTGCAGGCGCAGCAGAACCGCAGTTGGGAATTCGATCTGGAAGAGGGCATTCTGGACGCCGGGCGCCTGGCGCGGGTGGTGGCGAACCCGACGACCCCGCTGAGCTTCAAGCAGGAAAAGGACACCGAGTTCAAGGATACTGTGGTGACGCTTCTGCTGGACAATTCCGGCTCGATGCGCGGGCGGCCGATCTCGATCGCGGCGATCTGCGCCGATGTGCTGGCACGCACGCTGGAACGTTGCGACGTGAAGGTGGAGATCCTCGGTTTCACCACCCGCGCCTGGAAGGGCGGGCAGTCGCGCGAGGAATGGCTGAGCGGCGGGCGCGAACAGCAGCCCGGGCGGCTGAACGATCTGCGCCACATCATCTACAAGGCGGCGGACGCGCCGTGGCGGCGGACTCGGCCCAACCTGGGGCTGATGATGAAGGAAGGCCTGCTGAAGGAAAACATCGACGGCGAGGCGCTGGAATGGGCCCACCGGCGGCTGGTGGTGCGCAACGAGGCGCGCAAGATCATGATGGTGATCAGCGATGGCGCGCCAGTGGATGACTCGACCCTTTCGGTGAACCCGGCGAACTACCTGGAAAAGCACCTGCGCGACGTGATCGCGATGATCGAGCGGCGCAAGCAGGTGGAACTGCTGGCGATCGGCATCGGCCATGACGTGACGCGCTATTACGAACGCGCGGTGACGATCACCGATGTGGAACAGCTGGCCGGGGTGATGACCGAACAGCTGGCGGTGCTGTTCGACGCCGACCCGCGGGCGCGGGCGCGGGTGCTGGGGATCAGAAAGGCAAGCTGAGCTTGCCTTGCCTCCGGCGGGGATATTTTTGGACAGAAGAATTGGGGCGGTGGTTGGCGGAATTTGCCGGATCGGCCTGGCTGTGGCAGGCTTGTCCTTGCGCAACAGGGAGAAAAGCGGTGTCCGAGGAAGCCGACAAGATGTTTGCCAGCCTGCAGGAAAAGACCGGCAAGGGCCGCGCCGAATGGGTGGCGATCGCCAAGGGCTCTGGCGAGGAAAGCATGGCAAGATACGGAATTTCCTGAACAAAGAACATGGGCTGACGCATGGCTTCGCCAATCTGGTGACGCTTGCGGCGCGGAGTGCGATTTCCG
The DNA here is from genome assembly GCA_024277955.1 of Alphaproteobacteria bacterium. Classification (GTDB taxonomy): domain Bacteria; phylum Pseudomonadota; class Alphaproteobacteria; order Rhodobacterales; family Rhodobacteraceae; genus JAJRUE01. Next base: position 21,400 of record JAJRUE010000057.1, on the reverse strand, counting down.
GCGAGATGGACGGCGACGCGCTGATCGAGGCGCAATATGCCGGCAAGCAGCATCCGCGCCCGATTTACGAGGAAATCGCCGCCTTCATCGCCGGCATCGGCGGCGATTACGAGATTGCTCCGAAAAAGACCGGGGTCGGTTTCCGGCGCAATAAGCAGTTCGTGCTGGTCGAGCCGAAAACGAAGACCCGCGTCGATGTGGGGATCAACCTGAAGGGCCATCCGGGCAGCGAACGGCTCAAGGCGGTGGGCGGCATGTGCACGCACAAGGTCGCGGTGACGGCGCCGGGCGAGGTGGATGACGAACTGCGCGGCTGGATGAGCGCGGCCTTCGAAGCGGCGGGCTGAGGCGTTTCGCACCCCGCGCCGGGCGAATTGGCCGGCACCGGGGCTTGCCCCTCTTGCCCCTGCGGCCAAGGGGTGCTCTTTTCGGGCCGCCGGCGCAGGCCGGGTCAGGCAAGCGAGGGGCGAGATGTTTCAGAGTTTCGAAGAGACCAGCAACCCGGCGGCGGGGCCGGCGCGGCTGGCGGCGCTGCGCGGGGCGATCCGCGGGGCCGGGCTGGACGGTTTTCTGGTGCCCCGCGCCGACGCCTTTCAGGGCGAATACGTCGCGCCGCGCGATGCGCGTCTGTCCTGGCTGACCGGCTTTACCGGCTCGGCGGGGTTTTGCGCCGCCCTGCTCGGGCGCGCCGGGGTGTTCGTCGATGGCCGCTACCGGGTGCAGGTGCGCGCCCAGGTGGACGGGACGGTTTACGAGCCGGTGGACTGGCCCGAGGTCAAGCTGGCCGACTGGCTGCGCGACGCGCTGGCGGACGGCGGCCGGGTGGGTTTCGACCCCTGGCTGCACACTCTGGCTGAAATCGAAACGCTGCGCGCGGCGCTGGATGGCTCGGGCATCGAGATGGTGGCAACCGACAACCTGGTGGACGCGGTCTGGGAGGACCAGCCGGGGCGGCCGATGGGCGCGGTGGTGGATTATCCGGTCGAGCTTGCCGGCGAAAGCGCCGCCGACAAGCGGGCGCGGCTGGCGGCGGATCTGCGCGCGGCGGGGCAGCGGGCGGCGGTGATCACCCTGCCCGACTCGATCTGCTGGCTGCTGAACATCCGCGGCGCCGATATCGAGCGCAACCCGGTCGTGCAGGCCTTTGCGATCCTGCACGACGACGCCCGGGTGGCGCTGTTTTCCGATGTCGGCAAGTTTTCCGGCGTCGATCTGGGGGCGGCGGTGGCGCTGCGCCCGTTCGAAGACTTCGAGGCGGCGCTGGCGGCGCTGGAAGGTCCGGTGCGGCTGGACAAGTCCAGCGTACCGCTGGCGGTGGCCGATCTGCTGGGCCGGGCCGGGGTGGATCTGGCGCGCGCCCAGGATCCCTGCGTGCTGCCCAAGGCGCGCAAGAACGACGTGGAAATCACCGGCACGCGGGGCGCGCATCTGCGCGACGGCGCGGCGATGGTCGAATTCCTGTGCTGGCTCGACGGCGCGCTGACGGGCGAGATCGACGAGATCTCGATCGTTCGCCGGCTCGAGGAATTTCGCCGAGATACCAATGCCTTGCGGGATATCTCCTTTGAAACGATCTGTGGCTCGGGCGCGCACGGGGCCCTGCCGCACTACCGGGTGAGCGAGGGCTCGAACCGCATCGTGCAGCCGGGCGAGCTGATCGTGATCGACAGCGGCGGGCAGTATTTCGACGGCACCACCGACATCACCCGCACCGTGGTCATGGGCAAAGCAGGCCCCGAAGAACGCGCCGCCTTCACCCGCGTCCTGCAGGGGATGATCGCGATCAGCCGGCTGCGCTGGCCGCGCGGGCTTGCCGGGCGCGATCTGGACGCGCTGGCGCGCTATCCGCTGTGGCTCGCGGGCCAGGATTACGACCACGGCACCGGCCACGGGGTCGGGGTTTACCTGTGCGTCCACGAGGGGCCGCAGCGGTTGTCGCGCCTGTCCGAAGTGCCGCTGGAAGAGGGCATGATCCTGTCGAACGAGCCGGGATATTACCGCGAAGGCGCCTTTGGCATCCGCACTGAAAACCTGGTGGTGGTGCGCGCCGCCGAACCGCTGGCCGGCGCGGATGAGCGCGACATGCTGGGGTTCGAAACCCTCACCTGGGTGCCGATCGAGCGGCGGCTGATCGACCCCGCGATGCTGTCGGCGGGCGAACGCGACTGGCTCAACACCTATCACCAACAGGTGGCGGCGCGCATCGCTCCGCGGGTCAGCCCGGCGGCGGCGGCCTGGCTGGACCGGGCATGCGCGCCGATCTGACCCCTTTTCTGTTAGCGCAAACCCGATTAAGCTGCGCGCAAATCAAGGGATGAGAGACATGGACGACTACATCAAGATCCGCCCGGCGGGCGGCACCTGGGTTCTGCGTGCCGGCGGCGCGGTGCTGGGGGAGACCAGAAACGCACTGGAACTGATCGAAGGCCAGAACCCGCCGGTGATCTATTTTCCCCGTGAAAACATCGCGATGGCGATGCTGGAACCGTCCGACACCACGTCGCACTGCCCGCACAAGGGCGATGCCACCTATTTCTCGATCCAAACCAAATCGGTCCTGATCAAGGACGCCGGCTGGTCCTACGAAAACCCGAAGGACGGGATCGAGGCGATCGCCGGCCACCTGGCCTTCTACCCGGACAAGGCAACGGTCGAGCAGGTCTGACGTTCGACTATTCGCTGCTGCACTGGACAACCTTCCTGAGCGCCGCGGTGCTGCTGAACCTGGCGCCGGGGCCCGACATCGCCTTTGTCCTGGGGCGCACCGTGGCCGGCGGCCGGCGCGCGGGCTTTGCCGCCATGTTCGGCATCTGGACCGGCGCCTTCGGGCATGTGCTGGCGGCGGCGGTGGGTCTGTCGGCGATCCTGGCGACCTCGGCGCTGGCGTGTTCGCTGGTGAAATGGGCCGGCGCCGCCTACCTGATCTGGCTGGGCATCCAGGCGCTGCGCTCGGGCGGCGGGCGGCTGGTGGGCGACACCGAAAAGCGCGCCGAAAACCTGCCGGCGGTGTTTCGCCAGGCCATGCTGATCCCGGCGCTCAACCCCAAGGTGGCGATCTTCTTCCTGGCCTTCCTGCCGCAATTCGTGGTGCCCGGCGCCGGCCCGGTCCCGGCGCAGCTGTTCCTGCGCGGGCTGCTGATCATCGTCACGGCCGCCTTTATCGAGCCGGTTCTGGTGATCGCCGGCGACCGGCTGACCGCGGCGCTGCGCTCCAGACCGCGGCTGGGCGCCTGGCTCGACCGGGTGCTGGGCGGGATGCTGGTCGCGCTGGGGGTGAAACTGACCAGTTCGAAACTCTGAGCCTTCTTCTGTCCGAAAATATCCCCCAAGCGGAGCGGAGCGTCCCCGCGCCAGCGGGGACAAGACAAGAAAAAATGCGCCGCAAGGCGCACCTTTTGACAGCCCCCACCTGTGCCCCGCCGCCTGACCTCGCGGCGCCTGACCGCTCGCCGCTCAGGAATGCTCCTCGGCGGCGGTTTCCGCCAGCGCCCGGTTGAACGCCTTGAGTGCATCCACCTGCCAGACCGCCCCCCACAATTCCGGCGGCGCGTCTTCGCCCGGCAGCGTCACCACCGGCAAAAAGGCCACATTGGCGCGCTCGAAAATCGGCATGGCGCGTTCCAGCGTGGCGTTGCCGTCGATGTAAATGCCCTGCTCGATCAGATCCCAGCTCGCGTCAATCTCGCTTTCGCGCATCTCGGCGCGCGGACGCATCACCTTGCCGCAGCCCACGGTGGCCAGCAGATAGGCCTGCGGGCCGGCCGCCAGGTGCACGTTCCTGCGCTCCAGCAGGGTCAGAAAGAACGACCGGTCGACCATCCGGCTGGCCAGCGCCGTCGACAGCGACACCGCCACCATCACCGCCAGCCCGGTCTGCCAGTCGCCGGTCAGCTCGAACACGATCAGCGTGGTCGAGATCGGCGCCCCAAGCACCGCCGCCGCCACCGCCCCCATCCCGGCCAGCGCATAAAGCGTTTCCGACCCCGAAGCGTTGGGAAAAACCCCGGTCGCCACATAGCCAAAGGCCAGCCCGAACAGCGCCCCCACCATCAGCGAAGGCGAAAAGATCCCGCCGCCCATCCGCCCGGCCATGGTCAGCGACACCGCCACCACCTTGACCACCGCAAAGACGATCGCCGCCCCCAGCACCAGATCGCCGGTCAGCGCGCGCGACGTGGTTTCATAACCCACCCCGATGATATGCGGAAAGGCGATCGCCATCCCCCCCAGCAGCGCGCCGGCCACCGCCGGGCGGCCCCAGCCGGGCAGGCGGATGCGCGCCTGCACCCAGCTGCCGAAATCGTCGGCCCAGAACACCGCCTTCATCAGCACCACCGCCACCAGCCCGCTCATCAGCCCGAGGATCATGAAGGCCGGCAGTTCGGCGTGAAAGCGCAGCATTCCGTCCACCGGCAGGGTAAACTCGGTGATATTGCCGAACTGCAGCCGGCTGACCAGCGTGCCCGCGACCGAGGCAATGGCGATCGGCGCAAAGGCATGCACCGCAAAGTGGCGCAGCACCACCTCGAGCGCGAAAAGCGCGCCCGCGATCGGGGCGTTGAAACTGGCCGACACCGCGCCCGCCACCGCGCAGCCCAGCAGGTCGCGCGCGGTCATGCCGCTGGCGGAAATCCGGTTCGACACCCAGGTGGAAATCACCGCCGCCAGGTGCACCACCGGGCCTTCGCGCCCGGAAGAGCCGCCCGAAGACAGCGTGATCAGCGAGGCCAGCGCCGAAGCCAGGCCTTCGCGGGTTTCGACGCGGCCTTCGTTGAGCGCCGCGCCCTCGATCACGTCGGCGACCGAACGCACCACCCCGTCATCGGTGAACCGGGTCAGGATGATCCCCACCGCCAGCCCGCCCAGCGTCGGCACCGCCAGGATCCAGTACCACGGCAGGGTCTGGGCGAATGTGTGCAGCTTGTGCAGGTCTTCAGCGCCGTAGACGAAACGTTGCAGCGCGGCGATGCCCAGCCGGAAGCCCAGCGCGGCAAAGCCCGCCGCGGTGCCCACCGCAAGCGCGATGAACCAGAACTGCACCTGGCTGGACCCGCGCCGGCGCAGCACCAGCCAGCCGTCGCGGCAGGCGCACAGCCACCGGTCAAGCTGCCCCGCCAGCGGCGAGACCCCGGCAGCCTCGCCGCCCTTGCCAGCCCCGGTGCCGGCGCGCCTTCCGGCACCGCGCCCCGTCGCCCCGGCCTTGCCCGCGCCTGCGCCCGCACCGGCACTCGACTTCTCGCCCTTGCCCGCACCCGCACCGGCACTCGGCTTCGCGTCCTTGCCCGCGTCCCCGCCAGCGCCAGCGCCCGCGCCCTGCGCCGGTTTCCGGCCCGGCTTCTGTCCCGGTTCCTGCATGTTCGCGCCCTTCGCGCGGGACGGAGTTGCGCCTTTACCCCGGCCTCCCGCGTGGCTAGGGTCGCCCCGTCCCAAGCAAGGAACGCACCCATGAGCATTCCCGACGCCCTCGACGGTCTGTCGTCGTTTCTAGGCAATCGCCTGTCGCGATCCAAGGGCGATCTGGCGGCCCACGGCCAGTCGGAATCACATTTTCCCCCCTGCCCGCCCGACGCCGTCGCCTGGCCCGAGACCACCGAAGAGGTGGCGCGCATCGTTTCGCTGTGCGCCGCCCAGGGTTGCCCGGTGGTCGGCTGGGGGGCGGGCACGTCGCTCGAAGGCCACGCGCAAGCGGTGCGCGGCGGGGTGGTGGTGGATTTCGCGCGCATGGACAAGGTGCTGCAGATCAACGCCGAGGACATGAACGCGGTGGTGCAGCCGGGGCTGACGCGCGAGGCGCTCAACACAGAACTGCGCGCCACGGGGCTGTTCTTTCCGATCGACCCAGGGGCGAATGCGTCGCTTGGGGGGATGGCCTCGACACGCGCCAGCGGCACCACGGCGGTGCGCTACGGCACCATGCGCGAGGGCGTGATGGGGCTGCAGGTGGTGCTGGCCGACGGCCGGGTGATCCGCACCGGCAGCCGGGCGCGCAAGTCGTCGGCGGGCTACGATCTGACGGCGCTGTTCGTCGGCGCCGAAGGCACGCTGGGGCTGATCACCGAACTGACGCTGCGCCTGCACGGCCAGCCCGAAGCGGTGTCGGCGGCGGTCTGCGCCTTTGGCGGTATGGACGGCGCGGTGGCAGCGGTGATCGAGACCATCCAGACCGGCATCCCGATGGCGCGGATCGAGTTTCTCGACACGGCCACGGTGCGCGCGGTCAACGCCTACTCGAACGCCGGGCTGCCGGAACAGGCGCATCTGCTGATCGAGTTCCACGGCTCGCCCGCGGCCGTGGCCGAACAGGCGGCGCGCTTTGGCGAAATCGCCGGCGAACACGGCGGGGCGCATTTTCGCTGGTCGGACCGCGAAGAAGACCGCCGGGCGCTGTGGGACATGCGCCACAAGGCCTATTACGCCTGCCTGGCGCTGCGCCCCGGCGCACGCGCGCTGGTCACCGACATCTGTGTGCCGATCTCGGCGCTGGCGCAGGCGGTGAACGAAACCGCCGCCGACATCGCCGCCTCGCCGCTGATGGGGCCGATCCTGGGCCATGTGGGCGACGGCAATTTCCACGCGGTGCTGCTGGTGGCGCCGGACGACGCCGGCGAACTGGCCGAGGCCAAGGCCCTGGCGCAGCGGATGGCCGAACGCGCCCTGCGGCTGGGGGGCACGATCACCGGCGAACACGGGGTGGGCATGGGCAAGACCGGGCTGATGCGCGCCGAACACGGCGACGGCTGGGACGTGATGGGCGAGCTGAAACGCGCGCTGGACCCGACGGACATCCTGAACCCCGGCAAGCTGGTGCCGCCGGGAAATGGATAGGGTTTTCACCGGGATTTTCGCGGGGGTCGGGCCGGGCGGCCGGCGCCGCCGGCCGCCAAGGCGCTTGCAAGCGCCTTGGCCCAAGGTTTTTGCAAAAACCTTGGGCGCGCGCGGCCCGCGCACGCCCTTTCCTTCACCGGCGCGCTCGGGTATCCATCGGCCATGACCACCGTTCTCGACAAGATCAAGGCCTACAAGCTGGAAGAAATCGCCGCCGCCAAGGCGGCGCTGCCGCTAGCCGAACTCGAAGCGCGCGCCCGCGCCGCATCACCGGTGCGCGGCTTTGCCAGGGCCCTGCAAGAGGCCGCGCGCCACGGCTACGGGCTGATCGCCGAAATCAAGAAAGCAAGCCCGTCCAAAGGCCTGATCCGCGCCGATTTCGACCCGGCCACGCTGGCGCGCGCCTATGCCCGGGGCGGCGCGGCCTGCCTGTCGGTGCTGACCGACACACCCTCCTTTCAGGGCGCGCCCGAATACCTGGGCCAGGCCCGCGAGGCCTGCGACCTGCCGGTGCTGCGCAAGGATTTCCTCTATGACACCTACCAGGTGGCGCAGGCCCGCGCCTGGGGGGCGGATTGCATCCTGATCATCATGGCCTCGGTCTCCGACGCCCAGGCGCAGGAACTGGAACAGGCCGCCATCGGCTGGGGCATGGACGTGCTGGTGGAAGTGCACAACCAAGCCGAACTGGCGCGCGCGCTGGCGCTGAAATCGCCGCTGCTGGGGGTGAACAACCGCGACCTCAAGACCTTCGAGACCAGCCTGGACACCACCCGCGCGCTGGCCCGTCTGGCGCCCGAGGGCAAGACCCTGATCAGCGAAAGCGGGCTGGCGACGCCCGACGACCTGGCGGCGATGGCGCGCTGCGGGGCGCGGTGTTTTCTGATCGGCGAAAGCCTGATGCGCGCCGGCGACGTCGCCGAGGCGACGCGCCGGTTGCTGGCCGATCCCTTGCCGGTCTCTCGCGACGGAGCAAAAGCCGGCGTGCAACCCGGCATCGGAGGCCGCTGATGGCAGAACTGACCCATTTCGACGCCGACGGGCAGGCCCATATGGTCGACGTGTCGCAAAAGCCGGTGACTGAACGGATCGCCATCGCCGAAGGCTACATCAAGGTCGCGCCAGAAACCCTTGTGATGATTACCGAAAACCGCGCCAAGAAGGGGGACGTTCTGGGCGTCGCCCGGCTGGCCGGGATCATGGGCGCGAAAAAGACCGCCGACCTGATCCCGCTGTGCCACCCGCTGCCGATCACCAAGGTGGCGGTGGATCTGCTGCCGGACGCCGATCTGCCGGGGGTGCGCGTCACCGCCACGGTCAAGACCACCGGCAAGACCGGGATCGAGATGGAGGCGCTCAGCGCGGTGTCCGCCGCCTGCCTGACGGTCTATGACATGGTCAAGGCGGTGCAGAAGGACATGACCATCGGCGGCATAAGGCTATTGCTGAAAGATGGCGGCAAATCCGGACGTTACGAGGTATAGTTCATGTTATCTGTTGCCCAGGCGCTGGATCTGATCTTTGACCTGGTGACCCCGCTCGAAGCCGAAGAGGTGGCGCTGGACGAAGCGGCCGGGCGGGTGCTGCTGCACGCCGCCGAGGCGCGGCGCGACCAGCCGCCGTTTCCGGCCTCGGCCATGGACGGTTATGCGCTGCGCCACCGTGACGCCGTGGTCGGCGCTCGGCTGAAGGTGGTGGGCGAAGCCGCCGCCGGCCATCGGTTTTCGGGCCGGATCGGCGCTGGCGAATGCGCGCGCATCTTCACCGGCGCGCCGGTGCCCGCCGGGGCCGACTGCGTGGTGGTCCAGGAAAACGTGCTGCGCGACGGCAAGACCATCGTCATCGAAAGCGCCCCCGAACAGGGCTACCGGGCCGGGCTGTATATCCGCCCGGCGGGCACTGACTTCAAGGCCGGCGACAGGCTGGACGCGCCGCGCCGGCTGAGCGCCAACGACCTGGCGCTGCTGGCGGCGATGAACGTGCCGCGGGTGCAGGTCGCGCGCCGCCCGGTGGTGGCGTTGCTGGCCACCGGCGACGAACTGGTGATGCCCGGCGAGACCCCCGGCCCCGACCAGATCATCGCGTCCAACAGCTTCGGGCTGAAAGCCCTGGCCCAGGCCGCCGGCGCCCGGGTGCGCATCCTGCCGATCGCGCGCGACAACGTGGCGTCGCTCGAAACCGTGTTCGATCTGGCGCGCGACGCCGATCTGATCGTGACCGTCGGCGGCGCGTCGGTCGGCGATCACGACCTGGTGGGCGAGGTCGCCGCCGGGCTGGGGCTGGACCGGGCGTTCTACAAGATCGCGATGCGGCCGGGCAAGCCGCTGATGGCCGGGAAACTGGCCGGGTCGGTTCTGATAGGATTGCCTGGAAACCCGGTTTCATCAATCGTTTGCGGGCATATCTTCATGTTGCCAGCGATCCGCGCGCTGCAAGGATTGCCCCCCGGCCCGGCGCCGCGGGCGCGGGCGCGGCTGGCCAATGACCTGCCGGAAAACGGCGCCCGTGAACACTATATGCGGGCCCGGGTCGAGGCCGGCGTGATCACCGCGTTCGAACGCCAGGACAGCGCCTTGCTGAGCGTGCTGTCGCAGGCCAACGCCTTGCTGGTGCGCCCGGTGGCGGACCCGGCGCGAAAGGCGGGCGAGATGGTGGAATACGTGCCGATCTGAGCGCCGCGACGGGCTGGTCTGGCGGGGTGGCTGCGCGGACCGCGGGGGCGGTTTGCGGGTGGTTTCCGGGCGGTTGGCAAGTATTGACAAATGGTTGACACATAACGGGAACAGGGCTAGAACATTTCCTGAACGCCCATCTGAGGGGCGAAGCGGCCCCGGTTCCGCGGGGCGGTGTCTGGCGCCGGTCTTGCCGCGATCCGAACGCGGCACTGCCCGCGCGCCAAAGCGACAGAGGAGTGAGCGCATGTTGACCCGCAAGCAACTGGACCTGCTGGAATTTATCCACAAGCGGGTGCAGCGCGATGGCGTCCCGCCGTCTTTCGACGAAATGAAGCTGGCGCTGGATCTGCGCTCGAAATCCGGCATTCACCGGCTGATCACCGCGCTGGAGGAACGCGGCTTCATCCGCCGGCTGGCGCATCGCGCCCGGGCCATCGAGATCGTCAAGCTGCCCGAGGCGCTGGGGGGGCGTTCGACCCTGGACACCGCCCGCGACACCGGGACCGAGGCTGGCCCCGAGACCGAGACCGGGACGGGCTTTCGGCCGCGGGTGATCGAGGGGGATCGCCGGGATAACGCTTCCCAGTTCGGGTCGGCCCCGCGCGGGGCGCTGCCGATCGACGCGGTAGAGGCGCTGGACCTGCCGATCATGGGGCGCATCGCCGCCGGCCAGCCGATCGAGGCGATCGAGGACGGGGCGCGCAACATCGCCGTGCCCGGCGCCATGCTGTCGGGCGGCGCCGATCATTACGCGCTCGAGGTCAAGGGCGATTCGATGATCGAAGCCGGGATCAACGATGGCGATGTGGTGGTGATCCGCGAAGGCTCGACCGCCGAGAACGGCGATATCGTGGTGGCGATGGTGGATGGCTATGAAACCACGCTGAAGCGCTTTCGCCGCAACGGCAATGCGATTGCGCTGGAGCCCGCCAACGCCGCCTATGAAACCCGGGTGTTCCGCGAGGATCAGGTACAGGTGCAAGGCCGGCTGGTGGGGCTGATTCGCACCTACTGAGGGCGGTTTTCTTTCAGGGATTTGCCCCCGGGCGGGGGCGGCAGGCCGGGAACTTTTCCCGGCCTGTGTCATGTCGGGCTCTGGCCTGCACGGGCCGCAGGGCACGGCCCGGCTGGTGTGGCGCGTTGTGGGGGTCCGGGAGGTTCGGCGGGCAGTCCTGCGTCGGGGCGCGGGCGGGCGGTGGGCGGCGCGCCCCGGGCGGGGGCGGCGGGTGGTTGCGGGGGTGGGCTCAGCCAGCGGCGTCGTGGTCGGTGAGGCATTGGGAATGGTCGCGCAGCACTTCAAGGATACGGCAGCGCGCGACGCTGTCGCCCTTGCAGCTTTCGACCATCCGCTGCAGTTCGCGTTCGAGCGCGCGCAGCCGGGCGATGCGCTGGCGCACCAGGTCCAGCTGGCGGCTGGCGATTTCGTCCACCGCGCCGCAGGACTGGTCCGGGCGGTCGGTCAGCTCAAGCATCTCGCGGATGTCGCCAAGCGCGAACCCCAACTGGCGGGCGTGGCGGATGAAGGAGAGACGGTCGAGGTCCGCCGCCCGGTAGCGGCGCTGGCCGCCGGCGCTGCGTTCGGCCTCGGGCAGCATGCCGATCTGTTCGTAGTAGCGGATCGTCTGCACCTTGGCGCCGGTCTTGCGCGCAAGCGCGCCGATAGAGAGCATCTCGGTTCCTTTCGTTAGCCGGCGGTCGGGCCGGGGCCAAGGCGCTTGCAAGCGCCTTGCAAGGTTTTTGCAAAAACCTTGCCCCCGGCCCCACGGGTCGCGCGTTGGATCGGGCCGCCGGATGCAACCCTACAACTCATGTAGCATTTTTTGCGCCATCCGCCAGGGGTCGCGGCTCAGGCGCGCACCGGGGCCGGGGTGGCCGGCGCCGGCGCGGCTGTGCGCCGCCCTGCCCCGCCGCGCGGCGGCGCGTCCGCCGGTCTCGCCCGCAGCAGCCGCAGCGCATTGGCCACCACCAGCAGCGACACCCCCACATCGGCGGCGATCGCCCCCCACATGGTCGCCATTCCCAGCGCTGTCAGCACCACGAAGGCCGCCTTGACCGCCAGCGAAAAGCCGATGTTCTGGTGGATGATCCGCATCGCCCGGCGCGAATGCGCCACCAGCCACGGCAAGCGCGAGATATCGTCGGTCATCAGCGCGATATCGGCGGTTTCCACCGCCGCGTCCGAGCCGATCGCCCCCATGGCGATGCCGATATGGGCGCGCGCCATGGCGGGGGCGTCGTTCACCCCATCGCCGACCATCGCCACGACGTCGTGGGTCTGGGCAAGCGCCTCGATCGCGGCGACCTTGTCTTCGGGCAAAAGCTCGGCCCGGACCTCGTCGATGCCTGCGGCGCTGGCCACCGCCTGGGCGGTGCGCGCGTTGTCGCCGGTGAGCATCACGATCCGCCCCACCCCCAGCGCGTGCAGCCTGGCGACGATGCCCGCGGCTTCGGGGCGGATGCGGTCGCGCAGCTCCAGCAGGCCCAGCACGCGGGTGTCGTCGCCGACCACCACCAGGGTGCTGCCGGCGGTCTCGATTTCGCGCACCACCGGCTCGGGCAGCTGGTCGGCCATGCCCTTTTCGGCGGCGAACCGGTCCGAGCCAAGCCAGACCGCGCGCCCATCGTAGCTGCCTTCGACGCCGTGTCCGGGCACGGTGCGGCTGGTGCTGGCGGGGTCCGGGCGCAGCCCCTGGCCGGTGGCGCTGTCGGTGATCGCGCGCGCCAGCGGGTGGGACGACCGCGCCTCGAGCGCCGCGGCGGTGGCCAGCAGCTCATGCGCCGCGACGCCGTCCAGAGGGTGAATGCGCGCGACCTCGGGGCGGCCTTCGGTGATGGTGCCGGTCTTGTCCAGCGCCAGCGCCGAAATGCGCCCCGGCGCTTCCACATAGGCGCCGCCCTTGATCAGCACGCCGCTGCGCGCCGAGGACGCCAGCGCCGCAACGATCGACACCGGGGTCGAGATCACCAGCGCGCAGGGGCAGGCGATCACCAGCAGCACCAGCGCCCGGTAGAACCAGGTGGCCCAGTCGCCCCCCGCCAGAAGCGGCGGCGCCACCGCGATCAGGATCGCCAGCGCCATCACCGCGGGCGTGTAGACCCGGGCAAAGCGGGTGACCCACTGTTCCACCTCGGCGCGGCGCGAATGGGCGTCGCCCACCATGCGGATGATGCGCGCCAGCACCGTGTCCGACGCCGGTTTCGTCGCCCGCACGATCAGCGTGCCGTCGCCGTTGATCGAGCCGGCGTAGACCGCATCGCCCACCTCCTTGGTCACCAGCGCGCTTTCGCCGGTGATCGGAGCCTGGTTGATGGCGCCGGTGCCTTCGACAACCTCTCCGTCCAGCGGCACCCGGTCGCCGCCGCGCAGCACGAACCGGCTGCCCACCGGGACCGAGGCCGCGGGCACGTCCCTTTCGCCGCCGTCCTCGGCCACCAGCCGCACCGTGGGCGGCGCCAGATCCAGAAGCGCCGACACCGCGTTGCGGGCGCGCCCGACGCTCCAGCTTTCAAGATAGAGCGACAGCGCGAAGAAAAACGCCACCGTGGCGGCTTCGAAATATTCGCCCAGCCCGACCGCGCCGGTGACCGCGACCACCATCAGCAGGTTCATGTCGGGCGACAGGCGGCGGGCCGAAGACCAGGCCTTGGGGGCGACCTGCCAGGTGCCCAGCACGATGGCGGCAAGGAACAGCGCGATCTCGGGCCAGGGCATCGGCGCGCCGGCGTGACCGGCAAACAGGCGGATCGCCCCGGCGGCGCCGCTTTCGGCCACATGCCAGGCCAGCCCGGCGGCCCAGAAGGCGGCGCTGGCGGCGGTAAAGCGGGCCTGCCGGCGCAGGTGCGCGGCCTGGTCGGCGGCGGCGCTTTCGGCGCGCCAGGGGGCGGCGCTCATCCCGGTCGAGGCGACGAGGCGCACGATCTCTTCATCGCCCAGCGGGGCGGCGCTGTCGAGCACGCTCATCCGGCCGTTGATCACGTCGAAAGCCAGGTGTTCGGCGCCCCCCACCGCGGGCCCAAGCACGCGGCCGAGAATGGCGACCTCTTCGGCACAGTCCAGACCGTTGACGCGAAAACTGCGCCCGGCGGCGTCGAGATTGCCCACCGGGCCGATATCGCCGCACATCGCCCCGGCCCCGGCCCCGCAACAGCCGCCCGCAGCGGCGCCGTGGGCGTGATCGTGCCCGTGATCATGGGTGTGATCATGCCCGCCGGCAACCGTCGCGGCAGCCTGCGTCGTGCGATGATCATGCGGGGGGCCGTGCGCGTGGTCCTGGCCCGGCGGCGATTTCGTCCCGTTTTTTTCGGTCATTCTGTCCTGCCCGTGCTGCTGCGGCCTGCGCCCGCCATCCGATTCGCAGGCAAGATAGGACCTCTAGCCACTGTAGGTTCAAGGGGTTTGATCGCCCAGGCGCCGGGCCGCGCACCGCCTGCCCTTTCCGGGCACCGCCGCCGGGCGCCGCAGCCCCGCCCGAGCCGGCGGGCAAAGCCCGGCGGCGAGACATGAAAATGGCGCCGCAAGGCGCCTCCGCCGGACAAGATCCACCGGCAGATCCTAGGGTCAAAACCCAATCAAGCTACCCCGCCAGCAGGGCGCGGGCGGCGGCGCGGGCCTCGGCGGTGATCCGGTCGCCGGCCAGCATCCGGGCGATCTCCTCGGTGCGCGCCGCCGCATCCAGCGCCGAAACCCGCGACAGCGTCGCCCCACCGGTCACGGTCTTTTCCACATGCCAGTGATGCGCGCCGCGCGCCGCCACCTGCGGCGAATGGGTCACCACCAGCACCTGCCCGGCCTCGGCAATGCGCTGCAGCCGCCGGCCCACCGCATCCGCCGTGGCGCCGCCGACGCCGCGGTCGATCTCGTCGAAAATCATCGTCACCGCCCCCGGCGCGCCGCGCACCAGGCAAAGCTTGAGCGCCAGCAGAAAGCGCGAAAGTTCACCGCCCGAGGCGATCCGGTTCAGCGGCCCCGCCGGCGCGCCGGGGTTGGTGGCGACGCTGAAAACCGCCCGGTCGATGCCCGCAGGCCCCGGATCAGCCGGTCCAAGAACCGTGCGGAACACCGTGCGTTCCATCTTCAGCGGCGCCAGTTCCTCGGCCATCGCCGTATCCAGCGCCGCCGCCGCGCGGGCGCGCCTTTCGCTGAGCGCGCGGGCCGCGCGCAGATGCGCCGCGCGCGCCGCCTCTTCGGCCTCGCGCAGCCCGGCCAGATCGCTTTCACCCCCCTCGAGCGCCGCCACCTGCGCCGCGATATCGTCGCGCAGCGCCGCCAGGTCGTCCGGCACGCAGCCGTGCTTGCGCGCCAGCGCCCGGATCGCGAACAGCCGTTCTTCCACCTGTTCAAGCTCGGCCGCGTCAAAGCGCATCTCGTCGAGCGCCCGCGTCACCCCGTCCTGCGCCTCGCCCAGTTCGTTCAGCGCCCGGCCCAGCGCGGCGAGCGCCTCGTCCAGCCGGCCCTCGGCCTTGGCCGCGGCGCCTTCCAGCCAGCGCATCGCCGCCGCCATCTGGCCCTCGGCCCCGTCCGGGCCAAGCCCCTGGGCGGCGCGCGCGATGTCTTCGCCGATCCGCTCGGCCGCCTGCATCAGCCGCCGCCGGCTGTCGAGATCGGCGTCTTCGCCCGGCGCGGGCGCCAGCTTGTCCAACTCATCCAGCGCGTGACGCAGGTAATCTTCTTCGGCGCGCGCGGCCTCGAGGCGGGCGCGGGCCTGGGCAACGGCCTCGGACGCGGCGCGGGCCTTGGTCCAGAGGACGTTGACCTTGTCAACTTCGCCACGCAACCCCGCGAAATCATCCAGAATTCCCAGATGGGCGGAAGCGTTCAGCAGCCCCCGGTCATCCTGCTGGCCGTGCAGTTCGACCAGGGTTTCCGACAACGCGCGCAGCGCTTCGGCGCTGGTGCGGCGGTCGTTGATCCGGGCGGTGCGGCGGCCCTCGGGGGTGGTGGTGCGGCGCAAGATCAGCTCGTCCCCCGCGGGCAGGCCGGCGTCTTCCAGAACCGCATGCGCCGGGTGGCCGGGGGGCAGCGAAAACACCGCCGTCACCTCGCCCAGATCGGCCCCGGCGCGCACCGTGGCGGCACGCCCGCGCCAGCCCAGCACGAAGCCCAGCGCATCCAGCAGGATCGACTTGCCGGCCCCGGTTTCGCCGGTCAGCACGTTCAGCCCCGGCTGGAAGTCGAGCACCAGATGGTCGATGATCAGCAGGTCCCGGATTTCGAGACTTTGCAGCATGGCCGCGTCCCCCGGATCTACAGCCACTCGCCGCGGATCACCTGGCGGTAGATGCTGCCCAGCCAGCCGCCGGAACGCGCCTCGGGGCGCAGCCCGCGCCCTTTCAGCAGATCGAAGGCGTCCTGATAATATTCCGAAGACCGGAAGTTGTGGCCAAGGATCGCCGCGGCGGTCTGGGCCTGGTCGTCGAGTCCCAGCGCCAGAAAGGCCTCGACCAGGCGATACAGCGCCTCGGGGGTCTGGCCGGTGGTCTGGAACTGCTCGACCACGGTGCGGAACCGGTTGATCGCGGCGGTATGGTTGCCGCGCTTCAGATAGAAACGGCCGATTTCCATTTCCTTGGCCGCGAGATGATCAAAGGCCAGGTCGAATTTCAGCACCGCAGAGCGGGCGTAATCGGTGTCGGGGTAATTATCGATCACCTTGCGCAGCGCCTGCAGCGCATCAAAGGCCAGCCCCTGGTCGCGGCCGACCTCGTCGATCTGGTCATAATAGCTGAGCGCCACCAGATACTGCGCATAGGCCGCGTCCTGGTCCGCCGGGTAAAGATCAAGGTAACGTTGCGCGGCGGCGCGACTGTCGGCATAGGCGCGCTGGCGGTGATAGGAAAACGCCTGCATGATCAGCGCCCGCTTGGCCCATTCCGAATAGGGGTAGAGCCGCTCGATCTCGGAAAAGAAATGCGCCGCGCCCTTGGGCTTGCCGCGCGACAGTTCGTATTCGCCGCGCTGGTAGATTTCGCTGGCGGTGAAGTTTTCCAGATCGACATTGGTGGGCGCGCCGCCGCCGCAGGCCGCCAGCAAGGTCACGACAGCCAGCGGCCCGGCAAGTTTCCTGAGTGTTTTGGCCTTTGACATCAAGCGCCTGCCCCATTCGCTTTGCCGCGGGCATCGAAAACCCCACGGCCATCAGCATCGGTCCTAGCACAGAAAAAACCGGGGCAAAACGCCTTTGATCGCGTTTTTCGCCCCCCACCGCACTCCCGACCCCACCCGGACCCGGCAACACCGCCCCGGGCTTCTTCTGTCGGCAAATATCCTCGGGGGGAATTGGCCGTCAGGCCAAGGGGGGCAGACAGCCCCCGGGCGCGCGCCCGGCGCGCCGGCACCGCCGCCAAAGCCGTCACGGGCGGCAGTCTCGCACGACTATCTCGGGCGGCAAACGCGGGCGTAGTTCGCGGGCGGCGTCAGGTGACAGCGTCAGGCAACGGCGGCGAAATCGGCGTGCTTGACGCCGACGCCGGGCAACCGGCGGGCGGCGGCTTCGTCGCACAGGATCACCTCGCAGGCGCCGGGGGTGGCGAACAGCCGGCGCAGCAGCCGGTTGGTCAGCGCATGGCCCGCGCGCAGCCCTTCGTAGCGCCCGAAGATCGGCGCGCCGGCCAGCGACAGGTCGCCCAGCGCGTCCAGCATCTTGTGGCGCACCGCTTCGTCGGCGTGGCGCAGCCCTTCGGGGTTCAGCACCGCATCGCCATCGACCACGATCGCATTGGCCAACGAGCCGCCGCGCGCCAGGCCGCCGGCGCGCATCGCGTCAACGTCGCTCTGGCGGCAGAAGGTGCGGCTGTCGCACAGTTCGCGCACGAAAGCGCCGTTGGCCATGTTCAGGGTCTTTTGCTGCCGGCCGATGGCGGCGTCGGCAAAGTCTATCTGGAACTCGATCTCGAACTGGTCGCTGGGCACCAGCCGGGCCACCGCATCGCCGTCGCGCACCTCGACCGGGGCGAGGATGCGCAGGGCGCGCACCGGGGCCGCCAGCTGGCGCACGCCGCGCGCCAGGATCGCGTCCACAAAGGGGGCGGCGCTGCCGTCGAGGATCGGAACTTCCGGCCCGTCGATGTCGATCAGCGCGTTCTGGATGCCGCAGCCGGCCAGCGCCGCGGTCACGTGTTCGACGGTCGAGATACCGACCCCGTCGCGGTTCTCGATCACCGTGCACAGGCGCGACGGCGTCACCGAAGCCCAATGCGCCGGCACCATCGCGTCGCGCCGGGGCGCCTCGGCCAGATCGGTGCGGCGGAACCAGACGCCGTGTTCGGCCGAAGCCGGGCGGATGGTCATCGTGACCGGCGCACCCGAATGCAGGCCCACGCCCCGGAATGTGACCGCTGATTTGATCGTCGTCTGCAAGAAGGTGTCCCTCGGGATTATGTCGTCACGAAAGTCTTGTCGCGCCGGTAGCGCCGTGACCTGACACTCCCTAGCGGCAGCGGCGGCGCGGCTCAATTCAATCTTTGTAACGCTCTGAAACATCGCGATTCGCGATGCGCAAGATTTTGCCGAAAGCTGTGGCGGGAATTTCCAACCCATTGATAACAAAGAAAAAGGATCGGCGTGCGCCGATCCCTTTCATTAGATTTGTTACCAGATTCTAGTTCGCCTGACGCCGCAGAAAGGCCGGAATCTCGATCCGTTCCTGTTCCGGGTCGGTTTCGGCTTCGGGTTGGGGGGCCGAAACGCTGGGCTGCTGGCGCGGCGCCGGCTGGCCCTGGGCGGGCTGGGTTTCGCTGCCGTGGCCCGTCATCCGGCCGATCAACGAGTTGATCCCGAAGCGGGATTTTTCCGCCTGTTGCTGCGCCGGAGCGTTGCGCCGGGTCGAAAACCCCTGCTGCTGCGGCGCGCTTTGCACCGCCGCCTGCAGGCGGCTCATCGCCGCCGGGTTCGGGGCGCCGGCGGCGGGCTCTTGCGGGGCCACATAGTCGGCGCCGGTGGCCGGGGTTTGGGGTTGCGCCTGGGGTTGCGGCTGTTCCGCCTGTGGCTGATAGGCCGGCGGCGGCAGGCCGTCGTCGCCGGTGGCGGTCGCCGCCGGGGTCTGGTCCTGGGCCGGGCTGTCGAAACCCTGGAACAGGCCCGGTTCGCTGGCCGGCTGGCTGGCGGCGGGCGCCTCGGCCGGGGCTACGGCGGCGGGTTGGGTTTGCGCCGGGACCGGCTGGGCGGCGGGTTGAGCGGCGGTTTGGGCCGCGGGCTGGGCCGGGGCCTGGCTGCTGGCGCGGCGCGGCATCGGCGGCTGGGCCGCGGCTTCGACCACGTCGATGCCGGTGGCGACCACGCTGACGCGCATCGCGCCTTCCATCTCGGTGTCCAGCGTCGAGCCGACGATGATGTTGGCTTCGGCGTCGACCTCTTCGCGGATGCGGTTGGCGGCTTCGTCCAGTTCGAAGAGCGTCAGATCGTAGGCGCCGGTGATGTTGATCAGCACGCCCTTGGCGCCCTTGAGCGAGATCTCGTCGAGCAGCGGGTTGGCGATGGCTTTCTCGGCGGCCTGGATGGCGCGGTCTTCGCCGGTGGCTTCGCCGGTGCCCATCATCGCCTTGCCCATCTCGTCCATCACCGAACGCACGTCGGCAAAGTCGAGGTTGATCAGCCCCGGGCGCACCATCAGGTCGGTGACCCCCTTGACGCCCTGATACAGCACGTCGTCGGCCATGGAGAAGGCTTCGGTGAAGGTGGTGTTTTCATTGGCCAGGCGAAACAGGTTCTGGTTCGGGATGATGATCAGCGTGTCCACCATCTGCTGCAGCGCGTCCACGCCTTCCTCGGCCTGGCGCATCCGCTTGGCGCCTTCGAACTGGAACGGCTTGGTGACCACGCCGACGGTCAGCACCCCAAGTTCGCGCGCGGCTTGCGCGATGATCGGGGCGGCGCCGGTGCCGGTGCCCCCGCCCATGCCGGCGGTGATGAAGCACATATGCGCGCCGGCCAGCTGGTCGACGATTTCCTCGATGGTTTCTTCGGCGGCGGCAGCACCCACCGAGGGCCGCGCCCCGGCCCCGAGACCCTCGGTGACCTTCACGCCCATCTGGATCTTGTTGGGCGCGTTGGATTGCGACAGCGCCTGGGCATCGGTGTTGGCAACGACGAATTCCACGCCTTCGAGCTGTTTCTCGATCATGTTGTTGACCGCGTTGCCGCCCGCGCCACCGACGCCGAATACCGTGATACGGGGTTTCAAATCATCTTGCTGGGGCATCATCAGATTCAAAGTCATCGCCTCGTCCGCCTGTTTCCTGATTGGCCCAAAAATCGACCAGATTCACCTAATTGCGACTATTCCTAAAGAGAGTCGCGCGTTTCGTCACCCCAAAATCACAATTTTGACACAAAATATGGGGTCAATCCTGCGTCAGACAGCGGGATTTCGCTCATATCCCGACATATTGCGTTCACCAGTTCTCCTTGAACCATTTTACCGCCCGGCGGAGCGAACGCGCCGGGTATCGTTCGGAAGGAATCTCGAAATCCCACCATTCATCCTGCGGGTGTGCCGCAAACAGGCACAGCCCGACGGAGGCGGCAAAGCCCGCGCCGGTGGCCGCCTGCGGCAGGCCCTGGACGCGCAGCGGGCGGCCGATGCGCACCTGCTGGCCGAGGATCTTGGGGGCCAGCCGGTCGAGCCCGGGCACCTGGCTGGCGCCGCCGGTCAGCACGATCTGCTGGCTGGGCAGGTGTTCGAAACCGGCGGCGTCGAGGCGGGCGCGGATTTCTTCGAGGATTTCCTCGATGCGCGGGCGCATGATGCCGATCAGCTCCGAGCGCGACACCGTGCGCCGGTCGCGGTCCCAGTCGCCGCTGTCGCCGCCGATCTCGATCATCTCGCGGTCGTCCATGCCGGTGGCGACGACGCCGCCGTGCAGGGTCTTGATGCGTTCGGCCGCCGCCAGCGACACCTGCAGCCCCTTGGAAATGTCCAGCGTCACGTGGTCGCCGCCCATCCGCAGGCAGTCGGCGTAGATCATGTGTTTCTTGATGAAGATCGAAAGCCCGGTGGTGCCGCCGCCCATGTCGATGCAGGCGGCGCCCAGTTCCTGTTCGTCCTCGACCAGCGCCGAAACCCCGGCCACATAGGCCGAAGACGCCAGCCCCGCCAGTTCCAGGTCGCAGCGTTTCAGACAGTGGATCAGGTTTTCCACGCTTGGCGTGTCGACGCTGAGCAGGTGCAGGTCCACCGCCAGACGGTTGCCGATCTGGCCGCGCGGATCGGCCAGCCCCGACCGGTGGTCCAGCGCGAAATTCACCGGTTGCGCGTGCAGCGGTTCGCGCGCCTGACCGATGTCGGGCATGTCGCAGGCGGCCAGCACGCGCCCCACATCGCTTTCGCGCACGGTGCTGTCTTCGATCTCGACCTCGCCGGCCAGCCCGTAGGACCGCGGCGCGCCGCCGGAAAAGGCGGCGATCACATGGTCCACCCGCACATCGGCCATTTTCTGCGCCGCCTGCACCGCGGTGCGGATCGCGCGTTCGGTTTCCTGCATCGCGTCGATCTCGCCAAAGCGCACCCCGCGCGACCGCGTGGTGGCGGCGCCGATCACCCGGAACGACGACTGCCCCGCCATCGAGCCGACGCCATCGGAATCGCGGAAATGTTCCGGCCCGTCAAAGCGCAGCACCAGGCAGGCGATTTTCGAGGTGCCGATGTCGAGAATGGCGATCACCCCGCGCTGCATGGCGGCATTACGCATCGCGCGCATGGCGCGCTGAGTAGAATAGAGATCGGTCATCCGTGGTCTGCTCCTTGCCTGAAGTCCTTGATTCGGCGCAGCTCGTCCAGCGCCTCGGGGGCCATGCGCAGGGTCGGGCGGGCCGGGTTGCGCATGTCCACCGCCAACACGTCGCGCGCCAGCAGGTCGCGCGCGTCGTTCAGCGCCATCACCTGTTCGAGCGCCCGCACCGGGTC
>JAJRUE010000056.1 GCA_024277955.1 Alphaproteobacteria bacterium | reverse complement strand
GGGCCTGGTCGGCGATCGAGCGGGTGATCGCCTGGCGGATCCACCAGGTCGCATAGGTGGAAAACTTGTAGCCGCGGCGGTATTCGAACTTGTCCACCGCCTTCATCAGGCCGATGTTGCCTTCCTGAATAAGATCAAGGAATTGCAGGCCCCGGTTGGTGTATTTCTTGGCAATCGAAATCACCAGGCGCAGGTTGGCCTCGACCATTTCCTTTTTCGCCTGGCGGGCTTCCTTTTCGCCCTTTTGCACCTGCTGCACGATGCGGCGGAATTCGGGGATGTCGACGCCCACATATTGCCCCACCTGGGCCATTTCGGCGCGCAGATCGACCACCTTGTCGGAGAACCGTTCCACGAAGGCCTGCCAGCCGCGCCCGGGCTTTTCCGCCATCCGGTCGAGCCAGGTCGGGTCAAGCTCGGAGCCGCGATAGGCCTCGACGAATTCGCGCCGGTTGATGCGGGCCTGGTCGGCGAGCTTCACGATCTTGCCGTCGATCGACATGATCCGGCGGTTGATGCCGTAAAGCTGGTCGATCAGCGCTTCGATCCGGTTGTTGTGCAGGTGCAGTTCGTTCACCAACTCGACGATTTCCAGCCGCAGTTTCTTGTATTTGGTTTCAGCCTTGTCGGAAAACGTGCCGTCTTCGTTCAGCCGCGCCGACATGCGCATGTCCTGCATGTCGGCGAGCTTGGCATAGTCGCGCGCGATCAGATCAAGCGTTTCCAGCACCCGGGGCTTGAGCGCCGCCTCCATCGCCGCCAGCGACATGTTGGCCTGTTCGTACTCGTCGTCGTCATCGTCGTCGGTGGCGATCGGGTTGCCGTCGGCGTCAAGTTCGGGCTGCTGGTCCTTGGCCTTGGCCGCCGGGGCACCGGCCACCGGCGCCACCACCGGTTCCTGTTCGTCATCGTCCAGACCGCTGCCAAAGGTCGCCTCAAGGTCGATCACGTCGCGCAGCAGGATGTCTTCGCTCAGCAATTCGTCGCGCCAGATGGTGATCGCCTGGAAGGTCAGCGGGCTTTCGCAAAGCCCCGCGATCATCGTCTTGCGGCCGGCCTCGATGCGCTTGGCGATGGCGATCTCGCCCTCGCGGCTGAGCAGTTCGACGCTGCCCATTTCGCGCAGATACATGCGCACCGGGTCGTCGGTGCGGTCCAGCTTTTCGGTTTCGCCCTGCGACACCGCCACCTGACGCGACCCCGATACCTCGACCACCTCGGTCGAGCCCTTGGCCTCTTCTTCCTCGGCCTCTTCGTCTTCGATGATGTTGATGCCCATTTCCGAGAGCATCGACATCACGTCTTCGATCTGTTCCGACGAAACCTGTTCGGGCGGCAGAACCGTGTTGAGCTGGTCGTAGGTGATGTAGCCGCGTTGCCGGGCTTCGGCGATCATCTTCTTGACCGCGGCCTGGCTCATGTCCAGCGCGGCTTCGTCTTCGGGGGTTTCCTGCTTGCGGTCGTCGGTATCCTTGGCGGCCATCCGGCTCTCCTTTGAAGATCGGGTGATTCGCGCCGGGGCGCGCGCGCGAATCATTACCCGCGAATCACTGATTCGCACACCCGTTTACGCTGTTTTCGTGTATGTTTCCCGCATCAAATCGATCAAGACCGGCTTTTGTGCCCCTTGCCGTAGTCGATCTGCTGCAGAAGTTGCTCAAATGCACTGCGTTCCTCGCGGCTGATCGCGGCGCCGTTATCGCCGCGTTCGTATTCGGTATCGTCCTCGGTCCGGCTTTCGAGCGCCTCGTTTCGCGCCTTGGCGACCTGGCCGAGGCGCCAGGTGACGCCTTCGTCGGCAATGGCTTCCAGGTCTTGCGCTGCATCTTCGATTTCCTGTTCGGCGCCGCGAAAGGCGGCCAGCTTGGCCAGTTCCTGCGCCACGCACAGCGCCGCCGCATCATCGTCGCCGGGGCTGCGGATCGCGGGGATGATTCGCAGATGGCTTGGCGCGAAGAGTTTTTCAAGGGCCCCGGCCCCGGCGTCACCTTCCACCAGCGCAGCAATGTCGTCGGGCGCCGCCCCGGCATGGCGCAGCAGCGCCGCGTGCACCGGGCGGAAATCGGGGGTCGCCACCTCGAGGCGTTCAAGTTCGCCCTCGAACCGTTCGACGATGCGCGGGTTGCGCAGCAAGGCCGCCAGGATAACCGCTTCGCGCAGCCGTTCCTCGGCCGCGTCGCCGCCGGTCGCCAGGTAGGAATTTCGGGTGCCAGCCGAGGCCGGCGCCGGGGGCGGCGTGAACCGCCCGCCCTTCCAGGTGCCGCCCCGGCCCTGCCCCGGTGCGCCCTGGCGGCGGCCGGCCTGGAACAGTTCCTGGCGCAAGGCCTTGATTTCATCGCCATAATGCGCCCGGATCGAGCGGTCGCCGATCCGCCGCAGAGCCTCGCGCAGCGACTTGTCCAGCGCCGCCTTGCGTTCGGGGCTGTCAAAGTTCCTGCCTTCGGTTTCGCGCCGCCACAGCAGCTGCACCATCGGGATCGCGGCGTCGATCTGCTGCTGCATGGCCGCCGCGCCGCGGGAGCGCAGCAGGTCGTCGGGGTCCATGCCTTCGGGCATCAGCGCAAAGCGCAGCGACTTGCCCGCCTCGATCAGCGGCAGCGCCAGGTCCACCAGCCGCATCGCCGCGCGCAGGCCCGCCGTGTCGCCATCGAGCGCGATCACCGGTTCCGGGTCGATCCGCCAGAGCAGCGCCAGCTGGTGTTCGGTGATCGCCGTGCCCAGCGGCGCGACGGTGGCGGCGAACCCGGCTTCGGACAGGGCGATCACGTCCATGTAGCCCTCGGCCACGATCAGCGGCTGCCCCTTGCCGGCGGCGGCGCGGGCGCGCTGCTGGTTGAACAGGGTGCGGCCCTTGTCGAACAGCTCGGTTTCCGGCGAATTCAGATACTTGGCGCGGGCCTGGGGCGACATGGCGCGCCCCCCCAGCGCAATCGCGCGCCCGCGCCCGTCGCGGATCGGAAAGATGATGCGGTCGCGAAACCGGTCGTAGGGCGTGCCGCCGCCATCGGGTTCGGCCGCCAGCCCCGCGGCGATAATCAGTTCGGGGGCGATCCCCTTGCCGGTCAGATGCGTCCACAGCCCCTGGCGCGCATCCGGGGCAAAGCCGATGTCCCAACGCCCCAGCGCCGCATCATCCAGCCCGCGCCCGGCCAGGTAGTCGCGCGCCGCCGCCCCGCCCGCGGTCTTGAGCTGCAGGCGGAAATGGCGCACCGCTTCTTCCATGACCTCAGCCAGCTGGGTTCGCCGGTCGGCCTTTTGCTGGGCCTTGGGATCGCGCGCCGGCATCTGCATGCCCACTTCGCGGGCGAGAATCTCGATCGCCTCCATGAAGCCGACGTTTTCGGTTTCGCGCAGGAAGGAAATCGCATCGCCCTTGGCGTGGCAACCGAAGCAATAGTAGAACCCCTGCCGGTCGTCGACGTGAAAACTGGCGGTCTTTTCCTGGTGAAACGGGCATGGCGCCCACATGTCGCCCTTGCCCTGGTTCGACTTGCGCATGTCCCAGCTGACCTTGCGCCCGACCACCTGGGCCAGGCTGGCGCGTTCGCGCAATTCGTCGAGGAAACCGGGGGGCAGACTCATGCCAACAATATCGGGGTCCCGGGGGCCAGAGTCCAGCGGCGCGGCTCAGCCCGGAGCGCGGGCGGCGACGATGCGCATGGCACGGGCGATGTCTTCGACGGCGGTTTTCACCATCGAGGAAGGCACGATCAGTTCGAACGCCCCCTGCCCGGCGCGGATCAAGATCACCGGCACGTGGCGCGCCATGCTGCGCGCG
>JAJRUE010000055.1 GCA_024277955.1 Alphaproteobacteria bacterium | reverse complement strand
TCTGGACTGGCAACTGGTGGGCGCCGGGTTCGGCGAACGCTACCTGCGCGACATCGCCCAGGGGCCGGATGGCGAAATCTATGGCGTCGCCGACACCGGCGCGGTGCTGGTGAGCCGCGATGGCGGCCAGACCTGGCTGAGCTTCGAGGGCTCTGACATCGCGACCCCGCAACGCATCGCCGCCGGGCGCGCGATCTTTCAGGACACCTGCCAGGCCTGCCACGGGGTTGGCGGCATCGGCGAAGCCCCGGGCAACCCCGAGGCC
Organism: Alphaproteobacteria bacterium; assembly: GCA_024277955.1. Classification (GTDB taxonomy): domain Bacteria; phylum Pseudomonadota; class Alphaproteobacteria; order Rhodobacterales; family Rhodobacteraceae; genus JAJRUE01. The sequence continues at coordinate 7,589 of JAJRUE010000055.1, read as the reverse complement.
CGCGACGAAGCCGGCTTCAAGGCCCCGGCGCTGAACGACGACATGCACGCCTGGCATCATTCCGACGCCGGGCTGCGCCAGACGATTTCGCGCGGCTCGCCGCGCAACCCGCGCATGATCGCCTGGCAACAAGTGCTGGCCCCTGGCGACATCGACGCGGTGATCGCCTATATCAAGAGCACCTGGAGCATCAACAGCCTGGCCTGCCAGGGCGCGCGCCACATGGCGTGCCTCGGGAACTGATCGGCACGGGCCTGACGGGGGCCTGGCGGGGCGCAAACCGTCAACAATCCCGGACAAGGGCGCGAATTGGCATCTTTACCGGAGAAATCGCGGGTTTTGCCCGGCATCCGGGTAGGCAGGCCGCACCCAGGCGGCTATTGTGGCCGCATGAAGCGCATATTGGTCGTTCTCAGCTTTTTTCTCGGGTTTGCGGTGGCATCGGCGACCGCGGACATGCGCGGCCACGACAACGCCGAAACGATGCTGGCCACCGGCCTGAACCTGGCGCTGGATCCGGCCCTGGACCAGGCCTCGGGTGCGGCCTCGACGGCGCATTGCGCTCAGGGCGAAGGTCTGGCCTGCCACGCGATTTCGGCAGGTGACGGGCTGATCGCGGCGCCGTCGAACCGGCGCCCGGCCCGGCTGGTCGCAGGCGCCGGCGCGCTGGCGGGCAAAGCGGTCTTTCGCCGCGAACCCAAACCGCCACGTCTTTAGGAAAACCGGTTCCGGTTCATCCCGCGTGTTTTCCCAACAACAAGTCTGGCGTCAGAAATGTATTCCACAATCCATCGAAAATTCCCGGTCAGCCGGGCCCTTGCACTCATCGGCGCGGCGCTGGCGCTGTCGTTCCTGCTGGGGGCGCTCGCCCCGGTTCGCGCCCAGTCGACCGCCTTCCGGCAGGCCCTGGCCCAGGCGGTGGCGGGCGATCCGGCCATCGCCGCCTTCTACAAGGCGCGCAACTACGCCCCGATCTGGACCGGCCCGCGCGACCGCCAGCGGCGCTCGGCCCTGCTGGCGGCGCTGCGCGAAGCCCCGGCCCACGGCCTGCCGCGCGGCCGCTACGACGAACGCGCCGTGCGGGCCGAGTTTTCGAACCTGCGCACGGATGCGCGCAGGGTCGAAGTCGAACTGCGCACCACCCGGGTATTCCTGCAGTATGCGCGCGACATCCAGTCCGGCATCGTCACCCCGTCGCGCGTCGACAAGAACATGACCCTGCGCCCGCCGCGGCGCAACCCCACCACCCTGCTGACCTCTTTCGCCAGGAGCTCGCCACGCGCCTTCCTCAAGTCGCTGCCGCCGCAGGATCCCGGCTACGCTCGCCTGCTCAAGGAAAAGGCGCGGATGGAAAAGGTCGTCGGGCGCGGCGGCTGGGGCCCCGGGGTTCCGGGCAAGAAGCTTGAATTCGGCCAGTCGGGCAAGGCGGTGCAGGCGCTGCGCCGGCGGCTTGCGGCAATGGGCTACAAGAGCCGGGGCAAGTCGACGCTGTATGACGACGGTCTGGTGCAGGCGGTGACCCGGTTCCAGGAAGATCACGGGCTGAACCAGGACGGCATCGCCGGCAAGGAAACCCTGGCCGCGATCAACACCCCGGCCGAAACCCGGCTGATGCAGGCGGTGATCGGGCTCGAACGCCTGCGCTGGCTGAACAAGCCCCTGGGCCGGCGGCACATCATCGTGAACGAAGCGGCCTTTACGGTGAACGTCTACGACAACGGCCGTTCGATCTACGAAAGCCGCGTTGTGGTCGGCCAGCCCGGCCGCTGGCGCACGCCCGAGTTCGAAGACCAGATGACCCACATGGTGCTGAACCCGTCATGGTATGTGCCCCCTTCGATCGCCGGGGGCGAATACCTGCCGTTGTTGCAGCAGAACCCCAATGCGCTGGCGCGTCAGGACATGGAAATGACCGATGCGAACGGCAATGTCGTCAGCCCGCAAAGCATCGACTTTTCGTCGTTCACAAAGGACAATTTCCCGTTCAGCCTGCGCCAGAAGCCATCCGGCGGCAACGCGCTGGGCAAGGTCAAGTTCCTGTTTCCGAACAAGCACGCGATCTATCTGCACGACACCCCCGCCAAGCGGTTGTTCCGGTTCAGCCGGCGCGCTTTCAGCCACGGCTGCGTGCGGGTGCAAAAGCCGTTCGAACTGGCCTACACGCTTTTGGGCTGGCAGTCGTCGAACCCCAAACAGCTGTTTGATCGCACCCTGGCCACCGGCGAGGAAACCCGGATCAACCTGAAACAGCCGGTGCCGATCTATCTGGTTTACCGCACCGCCTGGGTGAGTGCCGATGGCCGCGCCAACTACCGCGCGGACAGCTACAAGGTGGACGGCAAGCTGTTCGCGGCGCTGAAACGCGCCGGCGTCGTGCTGACCGGGGTACGCGGCTGAGCAAACACCTTATCGCGGGCCCGGCCGGACAGATCGCCCGGCCGGGCCCGCCGATTTCGCGATTCTGCCCCTGATTGCGTCGCGAAAACCAGGTGTAACCATCTGATGTTGTTAAATCTTGTCAGTTTGTGAAATTTTGTTTCGCAAAATTTCCTGAACATGCTAACAACGCTTCCATGCTGCGACGGATGATCGAAACCTGGCTGCTCACAAGCCTGATCCTGCTTCTTGTCGGTGCGACTGCCACGATGGGCATGCGCGCCGGTGCGGGCCGGTATGGGCCGTCCGGGATTTCCGGCCACGCGCACGGGTTTCAAAACGCCCTCATCCGCGCCAAGTCCCTGCCCGACGGAACCACAGGCCTGCCTGTGCAGAACACTGCCAGCGGCAATGTCTGCTGCGCCTGCGACGTGGGCGAAACCTGTTCCGTCGAGATCCCCGAAACCAGGTATGCCCGGCTGTTCCGGGCTGGCGGCGCCACCTTGGCCGAACCCCTGGCGTTCGAACCCCCAGCAGCACCTCCACGAACCTGACGCATAGGCGTGCGCCCCGACCGGGCGCATGAACCGGGGACCGGTTTGTCCGGCCCCATGCGGATAATGGCGCGCCATGCCACGACAGCGCAGGCCCGCCGGCACGACGCGCCTTATCCCGCGTCAGACGATACAGGAGGAAAAACATGGAAAACGCTTTGGGGATCTGGGGTCCACAGGCGATCATGATGGCCATAACCGCATCATTCACGGTGCTGGGCCTTGTCATGCTATTTGCGGCAATTCTGATGAAGCGCCGCTGGAAACCCAGCTATTCGTTCGAATTCGCGTTCATCGCGGTCATGCTGGGGCTTGTCTGGTACGCCGACAAGCTGAGCGTCGGAACCTACTCGGCCTATCAACAAAACCTGGAAGAGGGGACCAAGAAGGTTTCCGGCAACTACGATCCCGCCAAGGATCAGGTCTTTGACCGTGAGTTCGAGGTCATCGCCTTTCAGTGGGGCTTTGGCTTCATCAACGAAGACCAGGAAATCAGCCGCAACGCGGTGGTGGTCGAGCCGGGCCAGAAGGTCTTGTTCAAGATCGTCAGTAATGACGTGATCCACGGCTTCAACATCCCGGTGGCGCAGATCACCGCAGAGATCGACCCCGACGACCGCCGCGAGGTCTGGATCAAGGCCCCGGACGAGCCGGGAAAATACCTGATCCAGTGCGTGAACTACTGCGGCGTGGGTCACGCCCAGATGAAAGCATGGCTGGTTGTCGAAGGTGGCGAAAATACCGCCAGTCTTGAAACCAACGGGGGGAACGGCTGATGTCCGAGAAACTTGTAAACCACGGGCCCGGCAACCTGGCCCACTGGAAACCGGAAAACCTTGTCGGCAAGACCACGATTCGAGAGCTTCTGTTTTCCAACGACTATCGCAAGATCGCGCTCAAGGGCATCTTCACGGCCTTCATCATGCTGGCGCTGGGCGGTTTCTTCGCGCTCGCCTTCCGGGCCGAACTGACGGTGCCCGATGTGCAGCTCCTCGGGGCCAAGGTCTATATGACCCTGATGACGCTGCACGGGATGGTGATGGTCTTTGGCTTCCTCATCCCGCTGGTGGTGTCGATCCTGTACTTCATGCTGCCCAAGGTGATGGGCACCGAACGGCTATTGTGGTCCGGGGCGGCGCAGGCCAGCTACTGGACGCTGATCGTGGCGGCGGTGCTGCTGGTGATCGGGCGCCCGGACTTTACCTGGACCGCCTATGCGCCGATGTCGTTCCGCACCGGCAACCCCTATCTGTGGATGGGGCACCTGGCGATCATCCTGGTGGCTGTGTCGGAATTCCTGGCCGGCGCGGTGCTGTTCCGCAACGCGTTTTCCGGCGGCTTCGGCCTGTCCAGGACGCCGCTCATGGGGTGGGCTGCGGGCACCATCGGGCTGCTGTTCATGGTTTCGGTCGTGCCGCTTGGCTTTGCCGGCTTCGGGCTGCTGAACGACTACATGCAATGGACAGAAGTCGCCTGGTTCGACCCGTCGCGCGGCGGTTCCATCCAGTTCTTCCTGTATCTGTTCTGGAGCTACGGCCACCCGGCGGTCTACCTGCCCTTCGTGCCGGCGATCGCGGTGATCTACACGATCATGCCGCGTTTCCTGGGCCACAAGATGTGGAGCTACTGGTCGGGCGTGGTTGCCTTTATCCTGCTGGGGCTTGGCGCGATACCAATCGGTCCGCACCACTTCCAGCCGGTGCATACCATTTCCGGGGGCTATGAACGCTTTGTCCAGATCCTGACCATGCTGGTCTTCATCCCGTCGGTTCTGCACGTGTTCAACTGGATCTCGACGCTGTTCATGGCGCCGATCCCGGCTTCGGCCCGGCGCGCGGTTCCGTTCAAGTTCATGGTCATGTCGATCGCCTTCATCATCTACGGCGGCGCCACGGCATTCCTGAACGCGCAGATCGCGCCGGACAGCGACTTTATCCACAACACCTACTGGATACCGGCGCACTTCCACGCGATGTTCGTGGGCTTCACGGCGCAGATGGGGATCGCGGGGTTCTACTACCTGTATCCCTATTTCACCGGCAAGATGTTCAACCAGAAACTGGGCAACTGGCACTTCTGGCTGTGGCAGATCGGGCTGTTCCTGAAGATCACCGGCATGGGCGTCGCGGGCTACCTCTACTTCCCGCGCTGGGTCTATGACTATCTGGCGATGCCCGGCTGGGCCGAGGCGCAGCTGTTCATCACCATCGGTGGCTACATGGTTGGCCTGGGCTTTCTGATCTTCATCTTCAACGTCGCTTACAGCGCCCGCTGGGGCAAGGCGGCACCGGATGATCCGTGGCCGCTGGAAATGGACGACGACGCGGCCGCTGCCGCCCAACCGGCAGAATAAGGAGACTATGACGATGATCAGATTTTTTGTTCTGACAGGATTGGTCGGCGGCGCGCTGGTAGCCTACCTGACCACCGCGGCGGTTGGTCCGATTACCCAACTGCCACCCCCCGAAAGCCTTCTGACCAAGTTCCGCGAAGAAGGTTTCGTGCCCGAATCGCCGAACCTCGGGGAAGACGAATCCGCCGAAGAAGCCGGTGTGTTCGAAGTCCCCGACTCGGACGAAGCCCATCTGGAAGAGGCCCAGGCCGCTTTCGACAAGATGATGGGCGGGATGGACATGAGCGGCATGAACATGGGGTCGTCTGATGGCGGCTCCATGGACATGAACGCCTCGGACGGCGGCAACATGAACATGGCCGAAGGCGGCAACTCTGCCGACAGCGGTTCCATGAACATGAATGCTTCCGACGGCGGGACCATGAACATGGCCGAGGGCGGCAGCTCTGCTGGCAGCGGCTCCATGGACATGAACGCCTCGGACGGCGGCAACATGAACATGGCCGAGGGTGGCAACTCTGCCGACAGCGGCTCCATGGACATGAATGCTTCCGACAGCGGCGGCATGAAAATGGACGGTGACATGGGCATGGAAATGGGCGAAGGCGGCCTGCTGGTCACCGAGGAAGGCGACTTTGACCGCGAGATCGTGCTGACCATGTCCGAGTGGAAGTTCTCGGACATGAAGATCGACGTCAAGCCCGGCGAGCGGATCAAGTTCACGGTCAAGAACGGCGGCCAGATTCCGCATGAATTCATGTTCATGTCGCCGCCGCTGATGCAGGCCGTCAACTACCGCGCGACCCGCGCCGACTGGAGCCTCTTTGAACACGAAGCCCTGTTCGAAAAGGCGCTGGTGCTGCCCGGCGGCGAATTCAGCTTTGTGCTGAAAGTGACCGAGCCGGGGTCGTGGATGTTCATGTGCATGCTGCCCTATCACATGCAGATGGGCATGATGGGCCAGATGGCCACCGAAGGCATGGCAATGGACATGTAGGGCGAAAATCGCCTGTGCCCGAGCCCCGCGGGGCTCGGGCACACCGAACACTCAGGGAGACGAAAGATGAGCGAAGCCCTCGTCGCATTTGCCAATGTATCGCGGCGCGCCCGCACCACCGCGCGCACCTATGTCATTCTGCTCAAACCCCGTGTCATGTCGCTGGTGGTGTTCACCGCGGCGGTGGGCCTGATCGTAGCGCCCAACCGCCCCTCGGCGCTGGTCGCGCTTGCGATCATCGCGATGATCGCGCTTGGCGGCGGCGCCGCCGGGGCGCTGAACATGTGGTGGGACGCCGACATCGACGCCAAGATGCGCCGCACCCGGGGCCGTCCGGTGCCACGCGGCCGGGTCACCCCACGCGCCGCGATGGTCTTTGGTCTGGCCATGTCGGCGCTGTCGGTGGGCGCGCTCTGGTGGCTGTCGAACGCGGTCGCCGCCGGGCTGCTGGCCTTCACGATTTTCTTTTACGTGGTGATCTACACCATCTGGCTGAAACGCCGCACACCCCAGAATATCGTGATCGGCGGCGCGTCGGGCGCGCTGCCCCCGATGATCGGCTGGGCTGCCGCCACCGGGGAAATCAGCCTGCCGGGCATCTCGATGTTTGCGCTGATCTTCATGTGGACGCCGCCGCATTTCTGGTCGTTGTCGCTGTTCATGAACGACGATTACGAACGCGCCGGCGTGCCGATGCTGACCGTCACCCATGGTCGGGTCTCGACCCGCCGGCACATCCTGGTCTACACTATCCTGCTGGCGCTGACCGCGACCTTGCCGGTGTTCGCAGGCATCGCGGGCCCGGTCTATATCGCCACGGCGGCGGTGCTGAACGCGATGCTGTGCCTTGGCGCCTGGCGGCTCTGGAAGCGCAGCGAAAGCGCCGCAACAACCGACCACTACGCAGCCGAGCGGGCGTTCTTCAAGCTGACGCTGTGGTATCTGTTCCTGCATTTCGCAGCGCTGATCGGGGACGCGGCGCTCGCCTGACACGACTTGACGGCAGCCACCACTCGCCGAAAGGGAAAGCCGGTCCGCCTTAGCGCGGGTCGGCTTTTTCCTTGCCCGGACCGGACCTGGCCGGCGACGCGCAAACCACGCCCTGCCGGGCGGTCATCGCCTGGCCGTCGTCATGTTTTTCAGGGGGAAATGGTAGCGGAGGAGGGACTTGAACCCCCGACACGCGGATTATGATTCCGCTGCTCTAACCAACTGAGCTACTCCGCCAGAAGCGAATGGCGTGGTATGCGAGGGCGCGCCAGGGGTCAAGCGAAAAGTGCGCCGCCGCGCCGCTGACGACCCCTCATTC
>JAJRUE010000054.1 GCA_024277955.1 Alphaproteobacteria bacterium | reverse complement strand
CGGGGACGATCGAGTGGGAATGACCGGGGGCGCAGGCACCGTTTTCTTTCAAGGAAAACGGCCCGAAATCCTTGAAGGATTTCGGCGCCCGGCAGGGCTGGTGCGCAACTACCGGATCGAGGAAATCAGCCGATGACGCCGATGGTGCGGGCCGCGATCTGGATGATTGGCGCGATCGTGTCCTTTACCTCGCTGGCGGTGGCCGGGCGCTACCTGGCAAGCGATCTCGATACCTTCGAGATCATGCTCTACCGGTCGGTGATGGGGGTTGCGATCGTGCTGGCCGCGGGACGCGCCGCCGGCACCCTGGGGCAGATCGACACCCGGTCTCTGTCGGTGCATCTGGCGCGCAACCTGTTCCATTTCGCCGGCCAGAACTTCTGGTATTTCGCCATCGCCGTGATCCCGCTGGCGCAGGTTTTCGCGCTCGAATTCTCATCGCCGATCTGGGCGTTGTTCATGGCGGTGCTGGTGCTGGGCGAACGGCTGACCGGGGTGCGGATACTGGCCGCGGCGCTGGGGTTTTCCGGCATCCTGCTGATCACCCGCCCCTGGACGGGCGAGCTTGGCATCGGGGTGATTTCCGCCGGCCTCGCGGCGATCGGCTTTGCCGGCTCGGCGGTGTTCACGCGGCTGCTGACGCGCTCGGTCAGCATTACCAACATCCTGTTCTGGCTGACCGCGATGCAAAGCGTCTTCGCGCTGATCGGGGCGGGCTATGACCTGGATATCGCCTGGCCCGCCGCGCAAAGCTTTCCCTGGCTCGTGCTGATCGCCGTCGGCGGGCTGGTGGCGCATTTCTGCCTGACCAAGGCGCTGGCGCTGGCCCCGGCGGCGGTGGTGGTGCCGGTGGATTTCCTGCGCCTGCCGATCATCGCGGTGACCGGCATGATCCTGTTCGGCGAAAAGCTGGACGGGCTGGTGTTTGCCGGGGCGGCGATCATTTTCGCGGCGAATTACATGAACATCCTGGTCGAATCGCGCCGCCGCTGAGCCGGCGCCGGGGACGGGCCCGCGCGCGCAAACCCCCGGGCCGTGACGATTTGCACGACGGTCGAACTTGGCATTTGCGCACCAAGCTGTAAACCTGTGGCCGAACACGCGCGAAAAAAGCGGCTACCATGACGGCGATGATCTACAATTCGGCACGACAATGGCGCGAGGACGCGCACCGGCGGGTGTTGCTGTTCGGCATGTCCGGCCTTGGAAAAACCCATGTTTCCAACATGCTGCGGCGCTCGGGCGACTGGTTTCACTACTCGATCGATTACCGGATCGGCACCCGCTATCTGGGCGAACACATCGATGACAACCTCAAGCGCGAGGCGATGAAAAACCCGTTCCTGCGCGACCTGATCAAGTCGGATTCGGTGCGCATCGCCTCGAACCTCAGCTTTGAAAACCTGGCACCGCTGTCCACCTTTCTGGGCAAGCCCGGGGACGCGGCGCGCGGCGGGCTGCCGATCGAGGAATACCGCCGCCGCCAGGAGTTGCACCACCGGGCCGAGGTTTCGGCCCTGCTGGACACCGTGCATTTCATCGACCGCGCCCACGACCTTTACGGCTACGACCATTTCGTCTGCGACAGCGGCGGGTCGATCTGCGAGGTGGTGAACCCCGACGACCCCGACGATCCGGTGCTGCGGTCGCTGTCGCAAAACCTGCTGATGGTCTGGATCAAGGGCGACGAAGCCCATGCCCAGCACCTGGTGCGCCGGTTTGACGAAGCCCCCAAGCCGATGTGCTATCAGGCCGAGTTCCTCGACCGGGTCTGGAGCGAATATCTGAGCGAAAACAACCTGCAAGCCGACGACGTTGATCCTGATACCTTCGTGCGTTACGCCTATGCGCGCGCGCTGGCGCATCGCCAGCCGATCTATGCGGCGATGGCGCGCAACTGGGGCGTGACGGTCAGCGCCGAAGATATCGGCAAGCTGCGCGACCCGCAGGACTTTACCGAAATGGTCGCGCGCGCGCTCGACGCACGCCACACCGGGCGACCCGCCGGGCGGCAGGTGGACCCGGCCACCCCGGAACCCGCCGCCCCGGACCAGGCTGCCCACGACCCGGCGGACCCTTGAGAACCGCCTGATCCGCGCCTATCTGCGAACCTCACACAGCCCTGCCACAGCCCGCCACAGCCGCAACAACAGCCACAGCCCAAGAGTTCATCATGCCCATCACCCTTCCCAAGGATCTGCCCGCCTTCGACGTGCTGAAAAGCGAAGGCGTGATGGTGATGTCCGAGGCCCAGGCCGCGCGTCAGGACATCCGCCCGCTGCATATCGGGCTGCTGAACCTGATGCCGAAAAAGATCCAGACCGAAAACCAGTTTGCCCGGCTGATCGGCGCGACCCCGCTGCAGATCAACCTGCACCTGATCCGGATGAGCGAACACAAGACCAGGAACACCGCCGCCGAACACATGGCCGAATTCTACCGCCCCTTCCAGGCGGTCAAGCAGGAGAAATTCGACGGGCTGATCATCACCGGCGCGCCGATCGAACACCTGCCCTTCGAAGAGGTCACCTATTGGGACGAGCTGCGCGAGGTGATGGACTGGACCCAGACCAACGTGCATTCCACCTTTGGCGTGTGCTGGGGCGGCATGGCGATGATCAACCACTTCCACGGCATCGACAAGCACATGCTGGACCACAAGGCCTTTGGCTGTTTCCGGCACGACAACCTTGCGCCCAGCTCGCCGTTCCTGCGGGGCTTTTCCGACGACTTCGTGATTCCCGTCAGCCGCTGGACCGAAATGCGCCAGGACGAGATCGACGCCGCGCCGGGGCTGCAGACGCTTCTGGGCTCGGACGAGGTCGGCCCCTGTCTGGTCGAAGATCCGGCGCATCGGTCGCTCTATATCTTCAACCATTTCGAATACGACAACCACACGCTGAAAGAGGAATACGACCGCGACGTCGCCGCCGGCAACGCCATCAACGTGCCGCGCAACTACTACCCCGATGACGACCCGTCGAAGCCGCCTCTGAACCGCTGGCGCAGCCATGCGCATCTGCTTTATGGCAACTGGATCAACGAGATCTACCAGACCACCCCGTTCGAGCGCAGCCGGATCGGGGAAACGCCCGGCTGACCTTGCCGGCAGCGCCACCGTGGGCGACCCTGCTGACGGCCCCGCTGATCGGGCCGTGATCCCGCCCGGATCGCGCGCGCCGCGCCGGGGCAAGCTGCCCGATTGCGCGCATCGGCAAAATCGCCATACTGAACAGGGACTTGTCGAAGGAGCCCCCATGACCCCGCCCACGACCGAGCCGCAACCCGCGCCGCAGACAGAACCGCAGACCGAACCGCAACCGGAACCGCAGCCCCTGCCCTTTGACGGCGCGATCAGCGCATTCTACCGCGACCAGGCACCGGAAGAGATCCGCGCCGCGATTGCCGGGGCCGGCAAGAAGGACATCCTGTCGCCCGACTACGCTTATGCGAAACGCATGTCCAAATCGGCCTACGAGACGACCATGGCCGCGCTGCAGCGCGAACTTGTGCGCCTGCAGGCGGATGTGAAGGCGACCGGCAAGCGGGTGGTGGTGGTCTTCGAGGGGCGCGACGCCGCCGGCAAGGGCGGCACCATCAAGCGGTTTCGCGAAAACCTGAACCCGCGGGTGGCCCGCGTGGTGGCGCTCTCGAAACCCAGCGAACGCGAACAGGGGCAGTGGTATTTCCAGCGCTACATCGACCATCTGCCCACGGCGGGCGAAATCGTGCTGTTCGACCGGTCGTGGTACAATCGCGGCGTGGTGGAAAAGGTCTTCGGATTTTGCACCGACGACCAGCGTGCCCGGTTTTTCGACCAGTTGCCGGCCTTCGAGAAAATGCTGATCGACGAGGGCTTTCACTTTGTGAAGATCTGGCTGAACGTCGGCCGGGCCGAACAGCTGCGCCGGTTCCTGGCCCGCGAACGCGACCCGCTGAAACAGTGGAAGCTCAGCTGGATCGATGTCGAGGGGCTGAAAAAATGGGATGCCTACACCCAGGCGATCCGCGAAACCTTCGCGCGCAGCCACAGCCCGCATGCGCCCTGGTGGGTGGTGCGCGCCGACGACAAGTATCGCGCCCGGATCGCCGCCATCCAGACGGTGCTGCACGGGATCAACTACGCCGGCAAGAACGGCAATGCCGCCGCGCCGCCGGACGCCAGCATCTGCGCCGGACCGGATCTGTGGAATGGCTAAGCGCGGCTATCATCACGGCAACCTGCGCCAGGCGCTGGTGGATGCGGCGCTCGAGCTGATCGAGACCAAGGGCCCCACAGGCTTTACCCTGTCCGAGGCCGCCAAGGCCGCGGGCGTCACCCCGGCGGCGGTCTACCGGCATTTCCAGGGCCGCGAAGACCTGATCAGCGAAGCGGCGCTGCAGGGCTACGAGATCTTCGCCGACCTGATGGAATACGCCTTTGCCAAGGGCCAGCCCTCGGCGTTGGCGTCGTTCGAGGCCACGGGCCGCGCCTATCTGGCCTTTGCGCGCAAGTATCCGGGGCATTATGTGGCGATGTTCGAAAGCGGCATTTCGATCAACGCAAAGCCGGAACTGGCGCTGGTGGCGACCCGGGCGCTGGGGGTGCTGGAACGCGCCTCGGTCGATCTGTCCAAGCATATCGCGCCGGAAAAACGCCCCCCCGCGCAGATGGTTTCGGCCCATATCTGGGCGATGTGTCACGGGGTGGTCGAGCTGTTCGCGCGCGCCTCCCCCGGCACCAAATCGCCGTTTCCGCCCGAAGACCTGCTGGAAACCGGTATCGGCATCTATCTGCGCGGATTGGGGCTGGTGCCGCCGGACAAATGATTTTGAAAATCATTTGCCGGGCCTTGCGGCCCGGCGGCGCGGTCTCAGCCGCGGTTCATCGGGCGCAGATACATCAGCCGCACCAGCGCCTGGTTGGCCTCGTGCAGCCGCGCCGGTGACCAGCGGCAATACCGCGCCAGAAGACGCAGGATCATCAGCGCAAACCCCAGCGCCGCCAGCATCCCGAAAAACACGAAACCCAGGCCGCTGGCGCCGATCACCGCCGCCGCCTTGACCGGCGAGGCCTGCACCGCCAGTTCCGAGGCAAGCGCCGGATAGGCCAGCCGGAGCGCTTCGACCGACAGGCGCACCACGCCGCCAAACAGCACCGCGCCGGGCAGCAGCCGGGCGGCGAAGTCGCGCGCCCGTTCGCCCAGCGGCACCGGCTGGGGCTCGGGATCGTCCTGGGCGTCCAGCTCGAACCAGACCTGCAGTTCCTGCGCCATCACCGGGCGGCGATCCGGCTGGCCGGTTCCGGTGGCGGCGACCGTGGCGCTGACCGCCACCAGGATCGCTCCAAGCCCAAGCGACACCTGCGCCAGCCCCTGCGCCAGCCCCATGAAGGCCGCAAAGGACAGGCCCATCAGCACGATGAACAGCACCTGGTCCGGCAGCCCCAGCAGGCGCGACACCCAATTGCGCGCAGCCTTGCCCGGTTCGGCCCCGCGGCGCGCCATGTGGCGGCGCACCCAGTCGGTGGTCACCACCAGCGGCACCACCATCGCCGCCAGCAGCAGGAACAGGTAGGTCGACATCTGGGCCCCGGCGATCGGGGTGAACAGCGCGACCTGGGTCAGCAGCCCGACCACGAAACCGATCGAGAAGCGCAGCGCCGCGCGGCGCGCCGAAAGCCCGACCGCAGCGACGCCGACCGGGTTGGCAAAGGAAATTCCGAGGAAAATGCCGGCGCCGAAATTGACCCGCCAGGCCGGGGCCATCGGGCTGGCCAGAAGCGCCGACAGCTGGTCGCGCATGAGCCCGCCCAGCCAGCCGCTGATCAAAAGCGCGATCGCGACCGACACGAAATAACCGGTGAAGGGATCACGCGCCTGCCCGGCCGGGCCGGCCTGCGGGCGGACCCGGCGGCGGGCGTCGTCCAGCGGTTCTTCCAGGGGATGTTCGGCGGCAGCAGACATTCACGGTCCCGGCTAAGTGGTTAACGCCCATTAACTAGGTGTGAATTGGGCCAAATTTGGGCCGGGGTCGCGGCAGAATGAGAAAATCTCGGGGACAATTCGGCCCTTGTTCCGGGTTATGGAAACAATGCCTGTGGCGCCCTCAGGATTGTTGCCATATGCGGCGTGGCGCGGCCGGGTGGCGCGGATTTGGAGGGGCGGCAAAAAGAAAGGCGCCGCGGAGGTCGCGGCGCCCTGTTCTTGTGGCGGTGGCCGGGGACAGGCCCCGGCAGATCGATCCGTGACCGGATCAGCGCTTGGAGAACTGGAAGCTCCGGCGCGCCTTGCGCTTGCCGTATTTCTTGCGTTCCACCACGCGGCTGTCGCGGGTCAGGAAACCCGCCGCCTTGAGCGGCGCGCGCAGGCTCGGATCATAGAGCTGCAGCGCTTTCGAGATGCCGTGCTTGACCGCACCGGCCTGGCCCGACAGCCCGCCGCCCTTGACGGTGGCGACCACGTCGAACTGGTCGGCGACGCCGGCCACGGTAAAGGGCTGGCGCAGGATCATCTGCAGCACCGGACGGGCGAAATAGGTGTTCATTTCGCGCCCGTTCACGGTGACCTTGCCGGAGCCCGGCTTGATCCAGACGCGCGCAACCGCGTCCTTGCGCTTGCCGGTGGCATAGGCGCGGCCCAGCTCGTCGCGAACCGGCTCGCGGGTGACGGCGGGTTCGGCTTCGGGGGCCGGAGTGCCTTCGGCGACGGTGTTCAGCTCTTCGAGGGTCTTGATTTCATCGGTCATTTGGCAACCCTCGTGTTTTTCGGGTTCATGGCTTTCACGTCCAGCACTTCCGGGTTTTGCGCCGCGTGCGGGTGCTCGGCGCCGGCATAGACGCGCAGGTTGGTCATCTGCTTGCGGCTCAGCTTGCCGCCGGGCAGCATGCGCTGCACCGCCTTGATGACGACGCGCTCGGGGTGGTCGCCCTCGAGGATCTGGCCGGCGGTGCGGCTCTTGATGCCGCCGGGATAGCCGGTGTGCCAGTAGTGCACCTTGTCGGCGCGCTTGTTGCCGGTCAGCTGCACCTTGTCGGCATTGATCACGATGACATTGTCACCCATGTCCATCGACGGGGTGAAGGTCGGTTTATGCTTGCCACGCAGACGCATGGCGATGATCGAGGCAAGACGGCCCAGAACAACGCCCTCGGCGTCGATCAGGATCCACTTCTTGTCGATATCTGCCGGAGTTGCAGAAAAGGTTTTCATGTTGCTACCCTGATAGTGGGATTGGATTGGGGTGTTCTAAAGCAATCGCGCAGCGGGTCAAGAGCGATAGCAACAAATAACTGGCGTGTTTTCAATGGGTTGCAATTACGGTATTATTTTACCCCACTCAAGGGCTCGTTTTTCACGACTCCGCCAGCCACCGGGCGGAAAGCCGCATTCGCCGCGTCATCGGCTGCCCTGGAAAGCTGGCGACTGTGAATTCCGACCGGATACCAACCCCGGTCGTCCCCAAGATCGCGGCGCAACTCTTCAAGACCGAAACGGCCATCAGCGCGCCGGAAAACACCCAGTCAATGCAAGTAGCGATTCTGGCTGAAGGATCACGTGATCTTGTTCACAAGGACCATTCCGCTAACGCTTTGGCGGGATCGAATAAGTCAGCGTCGCGCGCGCCACCGGTTCGCTGCGCCCCTGCGAGCGGATCAGCACATCGCCCACCGCCAGGGCGCGCCCCAGCTTGAGCAGCTTGGCCTCGGCGATCAGGTCCACCCCGGCGGCGGGCTTGCGTATGAAGTCGATGGAACAGTTGGTGGTGACGGCCAGCGCCTCGGGGCCGATCACCGCCAGGATCGCCAGATAGACCGACACATCCGCCAGCGCGAACATCGCCGGGCCCGACACCGTGTCGCCGGGGCGCAGGTGACGGTCGTCCACCTTCAGGCGCGCCGTCAGTTCGCCCGCGTCCACCCGGTCGATGCAATAGTCGTGGGCCGCCTGCGGGAACGCCCGGTGCATGAACGCGTCCAGCTCGTCGCGGGACATTTTCAGTTCCATCTCTTCCCCCTGCTCTTTCCCCGGTGGCGGCACTGCCCTAGACTTGGCCCGACAGACCAGAGGACGCAAGATGACTTTGCTACGACGTGACGACAAGGATGGCATCGCCCATCTGACGATGAATTCTCCCGCCAATCTGAACGCGCTGTCGGATGCGATGCTGGCGGCGCTGAAACAGGAATTCGCGCGCCTCGCCGACGACCGCTCGGTGCGGGTGGTGATCCTGTCGGGCGAGGGCAAGGCGTTTTGCGCCGGCCACGACCTCAAGGAAATGACCCGCGGGCGGCAGGCCGAGGATGGCGGGGCCGCCTATTTCGCCGACCTGTTCCGGCGCTGCTCGGAGGTGATGCTGGCGATCCCGCGCCTGCCGCAGCCGGTGATCGCGCAGGTGCACGGCATCGCCACCGCCGCCGGCTGCCAGCTGGTGGCCAGCTGCGACATGGCGGTGGCGGCCGAGGGCACGCGCTTTGGGGTGAACGGGGTGAATATCGGCCTGTTCTGTTCCACCCCGATGGTGGCGCTCAGCCGCAACATCGCGCGCAAGCAGGCCTTCGAGATGCTCACCACCGGGGCTTTCATCGAGGCCGGGCGCGCCCGCGAACTCGGGCTGATCAACCGCCTGGCCCCGCCCGAGACACTGGCCGAAGAAACCCGCGCGCTGGCCGAAACCGTCGCCGGCAAGCTTGGCTCGGCGGTGCGCATCGGCAAGCGGGCGTTCTATGATCAGCTCGAGATGACCACCGAACAGGCCTATGCCTTTGCCGGCGAGGCGATGGTGGAAAACATGCTGGACCGCGACACCGAAGAAGGCATCGCCGCGTTCCTGGAAAAACGCCCCCCCGCGTGGAGCCAATGAGCCGGGCCAACAAGACCCTCCCCGAGGGCGGCATCACCGAGGTCGAAGCCTTCATCGCCGCCCTGCCCGCGCGCCGCCGCCGCGAAGCCGAAGCGCTGGACGCGCTGTTTCGCAAGACGACCGGCTTTCAGCCGCGGCTCTGGGCCGGGTCGATGATCGGCTACGGGCAATATCACTATACCTACGAAAGCGGCCGCGAAGGCGACACGCTGGCCACCGGCTTTCGCCCGGCCAAGGCGCGCCACTCGATCTACATCATGCCGGGCTATGCGCCCTACAGCGACATCGCTACCCGGCTGGGCAAGCACAAGCGCGGGAAAAGCTGCTGGTATGTGAACAAGCTCGACGACATCGATCTTGAGGTGCTGGGCGAGCTGATCGCGCGCGGGCTGGCCGACCTGAACGCGAAATGGCCGGTGCAGCCGGGCTGAAGGCCGGGTTTGTTCCCCGGTTGCCTCAGCCGGGACCGGGCCGGCGCAGCGCCGCCGCCAGACCCAGGGTCACCAGCGCAAGCGTCAGTGTCACCGCCACGAACCCGCCGACGCCAAGGGCGGTCAGCACCAGCGCCCCGACCACCGGGGCCAGCGCGCTGGCGACCAGCGGCACCGCGGCGATGGTGCCCGAGATCGCCCCGAACCCCGCGCGGCCCAGCGTCTCGGCGATCAGCACCGGGCGCAGGATGCTGAGCATGCCGACCGAAGCGCCCTGGATCGCCGCGAACAGGAAAACCAGCCGCGGTTCGAGGCCCGCCCCCAGCAAAATCGCGCAGGCCAGCACCAGCCCCGCCAGCGCCGCGCGGGTCGCCCCGCGCGCGCCGATGCGCACGCCCTGCACCATCAGCACGATACGGCCCAGAACCTGGAACGGCCCGACCATGCTGGCGGCTGCAACCGCGTCGGCCTTGACCATGCCAAGCCCGGTGAAAATCGGGATGAAGTAGGTCACCAGCATGGTGTGCACCATCGTCGACAGGCCGAACACGGCGGCGAGCATCCAGAACGCCGAATGACGCAGCGCAAGGCGCAGTTTGCCCTTGTCGGCCGATCCGGTGTCGCCCCCGGCGCGCGCGCCGCGCCGCAGCCGCCGCCCGGCGATGAGGTTCAGCGGCGTCGATATCCCGATCTGATTCGCGACAAAAACCAGCACCGCCCCGCGCCAGCCGACACCAGCAGCGCCAGCGTCGGCCCCACCGCCAGCATCCAGACCGCCAGCGCATCGCCGCGCGGCGCCTCGCCGGCGGGCGCGCTCATACCGCGTAGAGCGCGGCGAATTTTTCTTCCAGATATTCCAGCAGCGGCGCTTCCGAGGCGGCAAAGCCACAGGCCTTTTCCACCGTCGCGCGCGGCTCTCGCAGCCCGCCGTAGCGCTGCAGGTTCTCGCGTAGCCAGCCGGTCGCGGCCGTGGCGTCGCCGCGCGCCAGCTGGTCGTCCAGGTCCGGCACCGCCGCGCGCAGCGCCCGGTGCAGGCAGCCGGCATAGACGTTGCCCAGCGTGTAGGTCGGAAAGTAGCCGAACAGCCCCACCGACCAGTGCACATCCTGCAGCACCCCGTTCGAGGGCTTGTCCACCGCCACGCCGAAATCGGCCTCAAAGCGTTCGTTCCAGGCCGCCGGCAGGTCGGCAACCTTCAGATCGCCCGAGATCACCGCGCGTTCCAGGTCGAAACGCATCAGGATGTGCAGGTTGTAGTGCACCTCGTCGGCTTCTGTGCGGATGTAGCCCGGCTGCACCCGGTTCACGAGCTTGTAGAAATCCTCTTCCGTCGCCACCCCGAAATCGCCGAAAACATCGCGCATCCGCCGGTAGAGAAAGCCGGTAAAGGCGCGCGAGCGGCCAAGCTGGTTTTCGTAGATCCGGCTCTGGCTTTCGTGCACGCCCATCGACACGCCGCCGCCCACCGGGGTCAGCAGATGGTGGCGGTCCACCCCCTGTTCATAGGTCGCGTGCCCGACCTCGTGGATGGTGGAATAGAAACAGTTGAACGGGTCGCGCGCGCTGGTGCGGGTGGTGATGCGCACGTCCAGCCCCGAGCCCGAGGAAAACGGATGCACCGCCTTGTCGATCCGCCCGTGGTCAAAGTCATAGCCGAACACCGCCGCCAGTTCGCGCGACAGCGCCAGTTGCCCCGCCTCGTCAAAGCCGTGGTCCAGCGGCGGCGGCGCTTCGGCGGCCAGCACGCCCGCGCGCAGTTCCACCAGGCGCGGGCGCAGGGCGGCGAACATCGCTTCCAGTGCGGCCCCCGTCGCGCCGGGTTCGTAGTCGTCCAGCAGCGCATCATAGAGATCGCCCCCCGCCGCCAGCGCCTGCGCCTCTTGCCGGCGCAGGGATACCACCTTTTCCAGCGTCGGGGCGAAGGCGGCGAAATCTTCGTCTTCGCGCGCCACCGCCCAGATGCCCTGGGCCCGGCTGGTGACCCGCGCGATCTCGCTCGCCAGATCGGCGGGCACCTTGACGTTGCGCTCGTAAGAGCGGCGGATCAGCCGCAGATTGGCGCGCCCCGCGTCGTCCAGCGCCGCCTCGTCCACCGCCGCCAGCCAGTCGCCGATGCGCGCGTCGGTGCGGCGCGCGTGCAGCACCGCTTCGATCGCGCCCATTTCTTCGGCCCGCTGCGGCGCGGCGCCACGGGGCATCACGGTTTCCTGGTCCCAGCCCAGCCGGCCCGCGACCTGGGCCAGGGCTTCGGTTTCGCGCTGGTAGGCGATCAGGTCTTGATAGGCGCTCATGCGCGGGCCCCCTTGATGGATTGCGCCACCGGGTAGGCGGCCAGAAAACGCGCCCGCAGGATCAGCACCCACAGGATCACCGCCCCGAACTGGTGGGTCAGCGCCAGATCGACGGGCGCCGAGTTCATCACCGTGATGATCCCCAGCACGATCTGGCCGAACAGCATCACCGCCATCCAGTCAAAGGCGCGCCGGGTCACCAAGTTGCCCGACGCGCGCGAGCGCCACCAGACAAACAGCCCGAAGGCGAAAACCAGATAGCCCCACATCCGGTGCACGAACTGCACCAGCCCGTCGTCTTCGAAGAAATTGCGCCACAGCGGGGTCAGGTCGAATGCGTCCGGCGGAAAGAACTGCCCGGCCATCAGGGGCCAGTCGGTATAGCCGCGCCCGGCGTCGATCCCGGCGACCAGCGCGCCCAGCAGGATCTGCGCGAACGCCAGCCCCAGCAGGACGCCGGCAAGGCGCACCAGCGCGCCCTCGCGCATCCGGCGCGCCTGGATCAGGTCGGCTTCCTTGCGGCCAAGCTGGAAGGTGAACCAGGCGATCAGCCCGAGGATGAAGAACGCCAGCCCCAGATGCGTCGCCAGCCGGTAGCTGGCCACGTCCAGCATCTTGCCCCCCAGCCCCGAAGACACCATCCACCAGCCCACGGCCCCCTGCAGGCCGATCAGCACGCCGACCCCGAACAGCCGCCCGGCCCAGCCGGTGGGGATCTGCCTGCGCGCCAGAAACCAGAAAAATCCGACCGCCCAGACCAGCCCGATCGAGCGCGCCAGCTGCCGGTGGCCCCATTCCCACCAGAAGATCGACTTGAATTCTGATAGGCTCATCCCCTTGTTTTGCAACTGGTATTCGGGGATCGCCTGGTAGGCCTGGAACTCCGCCTGCCAGTCGGCGTCGCTGAGCGGCGGGATCGCGCCGGCCAGCGGCTTCCACGAGGTGATCGACAAGCCGCTGTCGGTCAGCCGGGTCGCGCCGCCCACCGCGACGATCGCCATGACCATCACGAACAGCAGCATCAGCCAAAACCGGATCGCCCCGCGCCCGCCGCGTTCGCGGTCGATCAGGCCGGGGGTGGGGGCGGCGGCCTTTTCGGTGGTCTGGACCTCTTCGAAGATGGAACGTTTCTGGCTCATCTCAATCTCATGGCTTGCGGGTCATCCGGGGTTTCGCGCGACCCTAATCGCGCACCGCGAGATGAACAAGGCCCGCAGGCCCCGGCGCAGCCATTTGTCCCCGCACCAGGGTCGTGTATCTGCATCGTTGTCGCAGAAATATGGAGGGCAGCGGCCGGCCCGGGGGCGGGTCGGGCGCTGCCCGGCGGTGCCGCCGGGCGGGATTGCAGGCAAAGGCGATCCAGGATTTCCGTCGGGCGCACAGGCCGGCGCCACCCCGCCCCGCTCAGGCCGACTTGCGCGTCGCCAGCAGCAGGTTGGTTTCGCTGACCAGCACGCCCTCGATGCGCCGGATTTCCGCCAGCACCCGGTCCAGCGCCTCAAGCGTACCGGTGCCGATTTCCACCACCAGATCCCAGCGCCCGTTGGTGGTGTGCACCGCGGTCACCTCGGGGATGCCGCGCAGCTGGCGGATGATCCGGTCGGCGCCGCGCCCTTCGATGCCGATCAGCATCAGCCCGCGCACCGGCGAGGTGGCGTGGTCGCTTTTGGTGACCACCGTAAAGCCGACGATTTCGCCGCTGTGCTGAAGCCGCTCGAGGCGCGCGCGCACCGTGGCGCGCGACACCCCGAGTTCCAGCGCCATGTCGGAAAGCGACGCCCGCCCGTCGCGCCGCAACAGCGCGATCAGCCGCCGGTCCAGATCGTCCATAGTGGTCATTTTGCTTATCCGTTTTGATCTGTCAGCCACCATATTGCACAAAACAACCGCTGACAATCCCACCGTTTCGAATGAAAATAGCACAAACCGGAGAAACACCATGACCCTTGAAACCTGCCACCTGATCGGCGCGCCCGTGGACAGCGGCAAGCGGCGCGCGGGCTGCCTGATGGGCCCCGACGCCTATCGCACCGCAGGCCTGGCCCGCGCGCTGGGCGACCTGGGCCACAGCCTGCGCGACCACGGCAACCTTGCAATCGACATCCCCGCCCCGGACGGCCCGGCGCCCACAGGCCAGGTGCACGCGCTGGCGCAGACCATCGCCTGGACCCGAACGCTGGCCGAAATTGCCCAGCGCACCATGGCCGAAGGCCTGCCGATCTTTCTGGGCGGCGACCATTCGCTGTCGCTCGGCTCGCTGTCCGGCGTCGCCGCCCATGCCGCCGCTGCGGGGCGCGAACAATTCGTGCTGTGGCTCGATGCGCACAGCGATTTTCACACGCCCGTCACCAGCGCCAGCGGCAACCTGCACGGCACACCGCTGGCCTATGCGACCGGCCAGCCGGGGTTCGACGGCTTTCCGCCGCTGGCCGCGCCGATCCCGGAACCCAACGTCTGCATCCTCGGGCTGCGCTCGGTCGATGCGCCGGAACGCGCCGCGCTGGAAGCCAGCCGCATCCGCTACCACGACATGCGCCAGATCGACGAACACGGCATCGCCGACCCGCTGGCCGCCTTTCTCGAAACCGTCGCGGCGGCCGGCGGCGCGCTGCACGTGTCGCTGGACGTGGATTTCCTGGATCCCGGCGTCGCGCCGGCGGTGGGCACCACGGTGCCCGGCGGCGCAACCTTGCGCGAAGCCCACCTGGTGATGGAGATGCTGCACGACAGCGCGCTGATGACCTCGCTCGACCTCGTCGAACTCAACCCCTTTCTTGATGAACGCGGCCGCACCGCGCGGGTGATGGTGGATCTTGCCGCTTCGGCCCTTGGCCGGCGCGTGTTCGACCGCCCGACCCGCGCCTACGACTGACCCGGAGACCCAGATGACCAACCAACCCTCGCCCCTCGCCCTCGTCCCCTTTGTCAGCGTCGAGAACATGATGCGCCTGGTGCATCACATCGGCCTGGAAAGGATGCTGGCCGAGCTGACCGACTACGTCCAGGCCGATTTCGCCCGCTGGGAGGTGTTCGACAAGACCCCGCGCGTCGCCAGCCATTCGGCCCAGGGGGTGATCGAGCTGATGCCCACCTCGGACGGCGAGGTCTACGGCTTCAAATACGTCAACGGCCACCCCAAGAACATGCGCGAGGGCCGCCAGACGGTCACCGCCTTTGGCCTGCTGGCGGATGTGGACAACGGCTACCCGGTGCTGCTGTCGGAGATGACCATCCTGACGGCGCTGCGCACGGCCGCCACCTCGGCGATGGCGGCGCGCCACCTGGCGCCCCGGGGCGCGACCACCATGGCGATGATCGGCAACGGCGCGCAAAGCGAGTTTCAGACCCTGGCGATGAAAACCGTCGTGGGCATCGACACGGTGCGGCTCTACGATATCGACCACGCGGCAACCGAAAAATGCGCCCGCAACCTGGCCGGCAGCGGCTTGAACGTCGTGAAATGCACCACGCCCGAAGAGGCGATCGAAGGCGCCCAGATCATCACCACCTGCACCGCCGACAAGCAATACGCGACCATACTGACCGACAACATGGTGGGCGCCGGCGTGCACATCAACGCCATCGGCGGCGACTGCCCCGGCAAGACCGAACTGCACCGCGACATCCTGCTGCGGTCCGACATCTTCGTGGAATACCCGCCGCAAACCCGGATCGAGGGCGAAATCCAGCAACTGGCCGACGACCACCCGGTGCACGAGCTGTGGCAGGTGATCCGCGGCGAAAGCCCGGGACGCACCGACGCCCGCCAGATCACGCTGTTCGACAGCGTCGGATTCGCGATCGAGGACTTTTCGGCCCTGCGCTTCGTGCGCGAGCGCATCAACGGCACAGGCTTTTTTGAACCGCTCGACATGCTCGCCGATCCGGACGATCCGCGCGACCTGTTCGGCATGGTGATGCGCGCCGCCGCCAGCTGATCCGCGCAGGTTCCGCGCCCTGGCGGGCGCGGGCCTCCGGCGGGGATATTTTTGGACAGAAGAAATCGGCGGGCGTTACTTCTTCTGTCGGCAAATATCCTCGGGGGTGAATTGGCCCGGGACGGGCCAAGAGGGGGCAGACAGCCCCCTGAAACCGGCTCAGGCTTCGAGCTCGGCATCCCAGTAGAGAAAATCCATCCAGGTCTCGTGCAGGTGGTTGGGCGGGAACTTGCGCCCCATGTTGCGCAGTTCCTCGGCGCCGGGGCGGCGCGGCGGCTTGCGCAGGGTCATCCCCGCCTGGCGCAGGCTGCGCGCGCCCTTTTTCAGGTTGCAGCGCGAACAGGCCGCCACCACGTTTTCCCAGCTGGTCCTGCCGCCACGCGACTTGGGCACCACGTGGTCAAAGGTCAAATCGCTTCGCACCCCGCAATACTGGCAGGAAAATTCATCGCGCAGGAACAGGTTGAAGCGGGTAAAGGCCACCCGGCGGCGCGGCTTCACATAGTCCTTGAGCACCACCACCGACGGAATGCGGATCTCGACCGACGGGCTGTGCACATATTCGTCGTATTCGGCGACGATATCGACCCGCTCGAGGTAGGCGGCCTTGATCGCCTCCTGCCAGGGCCAGAGCGACAGAGGGTAGTAGGACAGCGGCCGGTAATCCGCGTTCAGCACCAGCGCAGGGTATTGGCGCAACCCGCCCGCGTCGTGGTGAAATGCCGTTCTGAAATCTCCGTCCATGCCAGACTTTGCCCCCGGACTTGTCGCAAGACCTGTTCTTGTCGGACCGGCCAGACCAGCGCGCCACCACCGTTGCCGGTTGACTGAACTATATATGGCGACGAAAAGGCCGCAACCCCCAATATTTGTGGCAGGCGGATAGGGCGCGCAACATGGCCCCGGACCGGCGGCCCAGGCCCCTATCGCGCTGGCGGCGCAGGTTGATCGGGTTTTGACCCTAGTCCAGCGACAGTTTTTCGCGCATGAAGCCCAGCGCCACCGAAAGCCCTTCGTTGTCGATCCCGTGGCCGGTGCCCTTCATCACGTGGCCGTAGACCTCGACCCCCGCGGCCTTGAGCGCCTCATGCGCATCCGCCAGGCTGGCCGGCGGCACCATGTCGTCCTGGTCGCCGTGCAAGAGCAGCACCGGCGGGCGCGACACCGCTTCGCCGGCCAGGCGTTCGGGGTTCAGCAGGCGACCGGAAAAGCCGACCACGCCGGCCACCGGCTCGGCGCGGCGCGGGGCGATGTGCAGGCTCATCATCGTGCCCTGGGAAAAGCCGAACAGGATCATCCGGTCGGCGCCAAGGCCTTCGTCCGCCAGCACCTGGTCGAGAAAGGCGTTCACGTCTTCGACCGCGCGCTTCATCGCCGCGGCGGCGGCGTCTTCGGACGAGCCGTCAAGCCAGGGGATCGGGAACCACTGGAACCCCATCGGGTTGGCGGCGCAGGGTTCGGGCGCGTCGGGCGCGACAAAGGCGGTCCCCGGCATGTGCGGCGTCAGCGGATCAGCCAGCCCCAGCAGATCGGCGCCATTGGCCCCGTAGCCGTGCAGAAACACCACCACCTGTTTTGCCTCGCCCAGCGGCGGGCCCTTGCGGCCAAATTCGAGCTTGCGTGTCATCGGATCCCTTCCCTGTCCTTTTCGATGCGGTAGTAGGCCCACAAGAGCCGCGCCGCAACGGCCCGCCACGGCGACCAGGCCAGGGCCATGTCGGCAAAGGCGCGCGGCGACGGGCGCTCGGGCAGTTCGAACAGCAGGCGCGCGGCTTCCTGCAGGGCCAGATCGCCCGGCGCGAACACATCGGCGCGCCCCAGCGAAAACATCGCGTAGATCTGCGCCGTCCAGGGGCCGATGCCGGGCACCTCGGTCAGGGTCGCGATCACCTCGTCCAGCGGCATTTCGCGCAGCCGGGCGTAGGGCAGCCGGGCGGCGGCGAGCGCGCGCAGGTAGCGCACCTTCTGCCCCGACAGGCCGCAGGCGCGCAGCTCTTCGTCGCTGGCGCGCGCGATCTTGCGCGGCCCCGTCAGCCCCGCGGCCTTCATCCGGTTCAGGATCGACTCCGCCGCCGCGACCGAGATCTGCTGCGACACGATCGCATCGATCAGCGCGCCGAACCCGTCGCGCCGCCAGCGCAGCGGCAGCGGGCCGGTCAGCGCATAGGCCCGGGCAAAGCGCGCCTCGCGCGCCGCCAGCCATGTGGCGCCTTCGTGCAGGTCTTCGGGGCCCGCGATGATCCGCCCGGTCATGGCGTCCCCCCGGCGGCGCGGCCCGCCTGCGTCCGGCCGAGGCCGCGCACCCAGGCCAGCGCCTCGGCCACGGTTTCGACCCGCGCGATGTCGAGCGGATCGGGGCGCGCCAGCATCACCACCGGCAGGCCAAGCGCGCGCGCCGCTTCCAGCTTGGGGGCGCTGCCGGTGCCGCCGGCGTTCTTGACCACCAGCGCATCGACGCCCAGGCGCGCGAACAGGTCGCGTTCCTGGGCGACCGTGAAGGGACCGCGCCCCAGCAGGTATTCGCCGTTCGGGTAGGGAAAGGGCGCGCGCGGCGCGTCGATCCGCCGGCAAATCAGCCGCCGCCCGTCGGTCGCGAGATTGGCGAACCCCGGCAGGCTTTGCCGGCCCGTCGCCAGAAAGACCGTGGCGCCCGGTGCGATGTGGCGCGCGGCCTGGTCTTCGCGCGCGATCATCATCCAGCGGTCGCCGGGGCCGGGACGCCATTCGGGGCGCAAAAGCTGCAGATAGGGCAGGCCCAGATCGCGGGCGATGCGCGCGCTGCGTTCGGTGATGCGGGTGGCAAAGGGGTGGGTGGCATCGAGGATCGCGCTGATCGGGTGCTGCTGCAGAAAGGCGCGAAACCCCGCTTCGCCGCCAAAACCGCCGCGCTGGGTGGGCAGCGGCAGGGTTTGCGGCGCGCGGGTGGCCCCGGCCAGCGTGGCGATCGCCCGGTGGCCCCGGTCGGCGAGCGCGCGCGCGATCTGGCGCGCTTCGGTGGTGCCTGCAAGCAAGAGCAGCATCCGTCAGCCTCCTTCCGGAACAGGCTCGGTCGACAGCAGCGCCCGATTCACCGGATCGCCTGCGATCCGGGTCGCGCCCGACCCCGCCCCCCAGGGCGGGCGCGAATTGTCCCGGCGTTTCAGGCAATTGCAGCCTCTGCGCGGGTGTCCTGCCGCAGGAACGACGGCACCACGCCCACCCTCGGGGTCGGGCGCGCCCCTCTGTTGCACCAAGCCCTCCAACGTCGCCGATAGCCTTGTCAGCATGTCAGAATCCATCGTTTCGTCCCGCCCGCGCCAAAACCTGCCCGTTGCGCGACACCGCCACCACGTCCAGCGCCACATCCGCCCGCTTCAGCCGCGCCCGCGCCGCCTCCAACGCCGCATCGGCGATGGTCCGGGCCAGCGGCGCGCCGACCATCTCGTAGGCATGGAGCACGGTCTGCGCCTCGGCCACCCGCGCATCGCCCGCAAGCGCCGCCAGCGCCTGAAAATCCACCTGGCTGCGGGCCGAGTGCAGATCCGCCGCCCCCTGCCCCAGCTTGGCCAGCTTGCCGAGACCTCCGCCGATGGTCAGCCGCGCGACCGGGTGGCGCGCGATGTATTTCAGCAAGCCGCCGGCGAAATCGCCCATGTCCAGCATTGCGTGATCCGGCAGGCCGTAAAGCGCCTGCACCGCGCGTTCCGAGGTCGCCCCGGTGCAGCCCGCCACATGGGTCAGCCCGCTGGCGCGCGCCACGTCCACGCCGCGGTGGATCGAGGCGATCCAGGCCGAGCACGAAAATGGCCGCACCACGCCGGTGGTGCCCAGCACCGACAGCCCGCCGACGATGCCAAGGCGCGGGTTCCAGGTTTTCGCGGCCAGCGCCTCGCCGCCGGGAATGGACAGGGTGATGGCGACATCGGGGGCGCGCCCGTATTGCGCCGCCAGGTCCTGAACCACGGCGCGCATCATCTGGCGCGGCACCGGGTTGATCGCCGCCTCGCCCACCGCCACCGGCAGGCCCGGCATGGTGACGGTGCCGACACCCTGGCCCGCGCGAAACGCCACGCCCCCGCCCGAGGCCTCGAGCCGCGCGATCACCAGCGCGCCGTGGGTCACGTCCGGGTCGTCGCCGGCGTCCTTGGTGATGCCCGCTTCGGCCCAGCCATCGCCGGCGGCGCTGTGGGCGAGCGCGAATGACGGGGTTTCGCCGCGCGGCAGCGTGATCTGCACCTGCGCCGGGAACGCGCCGCCCCACAGCCGGATCAGCGCGGCCCTGGTGGCGGCGGTGGCGCAGGCGCCGGTGGTCCAGCCGCGGCGGAGGGGTTTCGCAGGCGTTCGCGTCATTGGCCGGACTATAGGCCGCCGCCCGGCAAAGGCAATCGCGCCCCACGGGGTGCGGCGGGCAGGCGGCCGGCGGCGGCGGACCGGCGGCGACCGAAGCCGGCCCCAGCCGACCCGGCGCCGCCGGCCCGCGCGTTTGGCGCTTTTTCCCGGCGACGATCCGCGCCATAACCGGGGCATGGATGACTCGAACGCTCTGCCGCCGCTGGACTGGCCCGATCTTCTGCCGGGCTGGGTCTGGCTGTGTGGCGCGGGCCCCGGCGATCCGGGCCTGCTGACCCTGCACGGGCTCAACGCGCTGCGCCGGGCCGACACCATCGTGCATGACGCGCTGGTCAACCCGGCGATCCTGGACTGGGCCAATCCGGCGGCCGAACGGATCGACGCGGGCAAGCGCGCCGGGCGGGCTTCGCCAAAACAGCGCGACATATCGTTGCAACTGGTGGAACTGGCGCGCGCCGGCAGGCGGGTGCTGCGCCTCAAGGGCGGCGATCCCTACATGTTCGGGCGCGGCGGCGAAGAGGCGCAGACGCTGGTGCAGCACGGCGTGCCGATCCGGGTGATCCCGGGCATAACGGCGGGCATCGGCGGGCTGGCGCAGGCCGGCATCCCGGTCACCCACCGCGACGTGAACCAGGCGGTGACCTTTGTCACCGGCCACGACCCCTCGGGCGACACGCCGCCGCTGGACTGGGGCGCGATCGGGCGCGGATCGGCGATGATCGTGATCTACATGGGGATGCGCCACCTCGAGCGGATCGCGCGCGCCCTGCTGGCGGCGGGCCGCGCGCCCGACGAACCGGTCGCGGTGGTGCGCAACGCTTCGCTGCCCGACCAGCAAGTGCTGGAAACCACGCTGGCGCGCGCCGCCGGGGATGCGGCCAAGGCCGATCTTGGCGCACCCGCGATCATCTGCATCGGGCGCGGGGCGCTGCTGCGACAAGCGCTCGACTGGCAGGCGCTGGCGGCGGGCGCGCCGCTGCGCGACCCGGACCCGCTGGGACGCGGCCGGCCGGCGGAACAGGGATGAGACGCGCTCTGATCCTGGCCGCGCCCGGATCCGGCAGCGGCAAGACCACGCTGACGCTGGGGCTGCTGCGGGCGATGGCGCGCAAGGGGATCGCGGTCAGCGGCGCCAAGTCCGGCCCCGACTACATCGACCCGCGCTTCCACGAGGCCGCCTGCGGCCAGCCCTGCCCCAACCTCGACGCCTGGGCGATGGCGCCCGCCCGGCTGCGCGCGCTGGCGGCGGGCGGCGACGGGCTGCTGATGATCGAGGGCGCGATGGGGCTGTTCGACGGCGCGCCGCCCGCGGGCAAGGGCGCCACCGCCGATCTGGCGCGCCTTCTGGGCCTGCCGGTGGTGCTGGTGGTGGACTGCACCCACATGGCGCAATCGGTGGCGGCGCTGGTGGCAGGCTTCGCGCGCCACGACGCGCAGGTGCGCATCACCGGACTGGTGCTGAACAAGATCGGCTCGCCCCGCCACGAAGAGATGCTGCGCCGGGCGCTGGAACCGCTGGGCCTGCCGGTTCTGGGCGCGCTGCACCGGCAGGACGGGCTGACCCATCCGTCGCGCCACCTCGGCCTGGTGCAGGCGGGCGAACATGCGGATCTGCAGGCCTATCTTGATCGCGCCGCCGATGCGGTCGAGGCGGCCACCGACATCGCCGCGCTGGCCGATCTGGCCAGCCCACTGCCCGGCCCGCTGCCCGGCCCCGCGCCGGAATCGTCGCCGTCCATCGCCCCCCCCGCGCAGCGCATCGCCATCGCCCGCGACCAGGCATTTGCCTTTGCCTACCCGCATCTTCTGGCCGACTGGCGCGCCGCGGGGGCCGAAATCGCATTCTTCTCGCCGCTGGCCGACCAGCCGCCGCCGCCCTGCGATCTGGTCTTTCTGCCCGGCGGCTACCCCGAGCTGCACGCCGAACGCCTGGCCGCCGCCCGACGGTTTCGCGACGGCATGCAGCGCGCCGCCGGCCGCGCGCGCATCTACGCAGAATGCGGCGGCTACATGGTGCTGGGCCGCGCCCTGACCGATGCGGCTGGCAAGACGCACGAGATGCTGGGGCTGCTGGCGCTGGAAACCAGTTTCGCGCAGCGCCGGCTGCACCTGGGCTACCGCCGGCTGAACGCGCTGGGCGGGCCGTTTTCCGGCGCGCTGAACGGGCACGAGTTCCATTACGCCACCACGCTCAGGGCCGAGGGCGCACCGCTGTTTCGCGCCGCCGACGCCCAGGGCGCCCCCCTGCCCGACATGGGGCTGCGCGCGGGATCGGTCAGCGGATCCTTCGCCCATGTGATCGACGCCGCCGCGCCGGACGCGCAACCGGGGCAACCTGCGGCAGATGCGGCAGATGCGGCGCCCTGACCCCCTTTTCATTTCCCCGCCAAGACCGTAGCAGTTGTTGCATGAGCAACCATTCCGCCTCCGACTCTGCCCTGGACCCCGAAAGCGCCCCCGAAAGCGCCCCCGAAAGCACTGCCGAAAGCACTGCCGACACCCCGGCATCCTCCGCCCGCGCCCGGCGCAACGTTACCGTGCTGATGCTGGCGCAGGCGGTGCTTGGCTCTCAAATGCCGATGCTGTTCATCCTGGGCGGCCTGGCCGGGCAATCGCTGGCCAGCAACGCCTGCCTGGCGACCTTGCCGATCTCGCTGATCGTGGTTGGCTCGATGGTGGCGGCCACGCCGCTGTCGGCGCTGATGCAGCGCTATGGCCGGCGCGCCGGGTTCTTTGCCGGCACGCTTGGCGGCGCGGCGGGGGCGGCGGTGGCGACGCTGGGACTGCTCTACACCAGTTTTCCGCTGTTCCTGCTGGGCTCGTTCCTGACCGGCATCTACATGTCCAGCCAGGGGTTCTTCCGCTTTGCCGCCGCCGACACCGCCAGCGAAGCGTTTCGCCCCCGCGCCATCTCGCTGGTGCTGGCGGCGGGGTTGCTGTCGGCGGTGATCGGCCCGCAGATGGTCAAGGTGACGAGCCAGGCGATGGTGGTGCCGTTCATGGGCACCTACATGGCGGTGATCGCGATCAACCTGTTCGGCTCGCTCCTGTTCTTGCTGCTGGACATCCCGACCCCGGTCCCCGCCAGCGAAGGCGCGCCCGCCGGACGCACCCGCCTGCAACTGCTGCGCAGCCCGCGCATCGCGGTTTCGATCATCGTGGCGATGGTGTCCTATGCGCTGATGAACCTGGTGATGACCTCGACGCCGCTGGCGGTGGTCGGCTGCGGCTACAAGCAAAGCAACGCCGCCGACGTGGTGATGGGCCATGTGCTGGCGATGTATGCGCCGTCGTTCTTTACCGGGCCGCTGATCAACCGCTTCGGGGTGGAAAAGATCATGGGTACGGGGCTGGCAATCCTGGCCGCCGCCGGCGCGGTGGGGTTGTCGGGGGTCGAGCTTTCGCAGTTCTATATCGCGCTGATCCTGCTGGGGGTGGGCTGGAACTTCGGCTTTATCGGGGCCACCACGATGCTGGCCAATTCGCACCGCCCCGAAGAGCGCGGCCGCGTGCAAGGCATGAACGACATGTTCGTTTTCGGAGGCGTGACCGTCGCGTCGCTGGCCTCGGGCGGGCTGATGAACTGTTCCGGCGGCAACCCGGTCGAAGGCTGGCAGGCGGTCAACCTGGCGATGGTGCCGTTCCTGGCGCTGGCCGGGGCGGCGCTGATCTGGCTGGCGCTGCGTCCGCGCGAAACCGCCTGAACCGCACGGCGCGCCGGTTTCCGCCCGTCCGCTCGAGCAGGTCGCAGCTGATCAGATTCGCTGCAGTTCGAAACCGAGGGCATGCGGCTGCCCGGGTGGGCGCGGATGCGCCCGCCTTGGGGCGGGCGGGCGCATGCCCGGGCCGCTGCGGCCCCGGGCGAAGCGAATTCGATCAAATGCGACGTGCTCTCGCCCGCCCGCCAGTTCTCCGTCCCTCGGCGCCGGTTCCTCCCGGCGCGGCACTGCGCCCCCCAACCGCGCCCCGGCAACGCGCCGAAAAGCGGCGATTGCGCCGATCCCGGAAACAGCCCCGCGCAATCGGCCTCTTTGTTCCGTCGCCGGTGCGGAAACAGGCCGTTTCCCCGGAATTTCTTTCGTTTTTTAGAAAACTCCGCATTATCAGTCTCAACGAACAGCGATTCTGATCGGTAGTGTAATGAGTATCCTGATGTCCCATGTCGCCCGTCTTGCGACCCGAATTCTTACCCGTTTGTCCCCGCCGAACCCGGCGCCGGTTCATGTCCCGGTGCCGGCACAAGCGTATTGCCACACCCCGCAATTGGCGTGTGGCATTCGCCCGGTGGACCAACGCGCCGCGCAAGTGCCGTTTTCGGCGCACAGCCTTGCGTCGCGCCAATACCAGGCCCGTCACGGCCACAGGTCAGGGAGACCCTGACAGAACCCGAACCAACAGCTACAGTTTCCGCGAAAATTCCGAGATATGCAGCGAGCCGCCGATTACGGCAGCTGGGTTGGCGGCCGCAAGAGACAAGGTCTTTTGTGCCCGCCAACCCGTCCGTGTTGCCGGGCGGGCGGGCGCCGGAACCCGCCGGCGCGCCGCCGCCAGCCGCGCCAGGGCGTCGCGCGCCAGCGCCCGGATCGCCTCGGGCGCGGGATCGGGCAGCGGCGAAAGCCCGCGCGCCGACAGCGCCGGCACCGCCATGAACCAGGCCGCAAGCCCCGACGCCTGGCCGATCTCGCGCACCGCGGCTTCGCCCCGGGCGTCGTCCTCGCGCGTGCCGCACAGCCGCGCCGCCACCCACATCAGCCCGCCCGAGGTCGCCTGCAGATAGCGCGCCAGCGCCGCCTCGTCGGAAAATCCGGTCCGGCCGATATCGCCCCGCCGCGCCGCGATCAGCGCCAGCAGGGTTTGCGCATCGCGCGCGCTCAGCGCGCCCTCCAGCGCCTCGAACACATCGTGGCGCGGCGCGCGGCGGCCCTGGCCGATCGCCTCGACCCCGTCGTGCCACCATTGCAGGCGCATTTCGCACACCAGCGGTTCGGGCGACACCCAGGGCGCGCGCGCCACTTCGAGGTTGAGCGCAAACAGCGCAAACAGCCGGGGCCGCAGCGCCACCGGCGCCGCCATGGTCGCCAGGAACCGGTCGGGATCGCCCTGGCGGACGATCTCGGCGCAGGTTTCCAGGCTCATCGGCGCGCTCCGGCTCAGACCGGGCGCACGACGCTCAGCAGATAGCCGAACTCGTCGCCGTATTCGTTCCAGGCGGCGATCTCGGCGGCCTGAGCGGCCAGAACCTGACGCAGCTCGTCGTCGGCGTCTTCGTAAAGCGCCGCCATGCGTTCGAGCAGCGGGTTGTAATAGGCGGCCCAGGCGTCGTCGGACAGACGCCGGGTGGCGATGGTTTCAAACCCGGCCTCTGCGACGCGCGCGGCAATGCCGGCTTCGCCGCTCATCTCGGGGTATTCGGCCCAGAGCGCGGCCACCCTGGGCATCGGCGGATCGCGCCAGAAACAGGGTTCCGAAAAGGCGATCACCCCGCCCTGGGTCAGGTTCGACCGCCAGGTTTTCAGCGCTTCGCTGGTGCCGATGAACCAGGCCGCACCGGCGCACCAGATCAGATCGTAGCGCCCGCCAAGCTCGCGCATGTCGGCAAGGCGCAGATCAACGCGCGGATCGCCGGTCCAGGTTTCCGCCGCTTCGCCGACGAATTGCGGGTGATGGTCGATGGCGACCACACTCGCCTCGGGCGCAAGGTCAAGCAGCGGGCCGATGTCGGCCCCCGGCCCACAGGCCACATCGCAGATCAGCGCGTCCTCGGGCAGCTCGACATGCTGGCCGACCCATGCCACATCGGCAGGTTCGCCGGGCCCTTCGCGCGGCAAGTTGCGATGCAGGGTGAGAAAGGCCTCGGCGCTCATGATTGCAGCCCGATCATGCAATGTCTTGCGCCGCAGGCGCTCATTTTGGCAGCGGTTTTCATGTGTTCGACTCTCCGTTCCTGTTCGCGTCGCGGATCAGTTTCCAGTTGATGGCGTCCAGCAGCGCCTCGAAGGAAGCATCGACGATATTGGGCGAAACGCCAACTGTGGCCCATCGCCGCCCCTGGCTGTCTTCGCTGTCGATCACCACGCGGGTCACCGCTTCGGTGCCGCCATCGGTGATGCGCACCTTGAAATCCACCAGCCGCACATCATCGATCAGCGCCTGATACGGCCCCAGATCCTTGGCCAGCGCGCGGGCGAGCGCGTTCACCGGGCCGCGGTCCTGGCCGGTTTCGTCCATGCTTTCCGAAACCGACAGTTTCTTTTCGTCGCCGATCTTCACCACCACCACCGCTTCGGACAGGCTGACCATGCGGTCATACTTGTTCTTGCGCCGCTCGACGGTGACCTTGTAGCGCTTGACCTCGAAGAAGCTCGGCAACTGCCCCAGTTCGCGCCGCGCCAGCAGCTCAAAGCTGGCCTGCGCCGTGTCATAGGAATAGCCCAGCGCCTCACGCTCCTTGATCACTTCGAGGATGCGGCCAAGCGCCGGGTCGCCCTTTTCGACGCTCAGCCCCATGTCGGCCAGCCGCGCGCGCAGGTTGGACTGCCCCGCCTGGTTGGACATGGGCACGATGCGGGCGTTGCCGACGGTTTCGGGCGGGACATGTTCGTAAGTTGTGGGGTTCTTGACGATGGCGCTGGCATGCAGCCCCGCCTTGTGGGCAAAGGCGCTGGCGCCGACATAGGGCGCGCTGCGCAGCGGCACCCGGTTCAGGATGTCGTCGAGCATGCGCGACACCTGCGTCAGCCCGGCCAGCGCCTCGCGCGTGATGCCGGTGGCGTAACGGCTGGCATAGGGCTCTTTCAGCAGCAGCGTCGGGATCAGGGTGGTCAGATTGGCGTTGCCGCAGCGCTCGCCCAGCCCGTTCAGCGTGCCCTGCACCTGCCGCGCGCCCGCATCCACCGCCGCCAGCGTGTTGGCGATGGCGTTGCCGGTGTCGTCATGGGTGTGGATGCCCAGATGGCTGCCGGGGATGCCGCTGGCGATCACGGCGGTGGTGATCTCGGCAATTTCATGGGGCAGCGTGCCGCCGTTGGTGTCGCACAGCACGATCCAGCGCGCGCCGGCGTCATGGGCCGCATGCAGGCATTCCAGCGCGTACTCCGGGTTCGCCTTGTAGCCGTCAAAGAAATGCTCGGCATCGAACAGCGCTTCGCGCCCCTGCGCCACCAGGTGGGCAAAGCTGTCGCGGATATTGGCGACATTGTCCGCCAGAGCGATCCCCAGCGCGGTTTCCACATGGAAATCATGGGTCTTGCCGACCAGACAGACGCTATCCGTCCCGGCATTGAGCACGCCCGCCAGCACCTCGTCGTTCTCCGCCGAGCGCCCGGACCGCTTGGTCATCCCGAAGGCGGTAAAGCGCGCGCGGGTGCGTGGGGGATGGTCGAAAAACTCGCTGTCGGTGGGGTTGGCGCCGGGCCAGCCGCCTTCGATATAATCGACGCCGAGTTCGTCGAGCATCCGGGCAATCTGGTGCTTTTCGGGGGTCGAGAACTGCACCCCCTGCGTCTGCTGTCCGTCGCGCAGGGTGGTGTCGAAGATCGAGAGGGGTTCGCGGGTCATGGGCGTGGCTCCGGCAAACTGCCTGAATGCGCAAACCTTTCAGCGGCCAATGGGGCGTTTCCCGGAAAATTCTTGCCCGGCGGCACCGCCGGGCAGCGCCCGACCGCCCCCCCGGGCGGGCGCTTCGCACCCCCCCGCGGTCGCGCGCCGCCCTCTGCAAGAAGATACGAGGTCATTCCAGACCCTCCAGCTTGGAGGGGTCGAAGTCCGGCCCCTGCAGCAGCTTCACGCCCGACTTCGAAATCAGAACCTCTACCCCGGACGCCACCAGAGCGGATCTCAAGGCATCCGCCTCCGAGAAATCGCCTTTTTCCCTGGCCCGCGACCGCAGCTCTTCCAGCCGGCGCGCCAGCGGGGCCAGATCGACCGCCCGCCGGGCGACAACCGCAGACGCGAGCGTGCTGCTGGCGAAGAACCCGAGAAACAGCCCGTTGGCCAGCACCTTCTGCTGGTCGACAAGTGCCGTCGCGTCCGCTTCGCGCGCATGTTCGCGAAAGAGCCGCAACGCCTCGACCGTGTTGAGATCGTTCGCCAGCGCCTGCACGATCGCCGTATCGGGCGGCGGCAGGTTTTCGCGCCGCCACTCCGGCAGTTTCTCGCGCACCACGTCCGAATGAATGTTGTGCAAAGCGCTCTCGAACTTCTCGTAAATGACGGACAAGGCCCGATGCGCCGTCCGCCGCATGTTTTCCGTCCAGTCCATCGGCTTGCGGTAATGCGTGCTCAGCATCACGAACCGGATCACCTCGCCGGGCACCCCCTGTTGCAGCAGATCGCGCACGGTGAAAAAATTGCCCAGCGACTTGGACATCTTCTTGCCCTCCACCTGCAACATCTCGTTATGCAGCCAGTATTGCGCGAAACACCCCGCCCCCGGATGCGCGCAGCAGCTCTGCGCGATCTCGTTTTCATGATGCGGGAACATCAGGTCGTTGCCGCCGCCGTGAATGTCGAACCGCGGCCCCAGCAACGCGTAAGACATCGCCGAACACTCGATATGCCAGCCCGGCCGCCCCCGCCCCCAGGGGCTGTCCCAACCCGGCTGATCGTCGTCCGAAGGCTTCCACAACACGAAATCCATCGGATTACGCTTGTAGGGCGCCACCTCGACCCGCGCCCCGGCGATCATGTCCTCGACCGTGCGCCCGGACAGCGCGCCATAATCCTTGTAGCTCTCCACCGCGAACAGCACATGCCCCTCGGCCGCATAGGCATGGCCGCGCGCCACCAGATCCGCGATCATCGCCACCATCTGCGGGATGTATTCCGTCGCCCGCGGCATCGCGTCCGGCTCCAACGCCCCGAGCGCCCCCATGTCCTCCAGGAACCACTCGGTGGTCTCCGACGTGATCTGCCCGATCTCGCGCCCGGTCTCTTCGGCGCGCGCGATGATCTTGTCATCCACATCGGTGAAATTGCGCACGTAGGTCACATGATCCGGCCCATAAACATGCCGCAACAGCCGGTAGAGCACGTCAAACACCACCACCGGGCGGGCATTGCCCAGATGGGCGCGGTCGTAAACCGTCGGCCCGCAGACATACATCCGCACGTTTGCGGGGTCGAGCGGCCTGAATACCCGCTTCGAGCGGGTCCTGGTGTCATAAAGGCGAATGTCTTTCATGCGGCGTCCTTCGGGTGTCCCCGCGGGCCTTAACAAACTGACATCCAGGATAAAAGATGACCGGCCCGCGAAATGTTCAGCGGGTAATGCAGCAAATGATGATCACGGCACGGGTCATGCGCCACAAACTAACCACCTCGGTGCCCGCTGCCAACCCCCCATTCTTCTTTGCCCAAATACTCCCGCCGGAGGCATCGCGCCCGCCTGAAAAGGCGGGCGCTAATCAATCTCGTGACGCCGCAAGGCGTCGCCTTTTTCAAACCTCAGCCGTAGCTCACCACCTCGTATTCGATCCCGTCGCCGTCGTGAAAATAGAACCGCCGCCCCGGCTCGTAGTCCGCATGGTTGCGCGGCGAAAACCCCGCCGCACGCACCCGCGCCTCGCAAGCCTCCAGGTCGTCCACAACCACCCCCACATGGTTCAACCCGCCCAGCTGCGCATAGCTGTCCTGCGCCGGCGTCTGCCGGCCCGACGGGCCGGAATAGACGGCAATGTAGTCTTCATCCGTGCCCACATGCACCGTGAACCCGCCCGAAATCGCATCACCCTGCCAGCGCAGCTTCCAGCCGAACACGTCGCCCAGCATCGCCGCCGTCGCCTGCGGATCACTCACCGTGACGTTCACATGCTCAATCCGTCCTGCAGCCATTTCATATCCTTTCCTCATTGAAATACCGACGAATCACTTGTAATTCCTCAAGTTAACTTGAGGTCAATAGCCAGAAGCCCCCAGATGCCGAAACACGCGCTTTCGATCGGCCAGATCGCCAAACGCACCGGGCTCGCAGTCTCGGCAATCCGGTTTTACGAGGAAAAGGGCCTGATCCGCCCCGGCCGAAACGCCGCCGGCCAGCGCCGCTACCAGCGGGCCGACATCCGGCGGCTGTCTTTCGTGATGATCTCGCAGCAGCTTGGCTTTGCGCTGGCCGATATCGCAGCCCTGCTGCGGTCGCTGCCCGACGACCGCCCCCCGACAAAGGCCGACTGGGCCCGGATCAGCCGCCGTTTCCGCGCCGACATCGATGCCCGCATCGACGCGCTGAGCGCGCTGCGCGACCGGCTTGACGGCTGCATCGGCTGCGGTTGCCTTTCGCTGAAGACCTGCGCGCTCTACAACCCGGCGGACCGGGCGGGGGCGCGCGGAACCGGGCCGCGCTACCTTATGGGCGACGCCGCGCCGGCCGAAAAAATCAGTAGACCACACAGAAGTTTTAGTTGATCGTGATCGGGTGATCATCAATCACGCGCCTTGCGCGTCTGCGCGTCAACAACATTCGAAAAAGGGACATTCACATGACAGCCTTGAAATCCGTCACCGCAATCGCCGCCTTTCTGGCCCTGATGGCCTGCGAACGGCCGCCGCATGCCGCCGCCAACGCCGGCGACAGCATGACGGGCGCAAGCATGGAAAACGCGATGAGCGATGGCGATTCGATGATGGAAAGCTCGAACTGAGCACCAACTGACCACGGGCCGAGCGCTGACTGGCCGCTGACCGGGCGCGGAGGGCGCTCCCCGTGAAAAACGCCCGGCGAAAGAAAAGAACGGCTGGCCAGCGGTGCAAATGGCACGGGCCAGCCGAAAGCCGCAAGACCGCCAGTGGCAGGCGACGCCGGGGGACGGGAAAAACCGTCTCGGGCGAAAAACCGCAAACCCGGAATTGACAGCCGGGACAACCCGTGGCCACCTCGCGACGTTGGAGGTGGCGCATGGAACTTTCGCACAGAATTACCGGGCTGACCGGCGGCGGCGGCGACGGCTGGGGCTTGTTTTACAAGGCGCGCGCGATGATCGAAGCGGGCGAGCCGGTGGTCGAGCTGACCATCGGCGAACATGACATCCGCACCGACCCGGTTATTCTCGCGGCGATGGACGCCTCGGCGCGCGCCGGCAACACCGGCTATGCCGAAGTGCCCGGCAACGCCCGGCTCAGAAAAACCGTCGCCGCGCGGATCCAGGCGCGCACCGGCGTGCCCACGGGTCCGCGGAACATCCTGATCACCCCCGGCGGCCAGGCGGCGCTTTTCGCGGCCCATGCGGCGGTCTGCGATGCCGGCGACCGGGCGCTCTACTGCGACCCCTACTATGCCACCTACCCCGGCACGATCCGCGGCGTCGGCGCGGTGCCGGTCGCCATCCCCACCCGGCCGCGCGATGCGTTCCAGCCGACCCGCCAGGCGCTGGGCGCGCGGGCCGAGGGCGCACGATCGCTGCTGATCAACACCCCCAACAACCCCACCGGCGTGGTCTATTCGCGCGAAACCCTGGACGCCATCGCCGACACCTGCCGCGACGCCGACCTGTGGCTGATCTCGGACGAAGTCTACGATACCCAGGTCTGGGAAGGCCGCCACCTCAGCCCGCGCGCCCTGCCGGGGATGGCCGAGCGCACGCTGGTGATCGGCTCGATGTCGAAAAGCCACGCGATGACCGGCAGCCGCATCGGCTGGATCGCCGGCCCGCCCGAGGTGATCGACCACCTGATCACGCTGGCGACCCACACCACCTATGGGGTACCCGGCTACATCCAGGACGCCGCCGCCTTTGCGCTGGAACAGGGCGAAGAGCTTGAACGCCGGGTCGGCGAACCGTTCCGCCGCCGCCGCGACCTGGCGCGCGCGATCCTTGCGCGGCAGAATACGCTGGGGCTCGTGCCCGCGGGCGGGGCGATGTATCTGATGCTCGACGTGCGCCCCACCGGCATGACCGGCGAAGCCTTTGCCGACGCGCTGCTTGAGCGCGAACATATCGCGGTGATGCCGGGCGAAAGCTTTGGCCGGGCCGCTGCCGGGCATGTCCGCGTCGCCATGACCATCGACGATGACACCTTTGCCGACGCCCTGTCGCGGCTGGTGCGCTTTGCCCAGGACAACGCCCATGCCGCATGACCCCGGCGCCGCCTTTCGCACACTGCACCGCCCGGGCGATCCGTTCATCCTGGCCGACGCCTGGGACGCCGGGTCGGCCAGAATGCTCGCCGCCCTGGGGGCGCGCGCCATCGCCACCTCGTCGGCGGCGCATGCCTTCACCCTTGGCCGGGCCGACCTGGGCCACGTCAGCCGGGACGAAGCGCTCGCCCATGCCGCCGACCTCGTCGCGGCGGTCAATGTCCCGGTGTCGGGCGATTTCGAAAACGGCTTTGGCGACGATCCCGAAACCTGCGCCCAGATCGTGCGCCTGGCCGCCGAAGCCGGCCTGGCCGGGATTTCCATCGAGGACATGGCCCTGCCCGGCCCCGACGCCTACCCGCGCGAGCTGGCCGTCGAACGCATCCGCGCCGCCGCCCGGGCGATGTTCGACAACGGAGACTTTTCGCCGCTCGGCCAGGGCATTTCCGGCGCCAGGATCGACGATCTTCTGGCCTGATCTTCTGGCCTGATCTTCTTCCGTATCTTCGTCTGTCCGAAAATATCCCCGCCGGAGGCATCCGCCCTTGCCAGCCGCGCAAGCCCATGACTAACTCGCGCCCATGAACCACGATGACCTGCATTTCTGGTCGCGCCGCGCCGCCGACTGGACCCGCGACTACCACGCCGGTTTGCGCGACCGCCCCGTGCGCGCCCGCACCCGCCCCGGCGACACCGCCGCCCGCCTGCCGGCCACCGCCCCCGAAGCGCCCGAGCCGATCGAGACCATCTTCGCCGACTTCGAAACCCTGGTCCCCGACGCCATGACTCACTGGCAACACCCGCGTTTCTTTGCCTATTTCCCGGCCAACGCGGCGCCCGCCTCGATCCTGGCCGAACAGCTG
Organism: Alphaproteobacteria bacterium; assembly: GCA_024277955.1. Lineage (GTDB taxonomy): Bacteria > Pseudomonadota > Alphaproteobacteria > Rhodobacterales > Rhodobacteraceae > JAJRUE01. Next base: position 14,338 of record JAJRUE010000054.1, on the reverse strand, counting down.
ACCGCGGCGATGGCGGCGCAGGCGATGCTGTGGCAGACCTCGCCCGCGGCCACCGAGATCGAACAGGTGATGATGCGCTGGCTGCGCGACGCCCTGGGTCTTGCCGGCCATTTCACCGGCACGATCCACGACAGCGCCACCACCGCCACGCTTTGCGCGGTGCTGACCATGCGCGAACGCGCGTTGGGCTGGCGCGGGCTCGAAGCGGGGCTTTCGGGCCAGGCGCGGCTGCGGCTCTATGCGTCGCGCGAAACCCATTCCTCGGTGGACAAGGCGGCGCGGCTGTCGGGCATCGGCCAGGACAACCTGGTCAAGGTCGCCACCGATCCCGACGACGCGCAGCTGTCGATGGACCCGCAGGCGCTGGACGCCGCGATCCGCGCCGACAAGGCCGCGGGCCTGACGCCGGCCGGTGTGATCCTGTGCGTCGGCGGCACCTCGGTGGGCGCGATCGACCGGATCCGCGACTGCATCGCAATCGCCCGCGCCCACGATCTTTACACCCATGTGGATGCCGCCTGGGCCGGCTCGGCGATGATCTGCCCCGAGTTTCGCGCCCTCTGGGACGGGGTGGACGGCGCCGACAGCATCGTCTTCAACCCGCACAAGTGGCTGGGCGCCCAGTTCGACTGCGCCGTGCAGTTCCTGGCCAATCCCGCCGAACAGGTGCGCACGCTCGGACTGCGCCCGGACTACCTGCAGACCCTCGACCAGGACGAGGTGACCAATTTCAACGAATGGACGGTGCCGCTGGGCCGCCGCTTTCGGGCGCTGAAACTGTGGTTCCTGCTGCGCGCCTACGGGCTTGAAGGCCTGCGCGCGCGCATCCGCAACCATGTGGCCTGGTCGCGCGAATTGGCCGACGACATCGCAGCCCTGCCGGGCTTCGAGATCACCACCGCCCCGGTTCTGTCGCTGTTTACATTTCGCTGGCACGATGACGCGCGCACCCGCGATCTGCTGGCGCGCATCAATGACGACGGGCGCATCTACCTGACCCAGACCAGCCATGCCGGGCGCTTTGTCATCCGGCTGCAGGTCGGCCAGTTCGACTGCACCCGCGACGATGTGCGCTGCGTGCTCGAGGTCTTGAAGGATTTGACAAGGGATTGAACAGGAACCTGAAGAATGCCACGCATATTATTGTTTTTACTATTTCTTTTTCCATTCACCGCCGGGGCGCAAGCCTGGCCGGAATACCGCGAACTGGCGGTGAACGACTTTGCAGCGATCATCGATGACGCCACCGAAGCCCGGCTGCGCGAGGCCATCAAAAGCCTGCGCGCCGACACCGGCATCGAACTGACGGTGCTGACCCTGACCAGCCGCCAGGATTACTGGCCCGGCGCGTCGCTCGAACAGTTCGCAACCGGGCTGTTCAACGCCTGGGGCATCGGCGACAGCGAACGCAACGACGGCATCCTGGTGCTGGTGCTGTCGGGCGACCGCGACATGCGCATCGAACTGGGGGCCGGCTATTCCACCGGCTATGACAACACCGCCAAACGCATCATCGACAACGATTTCCTGCCCGCGTTTCGCGATGGCGACTATGCGCGCGGCATCGAAACCGGCACCGACGCGGTGATCCGGAAAATCGCCCTGCGCAAGGCGGCGGGCCAGGAACCCGAGGCCGCGCCACCGCCGGGCGGCGCGATCATCAGCATCGCCCTTGGCATCGTGGGCGTGTTCATCGCCGCGGTGATCGGGTTGATGCTGTTCGGCCAGCGCCTGTTCGACCGGCTGCGCCGCTGCCCTTCTTGCGGCCAGCGCGGGGTGCACACGTCGCGAAAGGTGCTGAAACAACCCACCCGCAAGACCAAGGGACACGGCGTAAAGATCCTCGAATGCGAAAGCTGCGGCTACCGCTCGGCCCTGCCCTACACGATTGGCATGATCTCGAGCAGCTCGTCCTCCGGCGGCGGGTCATTTGGCGGCGGCAGTTCCTCGGGTGGGGGCGCGTCGGGCAGCTGGTAAGACGGGGCTTTGGGACGCGGCGCCGGGGCGGTCTCGGGGTGGTCCCAGGGCGGCCTTGGGGGCGAAAAACGACATCATGCCGCTGACAGGCAAGACCGCGGCGAATCGCCTTGCCACTCTTGGCGGCAGGACACCGCCCAGGATCGGCCTGACATGGACGCTTTGACTTGGCTCATCGAACTGGTTTCGCGCACCATCGGCGCCGCCCGTGGCCGTGCCGCACGCGGAGCGCCGCTGCCCCGATAGACATTTCCCATGTGTTCACATGCGCTTATCGGAGACCACGCCATGCCCGCACCATCTTCCCGCCGTTCCGGTGGCCGCGCCGCCCGCAAGGCGCAGCGCGCCCGCCCCCTGCCCGCCGCCGACCGCCCGGTGCGCCCCGGCCTGACCGGCGGGCGCTACAACCCGCTGTCTGAGGCCGACATCGCCCGCATCCACCGCGCCGCGCTCGACGCGCTGGCCGAGATCGGCCTGGCCGACGCCCCGCCTTCGGGGGTCGAGGCGATGTGCGCCGCCGGGGCCACCCTGGGCGACGACGGCCGGTTGCGGTTTTCGCGGGCGCTGATCGAAGACCTGCTGGCCCGCCCGCGCCCCGATCTGGTGCTGCACGCGCGCGACCCGGCGCATGACCTGGAGCTGCGCGGCACACGCGTCCATTTCGGCACCGCCGGCGCCGCCGTCCACTTGGTCGAAAGCGACGGACGCAGCTACCGCGACAGCACCGCGCGCGATATTTTCGACGCCGCACGAATCGCCGACCGGCTTGACAACATTCACTTTTTTCAACGTCCGATGGTCGCGCGCGACATTGCCGACAACTTTGAAATGGACATCAACACGCTTTACGCCTGCTGCGCCGGCACCACCAAACACGTGGGCATTTCGATCAGCGATCCAGCCTTTGCGCCGGGGGTTTTTGACTTTCTGCACCTGCTGGCGGGGGGCGAAGAACGCTGGCGCGCCCGGCCCTTTGTGTCGGCGTCGAACTGTTTTGTGGTGCCGCCGATGAAATTCGCCACCGAAAGCTGTCAGACCATGGAATTCTGCCTGCGCGCGGGCATGCCGCTGCTGCTGCTGTCGGCGGGCCAGGCCGGGGCCACCGCGCCTGCGCCGCTGGCCGGCGCCATCATGCAGGCGGTGGCCGAATGCCTTGCCGGGTTGTTCTATGCCGAAGCCATCACGCCCGGCGCGCCGGTGATCTTTGGCACCTGGCCCTTCGTTTCCGACCTGCGCACCGGGGCGATGTCGGGCGGATCGGGCGAGCAGGCCCTGATGACCGCCGCCTGCGCCCAGATGCACCGCTTTTACGGGCTGCCGGGCGGCGCGCCGGCGGGGTTTTCGGATGCGAAACTGCCCGACATGCAGGCCGGCTGGGAACAGGCGATGTCGGCGGTGATGGCGGGGCTTTCCGGGTTGAACCTGGTCTACGAGGCCGCCGGGATGCATGCGTCGCTTTTGGGGTATTGCCACGAAAGCCTGATCCTGGGCGACGATCTGATCGGCCAGGCGCTGCGCTGCGTGCGCGGCATCGAGGTGAGCGACGATAACCTGAGCCTGGACACCATGCGCGCGGTCTGCCTGGGCGGGCCGGGGCACTACCTGGGCCAACCCCAGACCCTGGCGCTGATGCAAAGCGAATACGTCTACCCGGCGCTGGGCGACCGCAGCTCGCCAAAGGAGTGGGAAGAACAGGGCCGCCCGGATCTGATCGAACAGGCAAGGCGGAAGAAGCAGGACATCCTGTCGGCCCCCTCGGCCGCCGCCCTGGACCCGGCGCTGGACGCGCGCATCCGCGCCGCGTTCAACATTCATCTGCCGCGCTGAGGCGGGTCGGGCCGCGCCCGGCTGAGAATGCGCCCGGCGGCACGCCGGGCAGCGCCCGGACCTCCCCCACGGGGAGAGCGCTACACGCCCACCCCGAGGTCCGCGCGCCGCCCTCGCATAGGGCCAGACCCCGCCGATCAGCCGCCCTCGGCGCGTTCTTCCAGCGCCAGCCATTCTTCTTCGGCGGCCTCGAGCGCCTGTTGCCGGGCGGCAAGCGCCTTGGAGAAGCGCGCGAATTTCGCCGGGTCGCGGCTGTAGAGATCGCCGTCGGCGAGCGCCTCGGCCAGCTTGGCGATCTCGGCTTCCAGCCGCTCAATCTCGCCGGGAAGCACGGCCAGACGGTGCTTTTGGGTGAAAGACAGACCCGATTTCCCTGGACGTTTTGTTTCCGATTTACCCCGCGGTTCCAGTGCCTTGGACATCTTTTTTAATGCCGTTTTCGCTGGTTTTTCGCCCCCTGCGCCGCGCTGCGCCTGGTAGTCGCTCCAGCCGCCGGCATAGAGCGTCGCGCGCCCGTCGCCCTCCATCGCTACCGTCATCGTCGCCACCCGGTCGATGAAGTCCCGGTCGTGGCTGACGATCAGCGCGGTGCCGTCATAATCGCCCAGCAGATCCTGCAAGAGATCCAGCGTTTCCACGTCCAGATCGTTGGTCGGCTCGTCCAGCACCAGCAGGTTCGACGGCTGCGCCATCAGCCGGGCCAGCAACAGGCGCGACTTTTCGCCCCCCGATAACGACCGCGCCGGCGCGCGGGCCTGGGTTTCGTCGAACAGAAAGTCCTTGAGATAGCCGACCACATGGCGGGGCTGGCCGCGCACCATCACCTGATCGGCCCGCCCCGACACCCGCATTTCGGGCGAGCCGACCAGGTTTTCCCACAGGCTCGCGTCTTCCATCAGTCCGCTGCGGTCCTGGTCGAAAACCGCGATCAGCAGGTTGGTCCCCAGCTTGACCGAGCCGCTGTCGGGCGCCAGCCGACCCGTAAGCATCTTCAGCAAGGTGGTCTTGCCCACCCCGTTTGGCCCTACCAGCGCCACCCGGTCGCCGCGCGCGATGCGGATGGAAAAATCCTTTATGATCTGATGGTTGCCGAAGGCTTTTGAGATGTGGCGCGCTTCGATCACCCGCTTGCCGGACTTTTCCGCCGCCCCGAACCCCATCTGCGCCGCCCCCTGGCGCGCGATCATCGCGGCGCGTTCGGCGCGCAGCTCGGCCAGCGCGCGCACCCGGCCCTGGTTGCGCTTGCGCCGGGCGGAAATGCCTTCCACCGCCCAGCGCGCCTCGGCCTTGATCTTGCGGTTCAGCTTGTGGCGGGCAAGGTCTTCTTCGGCCCAGACCTTGTCGCGCCAGGCCTCGAAATGCGCGAACCCCTTGTCCTGGCGGCGCACCCGGCCGCGGTCGATCCACAGCGTCGCCCGGCTGAGCTCGCGCAGGAACGCCCGGTCGTGGCTGATCAGTACAAAGGCCGACCGGGTGGCGCGCAGCTGCTCTTCCAGCCAGCCGATCGCCTGGATGTCGAGGTGGTTGGTGGGCTCGTCCAGCAGCATCAGTTCCGCCTCGCGCGCCAGCACACCGGCCAGCGCCGCGCGCCGCCGTTCGCCGCCGGATGCGGTTTCCACCGCGGTTGAGGGGTCGAATTTCAGCCCCTCGGCGGCGATCTCGACGCGGTAGCTGTCGGCCGGGCCAAGGCCGCGCAGGGCAAAGTCGCCCAGCGTGGAAAACCCTGTCATGTCAGGGTGTTGTTCCATGTAGGCGATGCTGGTTCCGGGGGGCACGATGCGGCTGCCGGCGTCGGGTTCGACCAGCCCGGCCATCACCTTGAGCAGCGTCGACTTGCCCGACCCGTTGCGCCCCACCAGCGCCAGCCGGTCGCCGGGCTGCACCACCAGCGACAGGTCGTCAAACAGCGCATCTCCCCCGAAACCGAGGGTGATGCCGGACAGTTGTAGCAAGGGGGCGCGCGCCATGGCTGCGGGCTATACCGCCGGGCCTGCGGCGTCAACGTGCAAGCCGCGCGGCTGTCCGAGTGCGTCAGGTGGCGGGGTGCCGGGTGTTGGGCTGTTGGGGGCCGCCCCATTGGCGCTGCCGGTCAGGAAGCGCCGCCAGGCGGCGGGGATGCGGGCGATCTCGACCCCGGTGAAGACGTGCAGCGTGTCCAGATCCCGGTCGATCACCGCGTGATCGCTGACCCAGCCGCCAAGCCCGAGGTAGAAGCGCAGCAGCGGCGGCAGCGCCACCTGAGGAGTCTTGCTTTGGCGCGCGGCGGCTGTGTCCCCGCCAGCTGCAAAGCGCAGGATTTCCGGCGCGCCGATGCGCGGACGCCACGGCTCGGGCGCGCCATGGTCGCGCATCAGCCGCGCGAACCGCCGGTCCAGCCCCTCCCCGTCGGCGCCGGGAAACGAGGTGCAGCCCATCAGCAGTCCGATGCCGTGGTCTTCCACCAGCCGCCCCAGCCCGGCCAGCGCCAGGCGCCAGATGTCCGGGTCATACCTGCCCGGCGCTGTGCAGAACCGCCCCACCTCGCCAATGACGCCGGGATAGCGCGCCAGCCCGCCCAGGTCGTAGAACTGGCCGCTGTAGCCCCGGCGGACCGCGCCGCCGGGCCGGTGGACCGCCAGCCGGAAACAGCCCGCGATGCCGCCCGAAACGCGGTCCTCGACGACGATCTGCAGGCTGGTGCGGTCGAACCGGTCCAGGTCCAGCCCGCCCGGCAGAACCGCGCCGGCGCGCGCGCGAAAACAGCGGTAGCGCAGGTGCCCGATGGCGCGCATGTCGCCCTCCGAGCGCGCCAGCCGCAAGCGATAGCGTCCATTCGCACGTTGATTTGCAGCGGTGAACAACGCAGTATCTCTTGATCCGGGGCCAGTTGCGCCCCAGTTATGAGCCTTCGCCGCGCCCTGCACAAGCGCAAGCCAACAGACCCGAGGACCCCGGCCACGATGCCCGACAAATCCAAGCCCCGCGCGCCCCAGCCCGAGACCGCCCCGGACCGGATCACCAAAACCGACGAGCAATGGCGCGCGCAGCTGTCGCCGCTGGTCTACCAGGTGACGCGCCGCCACGCCACCGAACGCGCCTTCAGCCATGATGATTTTCCCGACCGGCCCGGGCAGTTCGTCTGCGTCTGCTGCGGCCAGCCGCTGTTTGACGCGGCGGCGAAATACGACAGCGGCACCGGCTGGCCGTCGTTCTGGCAACCGCTGGGCGCGGACAGCATCGCCACGTCGCAGGACCGCAAGCTGTTCATGCGCCGGACCGAAGTGCATTGCGCCCGCTGCGAGGCCCATCTGGGCCATGTCTTTGACGACGGGCCGCAACCGACGGGGCTGCGCTACTGCATGAACGGCGTGGCGCTGCGCTTCGTGCCGCACGGGGAACAGGACGGGTAAGCCCCCCCTGCCTGAAACGGTTGGCACGGCTCGAGCGCGTCGCGTCTGACTGAATTCACTGAGCCCGGGTCGCGCAACGGCCCGGGCATGCGCCCGCCCGCCCCGTCGCACCTTTGGTGCGCTTCCAGCGCAACGGCGGGCGCATTCGCGCCCACCCGGGCGGCCGCCTGCCCTCCGTCTGGAGAAGAGGCGGACCCGATCAGGTACGACAGACTCCAACACTAGGGAATCGCGTTAGAAATGGCGCACCAAGAGCGTCGCCCCAGGCGAATGCCACCGCCCGGATTGCGCTACTTGAACAGCCCGCCCTGGGCGAGATTGCCAAAGACCTTGCGCAGGAACGGGATGCGGTCCGAGGTGGTCTTGGTCACCCGGCGCGAAAGCGTCACGATCGCCCCGTCCTCAAGCCCGAACTTCTCGATATTCGCCACCCGCCCGGCGCGGTCGAAGCTGATCGCCACCACCACCCGGTCGACTTCCCTGGGCGCCATCCAGGCGACGGTCTTGAAGCGGCTTTCCACATAGTACCAAGCACCGTCCCCCACCAGCGCCGACACGCTCGGGGCGCCGATCAGCCGGGCGACGCTGTCGCGCGTGTCGCGGCCCACGGCAATATTGGCCAGCGCCGCTTCGTCGGGCACATAGCCGTGGTTCCTGAACTGCGCGCTGCATCCGGCCAGCAGAAGCACGGCTGCGATCGCGCCCCACTTGCCGATCCACCTGCCCAATCCCGCCATTTTGCCCCCTTGCCATGTGGCCGCATGCCTTTTATCCGGCTTACAGAAGGTTTCGATCCTGTTCAAGAAGGCTTGCCATGACCGCCGCGACCGCTTCCGAACCCTGGAGCCAGGCTTTGCGCGTGGCCAGCCTGCCAACCCGCAAACCGACCCGGTTCTCGATCCGCCCGGCGCCGGCAATGCTGCGCGAAATCGCCGCCGCGCTGGACCTGACATCGCTGTCAAAGCTCAGCTTCAGCGGCGAAATCCGCCCGCTGGGCCCGGACTACTGGGAACTGGCGGGCCGGCTTGGGGCCACGGTCGTGCAGCCCTGCGTCGTCACGCTGGCGCCGGTCACCACCCGCATCGACGAAGATGTGCGCCGCGAGTTTCGCCGCGATCTGCCGCAGTTCGAAGCCGGCAGCGAAGTGGAAATGCCCGCCGACGACACACTCGAAGAACTGGGCGACAGCATCGATCCGGGCCGCGTCATGGTGGAAGCGCTGGCGCTGGCGCTGCCGCTGTTTCCCCGCGCGCCGGGGGCCGAGCTGGAGCGCGCCAGCTTTACCGAGCCGGGAAAGCAGCCGCTGAGCGACGACGACGTAAAGCCCTTTGCGGCCCTGCAGGAACTGCGCGACAAGCTGTCTGGCGACAAGGGCTGAAGCCGCCGCGCAAGCCGCCAAGAAAAGCCTTGCGCGTGGGGAAAATCGCAGTATGTTCCCGGCCTCGTTTACAAGATAGGTTGGACAGGGGCGAAACGAACGCGTAAGACCCTTGAAAGACCTGAATTCACCTGGGGCCATGCCCCGAATAGCCCGAGGTTTGTGACATGGCTGTCCCTCAGAACAAGATTACCCGCTCCAAGCGCAACATGCGCCGTGCCCATGATGCGCTGGTTGCCGGCAACCCGGCCGAGTGCCCGGAATGCGGCGAACTGAAGCGTCCGCATCACGTGTGCCCGTCCTGCGGCCACTACGCCGAACGCGAAGTCGTGGCGATTGCTGACGAAATCGACTTCGACGACGAAGACGCGGCCTAAGCGCCGGTCCGGCGGCAGCCCCGGCATGACGGCCAACGACAATAACCTCGTTTCGCCCGGCACCGGTGCTGCGCCACGCACGATCATTTCCGTAGACGCGATGGGTGGCGATCGCGGGCCGGCAGCCGTGGTTGCCGGCGTTGCGCTGTCGGCCGCGAAAATGGCCGGCACCGGTTTCGTGCTGCATGGCCCGGAAGAGGTGCTGCGCCCGCTGGTGGACAAGCGCCGGGTGCTGGCCGGGCGCTGCGAGATCCGCGACGCGCGCGCCGTGGTGTCGATGGAAGACAAGCCCAGCCACGTGTTGCGCAACGGCAAGGACACTTCGATGTGGTCGGCGATCGAATGCGTGCGCGACGGCCAGGCTTCGGTCGCGGTGTCGTGCGGCAACACCGGCGCGCTGATGGCGATTTCCATGATCCGGCTGCGCAAGCTGCCCGGCGTCAACCGCCCGGCGATCGCCTGCCTGTGGCCGTCGCGCAATCCGGGCGGTTTCAACATCATGCTGGACGTGGGCGCCGATATCCGCGCCGACGAATGCGACCTGCTGCAATATGCGCTGATGGGCGCGTCCTATGCGCGCAACGGGCTGGGGCTGGCGCGCCCGCGGGTCGGGCTGCTGAACGTCGGCACCGAAGAACACAAGGGCCGCCCGGAACTGAAAAGCGCAAACGAGCTGATCGCCGAAAAGGCCGACCTTGGCGCTTTCGACTATCTGGGCTTTGTCGAGGGCGGCGATATTCCGTCGGACCGGGTGGACGTGATCGTGACCGACGGCTTTACCGGCAATGTGGCGCTGAAGACCGGCGAAGGCACCGCCAGCCTGATCGGAGAACTGCTGCGCCAGGCCTTCAAGGCCACGCCCTTTGCCCGGATCGCGGCGCTGCTGGCGCTGAGCTCGCTCAAGCGGCTGAACCGGCGGATCGACCCGCGCCGGGTCAACGGCGGGGTGTTCCTGGGGCTGAACGGCACGGTGATCAAGTCGCACGGCTCGGCCGACGAAACCGGGGTGGCGGCGGCGGTCGGACTGGCGGCGCAACTGGCCCAGGGCGGCTTTCAGGAACGGCTGGCGGCGCGGGTTGCATCGGCCGGGGTGCCGGGCCACAATGACGCCGGGAACGAAGACGAAAACAACAATAACAGTGGTGCATAGGCAATGACGGTGCGGGCAGTGGTGCGGGGCCTGGGGCATTACCTGCCCGAGCGGGTGGTGGAAAACGACGAATTCACCAGGACCCTGGACACATCCGACGAATGGATCCGCACCCGCAGCGGTATCGAACGCCGGCATTTCGCGGCCCAGGGCGAAACCACGTCCGACATGGCGGCGATCGCGGCGCGCCGGGCGCTGGACGACGCCGGGCTTGAGGCCTCGGACATCGACGCGATCATTCTCGCCACCTCGACCCCGGATCTGACCTTTCCCTCGACCGCCACCATCGTGCAGGAAAAGATCGGCGCGCGCGCCAGCTACGCCTTTGACGTGCAGGCGGTCTGCGCCGGGTTCATCTTTGCGCTGGCCAATGCCAATGCGCTGATCATCTCGGGCCAGGCGCGCCGGGTGCTGATCATCGGCGCCGAAACCTTTTCGCGGATCCTCGATTTCACCGACCGGGCCACCTGCGTGCTGTTCGGCGACGGCGCCGGGGCGCTGGTGCTGGAAGCCGCCGAGGGCGACGGAACGCCGGCCGACCGGGGCATCCTGTCGGTGGATCTGAATTCCGACGGCAGCCAGCGCGAACTGCTCTATGTGGATGGCGGGGTGTCGTCCACCGGCACGGTCGGGGTGCTCAAGATGCAGGGCCCCGAGCTGTTCAAGCAGGCGGTGAACAAGCTGGCCGAAACCGCGCGCGCATCGCTGGAACGCGCCGGTCTCGGCGACGGCGACCTGGACTGGATCGTGCCCCACCAGGCCAATATCCGCATCATCGCCGGCACCGCCAAAAAGCTGGGCCTGCCGATGGAGCGGGTGATCGTGACGCTCCAGGATCACGGCAATACCTCGGCCGCATCGATTCCCCTGGCGCTGGCGCATGGCAAGCAGGCGGGCAAGTTTCAGCCCGGCGATGTGCTGCTGCTCGAGGCGATCGGCGGCGGTTTGGCCTGGGGATCGGTGGTTTTGCGCTGGTAGGGGCCGGAAATGGCCTATTAACAGCGCTGGGCAAGGTCTTGATATTGACTCGTAAATTGCCCGCGACCTATGGTTCTGAAAACCAGACAGGGGGATAGAATGAGCGAAGGCACTTTGACAAGGATGGATCTGTCGGAAGCGGTGTTCCGCGAAGTCGGTCTGTCGCGCAACGAATCGGCCCAGTTGGTCGAATCCGTCCTCGACCACATTTCCGACGCCCTGGTGGCCGGCGAGACGGTCAAGATTTCGTCCTTTGGCACCTTCAAGGTCCGCGACAAGGCGGCCCGCGTCGGCCGCAACCCGAAGACCGGGGAAGAAGTGCCGATCTCTCCGCGCCGGGTACTGACCTTCCGCCCTTCGCAACTGATGAAAGAACGGGTCGCTGCCGGCAACCGCAAATAAAAGGTAAGGGTCAGCCGGATGGACAAGTCGCCCGACGCCTTTCGCACCATCTCGGAAGTGGCCGACTGGCTTGGCATCCCGACGCATGTGCTGCGCTTCTGGGAAAGCCGCTTTGCCCAGGTGAAGCCGGTCAAGCGGGCCGGCGGGCGGCGCTACTACCGGCCCCGCGACATGGAACTGCTGGGCGGCATCCGCAAGCTGCTGCACGATGACGGCATGACCATCCGCGGGGTGCAGAAACTGCTGCGCGAAGAAGGGCTGCGCCACGTGTCCGAGATGTCGCCGCCGCTGCCGGGCGAAGACAGCGCCCGGGCCGATGGCACCCTGCAGGCCCCGCCCGGTGGCGAGGTGATCGAGGCAACCGCGACCGAGGCCCCGCCCCGGGCCTCCGCCCCCGAAGCCGCCCGCGAAACCCCGCCCGAAGCCGCCCCGGAGGCCCCGCCGGAAACCCCGCCCGAAACAGCGCCCGATGCCCCGGCCCTGTCGCCCGCGCCGCCCTCGCAACCCGCCCAGCCCGCCGCGGCGACGGAGGCACCGCCACCGGCCGAGGCGTCGCCCGCCAATGCCGCTTCCGCTGATGCCGCGCCCGCCGATCCCGCAGCGCCCGCAGAGACGCCCGCGGAGACGCCCGACGACGACGCGCCGATGGCCGTGGACGTGGAACCCGAAGCGCCGGAAAACGTCGTGCCCCTGAAACCCGCCGAGCCGGCTGGCGAGACAACCACCGCGCCGCCCGCCGATCCGGCCCCGGATCAGGCCCCCGCCGCCGCGCATCCTCCCCAGGCCCAGCCGCCCGAGGGCGGCGACGCGCCCCGCTACGGCCCGCGCGGCGATCTGCTGGACGACGCGGCAGCGCAAGCCCCCGCGGACGAGCCGCCGGTCACCGGCTACCGCGCCGCCAGAACGCTTGCCGGGGAACAGCCGCCGCGCATGGGGGCCTTGATCCCGGAAGACCCGCCCAGCGACGATACGGACGAATCGGCCCCGCCGGCGGCACCGCTGATCACCGGCGCGTTGCGCCGCGCCGCCCGCGCCCCCGCCGGCGCCCGGCCCGACCCGGCGGCGCTCCGCCCGCTGCATGACAAGCTGGTTGCGCTGCGCGAACGCATGGACGCGCAGCCCGCCGGATCCGGCAGCGACACCTGAAGCCACCGGCGATGATCTTTCCTGCTTGCCCCCGCGCGCAAAAGCATTATTTAGGGGCCCAAGTCGGGCTATGGCGCAGTCTGGTAGCGCGTCCGTCTGGGGGACGGAAGGTCGCAGGTTCGAGTCCTGCTAGCCCGACCAACACAACGACAACGCCCCCGCCCCCAGGGCGGCGGGCGTTTTGTCTGACCAGCCGCCATGCGCGGTGTGCCGGGCAGGCTGTCCAGGGGGGCGGATACCGATGACGGGCGTTCTTCCAGACCACGCGATACGCCGGCTTGTCGACAGCGGCGCGATCCGGGCCACGGCGCCGGTGGCGCGCGAACAGGTGCAGCCGGCGTCGCTGGACCTGCGGCTGGGCGATATGGCCTACCGGGTGCGCGCCTCCTTCCTGGCGGGCCAGGGCGGGACCGTGCGCGACCGGCTGCGCGAATTCGAAATGCACCGGGTGGACCTCAGCGATGGCGCGGTGCTGGAAAAGGGCTGCGTCTATGTGGTGCCGCTGATGGAAAGCCTGGCCCTGCCCGCGGGCGTACAGGCGGTGGCCGACGCCAAAAGCTCGACCGGGCGGCTGGATCTCTTGACCCGGATGATCACCGATGGCGGCGTGGAATTCGACCGGGTGGCGTCGGGCTACAGCGGCCCGCTTTACGCCGAGATCTGCCCGCGGTCGTTTTCGGTCCTGGTGCGGCCGGGGATGCGGCTGAACCAGATCCGGTTCCGCCGGGGCCAGGCGGTGCTGGACGACGACGCCCTGCGCGCGCGCCACGCCAAGGTGGCGCTGGTGTCGGGAGAGGCGGTTATCTCGGACGGGCTGGGGTTTTCGGTCGACCTGCAGCCCGGCGGCGATGGCCGGGACGGCGACCTTGTGGGCTACCGCGCCAAGCCGCATTCCGGGGTGATCGACCTGGACCGGATCGGCGCCTATGACCCGGCGGAGTTCTGGGAGGAGATCCGCACCAGGCGGGGCCGGATCATCCTGGACCCCGGCGCCTTCTACATCCTGGTCAGCCGGGAAGCGGTGCATATCCCGCCCGACTGCGCCGCCGAAATGGCGCCCTATCTGGCCATGGTGGGCGAATTCCGGGTGCATTACGCCGGGTTCTTCGACCCCGGTTTTGGCCACGCCGCCGCCGGGGGCGCGGGATCGCGCGGGGTGCTGGAAGTGCGCTGCCACGAAGCGCCGTTTGTGCTGGAACACGCCCAGGTGGTGGGCCGGCTGGTCTATGAGCAGATGCAAAGCCTGCCCGAAACCCTGTATGGCGCCGGGATCAAGTCGAACTACCAGGGCCAGGGGCTGAAACTGTCCAAACACTTCCGGGCCTGAGCGCCCCCGGCCGGGCCTGGGCCAAGGCGCTTGCAAGCGCCTTGCAAGGTTTTTGCAAAAACCTTGCCCCGTTGCACTTGCGGGGCGGAGGGGCTCAGGCGCCCGAATCTAGTGCCTGTCGCACCTGATCGGATTCACCTCGTTTCCGGACGGAGGGCAGGCGGCCGCCCGGGTGGGCGCGAATGCGCCCGCCTTGGGGCGGGCGGGCGCATGCCCGGGCCGCTGCGCGACCCGGGCGAAGTGAATTCAGTCAGACGCGACATGCTCTAGGCCCGCGTGGCGCCCTCGCCTTCCACCAGGTATTTGAAACTGGTCAGCTGTTCCGCCCCCACCGGGCCACGGGCGTGCATCTTGCCGGTGGCGATGCCGATTTCCGCGCCCATGCCG
>JAJRUE010000008.1 GCA_024277955.1 Alphaproteobacteria bacterium | reverse complement strand
GGAAGTGGCGGTGATCGCGGCGATCCGCAACGAACGGGACATGCTGCCGCATTTCCTGACCCATTACCGCGCCCTCGGCGTCACCGGCTTCCTGATCGCCGACAATTGCTCGGACGATGGCAGCACCGAATACCTGGCCGACCAGCCCGACGTGGCGCTGTTTTCCACCGATACCGAATTCAGCGTCGCGCGCGAGGGCAGCGATTGGAAACTGGCGCTGCTCAGCCATTATCGGCGGGATCGCTGGGCGCTGGTGGCGGATGGCGACGAATTGCTGCTGACCCCCGGGGGGGCGCCTTGCCCGGCTGGCTGGCCGGCCTTGGCGCGGATATCGACGCGGTGGCCATGCGGATGCTCGACATGTACCCCGGCGGTGCCCTGTCCGAGGCCCGGCTGAAAGACGCCCCCGACCCCTTCGCGGTGGCCGGTTTCGTCGAGCGCCGGCCGTTCCTCGCCACCTCGCTGGCGCGCGGGCCGTGGTCGGACGGCGCGACCTGGACCAGCGCCCTGCGCCACCGCCTGATGCCGGGCGCGCGCCCCGAAATGTTCGTGGCGCAGAAGGTGGCGCTGGTGAAATACCGGCCCTGGATGCGCTTCTCCGACAGTCTGCACTATGCCACCGGAGTGACCCTGGCGCACCGCGAATTGCTGCTGGCGCATTTCAAGTATCACGCCGGATTCGCGGCCCGGGCGCGTCGCGAATCCGCGCGCCGCCAGCATTTCAACGATGCCGAGGAATACCGCCGCTACCTGTCCCTCGTCGCTTCGGGTCGCGAAGTGATCTTCGACGCCGACCTGTCGATCCCCTGGCAGGATTGCGCCGAGGTTCGCGCCCTGCGGGAAACCTGAAGACCGCACCACTTCCGGCACGCGCGGATTCGGGTATTTCGGGCCAGAAAGAAGCGAGACTTTTCAAGCCCCTTCATCTTGCCAGATAAACTCCGGGGGTCCGGGGGCTGGCCCCCGATCTATCCTCGCGCGCTCAGAAACCCGGTCGCCATATCCATCGCCTCGCGGATCGTCACATCCATGTCGAGATAGCGATAGGTGCCGAGGCGGCCGACGAAACTGACCCCTTCGGTGCCGCGCGCCAGCGCCTCGTATTCGGCCAGCAAGGCTTTCTCCTCGACCAGGCGGATCGGGTAATAGGGGATGTCGCCGGGATCGCAGGCGCGGGAATATTCGCGATAACAGACGCTGCCCTCGTGGCTTTCCCAGGGGGCAAAGAACTTGTGTTCGGTGATCCGGGTCCAGGGCACATCCGCATCGCCATAGTTCATCACCGCGCAGCCCTGCCAGTCGCCCATCGCGGTGAAGCGTTCGAAATCCAGCGTCCGATACCCCAGCCGCCCCAGCGCATAATCGAAATACCCGTCCAGCGGCCCGGACCAGAACAGATGGTCGTGGCGCGCCGCCATCGCCGGGGTGAAGGGCGTGTCCAGATGCACGTCGATATTGGCATGATCCAGAATCGCCGCGATCATCGGCGTGTAACCCTCCTCGGGCATGCCCTGAAACCGGTGGAAGAAATAATTGTCGTCATAGCTGAAGCGCAGCGGCAGCCGTTTCAGGATCGAGGCCGGCAGTTCGGTCGGCGAACAGCCCCATTGCTTTTCCGTGTACCCCTTGAAGAACGCCTCGTAGAGGTCGCGCCCGATCATCGACAGCGCCTGTTCCTCGAAATTGCGCGGTTCGGTGATCGTGGTATCGGCCTGATCGGCAATGAAGGCGCGGGCCTCGTCCGGGCGCATGGTGGTCCCGTAGAACTGGTTGATGGTGTGCAGGTTCACCGGCAGCGACCAGACCGCGCCGCGCGCGGTGGTCTTGACCCGGTTGCGGTAGGGGTGGAAGCGGGCAAAGCGGTTGACGTAATCCCAGACCTGCACGTCGTCGGTGTGGAAGATGTGCGGCCCATAGACATGCACCAGCACGCCGGTATCGGCATCGCGTTCGGTATGGCAGTTGCCGCCGACATGGGGGCGCGCATCGATCACCGTGGCAAGGTATCCGGCCTCGGCCAGGGCGCGCGCGATCACCGCCCCCGACAGACCGGCGCCAACCAACAGAATGCTGCCCTTGCTCATCCACGCTCCCCCGCTCGGGGCCCTCTGTGCCGGTATCCGGCTTTTGAGACAAGTGCGAAACACAAATCGCACGGTCGCCCGAATTCCGGCCCGGTCCCGGCAGACCGGCCCGCCACCCTTGCCCCCGGGAACGAGTTGAGGGGGGAACCGGGTCATGGGCTTGGTGTTTCAGGGGCAGATCGCCACCGGGCAGGAACAGCTGGATACCGATATCCGCGATCTGGAGGTGATGAGCGGGCCGGATGGCGATTTCCTCTATGTATCGACCGGCCCGAATGGCGGGCTTTCGGTCTACGAGTTGCGCGAGGGCGCGGCGCCGACGCTGGTGGACGAGACCTGGTTTGTCGGGCTGGGGTCCGGCGCCAGCACCGGCGCGCTGCAGGATGTGACCCTGGGCGGCACCAATCAGATGATTTTCGGCGGTCAGGATGGCGGCGCGGGGGGCGGCGAACTGGTCGGGTACGATCTGCAGGCCGGCGGCAGGCTGGGCACCATGACCCGGATCCAGCTGCCCGGCGGCGTCGGCGAGCCGCTGGCGATGACCGCGACCACGCTAACGGGCGGCGCCAATGCGGGGCAGACCGTGATCTATGCCGTCGATGAAGGCACCGGCCGGCTGGGCGCCTATCTGGATACCGGGTCGGGGCTGGTCAAGCAGGGCGGTGCGACGCCAATGGTGGCCACCGGCGGTTCCATCCTGATGCAGACCGCCGGCGCTGGTGCCAATCAGTTACTGCTGATCGCCGATTCCACCAGCCAGGGCGTCGCCAGCTACCGGATCGCGGCCAGCAATGGCGCCCTGACCCGGGTCGACAGTCTGGGCGCCGCCGACGGGCTGGGCATCAATACCCCCACCGCCATGGTCACGCTTTCCGCCTATGGCGGGACCTGGGTGATCCTCGGCGCCGCCGGCAGCAATTCGCTGAGCGTGATGCAACTGAACAGCGATGGCACGCTGACGGCGGCCGACCACCTGCTGGACACCCGCGACACCCGGTTTGGCGGCATCCGGGCGCTGGACTGGGTGACGGTGGACGGTCAGGTCTTCGTGGTCGCGGGGGGCGCCGACGACGGGCTTTCCCTGTGCACCCTGCTGCCCGACGGCCGGTTGATCCTGCGTCAGAGCCTGGCCAACGAGACCGGTTTCGGGCTGGAGAACGTCACCTCGATCGAGGCGGTGGAAACCGCCGCCGGCATCGACATCTTCGTCGCCTCGGCCAGCTCTCCGGGGCTGTCGCAATTCAGCTGGGAGATGGCGGTGCCGGGGCGGGTGGTCGAGGGCGCGGGCGCGCTGAGCGGGGGCAATGGCGACGATCTGATCGTCTCTTCGGGGGGCGGGTCGGAGCGGCTGGATGGCAAGGCCGGCGATGACATCATCGTTGCCGGCAGCGGGGCGGCGGTGCTGCGCGGCGGGTCGGGCGACGATATCTTCGTGCTGCAACCGGTCGCCGCCACGGTCCGGATCGAGGATTTTCAGCCCGGGGCCGACCGGCTGGATCTGTCGCTGTTCGCGATGCTGCGCAGCCCCGGCCAGCTGGGCGTGACCAGTACCGCCAGCGGCGCGCGCATTGTCTGGGGGGAGACGGTGATCGTGGTCGACAGCGCCACGGGGCAATCGCTGGATGAAGGTGACATCTGGGCGGATGGCTTTGGCACCCCGGACCGGATGCTGTTCGATACCCCGCCGCCGCCACCGCCCGATCCGGACATGGTGCTGGAGGGGACCAATGCGCGCGAGCGGCTTGATGGTGGCGACGGCAATGACACGATCCGCGCCGAGGGCGGCAATGACACGCTGCGCGGGATCGATGGCGACGATCTGCTTTATGGCGGCGATGGTCACGATACGCTGTCGCCGGGGGCGGGCGACGACACCATCTGGGCCGGCAACGGCAATGATTCGGTGCTGGGCAGCACCGGCGACGACATCGTGCATGGCGATGCCGGGTCGGATACGCTGTGGGGCGGCGATGGCGACGATCTGGTCACCGGCGGCGATGGCAATGACACCCTGGGCGGCAGCCTGGGCCGCGACACCCTGCGCGGCGGCGCCGGCAACGAGGTGATCTATGGCGGCGAGGACAACGACCAGCTGCATGGCGATGCCGGCGCCGACAAGCTCTGGGCCGGCACCGGCAACGACCTGCTGCGCGGCGGTGACGGCGACGACACCCTGGGTGGCAACCTGGGCAACGATACGCTGTGGGGCGGCAATGGCGACGAGATCGCCTATGGCTATGACGGCAACGATCAGCTGCAGGGCGAAGCCGGGCAGGACAAGCTCTGGGGCGGCAAGGGCAACGATCTGATCAGGGGCGGCGACGGCAACGACACTTTGGGCGGCAGTTTCGGCCATGACACGCTGTGGGGCGGCAATGGCAACGAGGTGATCTATGGCGGCGAGGGCAACGACACGCTGCAGGGCGAGGCCGGCGCCGACAAGCTGTGGGCCGGCACCGGCAACGATCTGGTCAGGGGCGGCGATGGCAACGACACCCTGGGCGGCAATCTGGGCAACGATACGCTGTGGGGCGGTGGCGGCAACGAGGTGATCTATGGCTATGACGGCGCCGATCTGCTGTATGGCGAGGCCGGCGACGATCAGCTCTGGGCCGGCACCGGCAACGACACGGTTCAGGGCGGCACCGGCAATGACAGGATCGGCGGCGACGCGGGGGTTGATTCCCTGCGCGGCGAGGATGGCGACGACCTGATCTATGGCGGCGAGGGCAACGACACGGTTCAGGGCGGGGCCGGGCGCGACACCCTGCGTGCCGGCACCGGCAACGATCTGATCACCGGCGGCAGTGGCGACGATACGCTGTGGGGCGAGGCCGGCGCCGACACCTTCATCTTCGCCCCCGGCGACGGGGGCGACCGGATCGGCGATTTCACCCCCGGTGAAGATCTGATCCGCCTCGACATTGCCGGGCTGGATTACGCAGGATTGGAGATCACCGCCAGCGGCACCGATGTGCTGATCGAGACCGGGACCGGGGCCGACGCGCTGACGCTCACACTCTCGGGGCTGGCGCCCTGGCAGCTGGACGCCGATGATTTCCAGTTCCTGTGAGGCCCGGAATCGGTGAAAATACCGAAGTCATTTACCATAACATGGATTATCATCGATAATCCGGCGCCGGGAAAACGGCCCCGGGATACCCGGCGGTAAAACACGAAAAAGCAGGCGGACCCGAAGGTCAGCCTGCGCATTCATGCCGGGGCCGGGCCCCGGTCCGCGACCGGTTTACGGTGTGGTGGTCGTCGTCGTCGCGGTGGCGTCATCGCTGCCAACCGCCACGGCGACGGCAACGAGCGCAAAGGCGACGCCGACGGCGGCGCCCGTGCTCAGACCGGTACCGCCCAATACGCCGGGCAGCGAGCCCGCTGCGGGTGCCGGCGGCACGGCCTGGGCCGAAGCCATGGGGGCGGCAAGCCCGGCTGCGCCAAGTACTGCGGCGATAATCGTCTTTTTCATGATACCAAACCCCTTCTGGCCGAATTCAATTCTTTTCTACCCCGACTCTCCGGGCGTTTCAACGCAAACCTGTCGGCACCGCCCCCGGGTCGCGCGTTTTTCCGCCGCCGCGTCGGCAGACGGCGCCCCGCTCGGGCCTCGCTCGGGCCCCGCACCGGGCATTGCTCAGCCGTCGGTCAGCCGGCGCAGGCGCAGATAACCGATCTCGGGGCTGACCCATTGCCGGGATTGCCAGACCAGACCCCGGCGCGAATCGATCCAGTAGTCGTTGACGACGCGGCCGCCCGGGCTGCCGTCGGGGCCATTCGCCTCGCAACGCTCCTGCAGGTGCCGCGTCGGGTGGCGGGCACCGACGATCTCGATGGTCTCGGGCCCCAGATCGCTCAACGCGCAGGCCCCCGACAGGTTCACCGCCTTGTTGTCCAGCGCCCGGATCTGCCAGCGCCGGGCGCCGGACCCGGCCGGCCCCGGCGTGCCGTCGCGGATTGCGACATCGCTGGACAGCAGGTCGTCGCCCAGCCCCCTGGTGGCGATCAGCACGCCGTTGCGCAGGCTCAGGGTGATGTTGTCCTCGGTGCGCCAGACCACGATTTCGCCGGGGCGGTCGTCGCGCAACCGCGCCGCGACGAACATGTAGGCCGGCTGGTTGCCGCGCGATTCCAGCACCGCCTCCATGAACGATCCCTCCAGCGTGTCCAGCACCGCCCGGGTGAGCACCGGGGGCGCCGGTTTGGCGCCGAAGCGGTCGCTGGCAATGCCGCGCACGGCGGTGGCGATCTGCGCGTTCAGCGTCGCCTCGCCGGACCCGCTGCTGCAGGCGGCCAGAACCAGGGTCAGGCCCAGAGTCAGGCCCGGCCCGGACATCAGACGGCGGATCGGATGTCGGCGGCTCATTCCCAGAACCTCGCCTTTTGCGCCTGCAGGGCGCGGCGATGCGCCTCGCGGACCTGACCGTAAAGCCGCCCGGGCACGATCAGCCGGGCGCCGCCATCGCGCTGGATCGGCCGGATCGTGGTGCCGAAGGCCTGGCGGCTGGGCTTGCCCAGGAACCAGTTCAGCGGGATCGTGAAGCGGATGCCCTTGTCGAACGAGCCTTCGCCGAAATCCCTGGCCGACACGTTGGTCTGGGTGAAGAACCCGCCCACCGACCAGCCGTTGTCGAAGGTCCGGTCCAGACTGAAGGTGGCGCCGACATCGCCGGCCAGATAGCGCCCGGCATCGATCTGACCAAGGAACCCGTTGCCGAAATCGTAATAGAGCGAGGCATGCCCGGTGGCCACGGAATAGGCCTGAAAGCCCAGCCGCTGATCGTAATCGCGCTGCTTGACCCAGTTCGCCTCGACCCCCAGACCCAGCCGGGAGGTCACCGGTTTCCACAGCAGTTCCGCCGAAATGCCGCCGAACATCTGTTCCAGATAACCCACCGTCACCCGACCATAAAGGTCGCGCCCCGGGCGCCACTGATAGGCGGCATAGAGGTTGTTCAGCGTGGTGTCATACTGGGCATAGAGCACCGCATCGGTGCGCACATGCGGCAGCACCGAATTGGACGACCGCCCGCCGGCGACATTGCCGGCGACGCGCTGACGGATGGTGCCCGACATGAACCAGCCGGGTGCGGGTTGCCAATGGCCCACCAGCGCCACCCCGACATCGAGGCGGAACGGGCGGGCCGGGTCGAAATAGGCCGGCGAGAAATACGGCTCCACGCTCCAGCCGGTGGCGGGATAGAGATCGGCGCCGGTGAGGGCGCTGGCGGCCAGTTGCGGCGCGTCGCCATAGCCCGAGACCGCCTCGATCGCGGCAGCCGCGTCGGGGGCGAATTCCAGCGCTTCGAGGTCCGAGCGCCGGATCGTTACCGCGCTCAGCGCCATGGCCCGTTCCACCGGCACCAGGCGGAAGGTTTCCACCGACGACGGCAGCACCCGCGTCATCGCCCGCGCCGCCCGGCCGATGGCATTGGCGAAGGAGCGGTAGCGTTCGTTGCGAAAGCGCAGCTCGGCCGCGTTGGCGGATACGTCCAGGCTTTCCAGCACCAGCCCGTCGGCGGCCAGCTGCGCCGCCAGCAGGTCGCGCAGCTGGACATGCGCGGCACGCGAGCCGGCCCAGGCGGTGTCCCAGTATGCCGGGTTGGCGGCGCGGTCCGGGCGCGGCTGAATCGGCACCGGGGCACTGATGCGCATCGGGGTCGGCGGCGAATACGGGTTAAGCTGCATCTGCAGGGTGAAGCCCAGTTCCGAGCCATACATGTAATAGGCGCCCAGCCGGGTGCGCTTGCTGGCCTGATACTCGACCCCGAAATTCAGCGGCGAGGCGCGCCGGAACACCGAACTGCGGCGGGTTTCCAGATCATAGGCATCCGAGGAATATTCCAGCTTCAGTCCCCAGCGGTCGTCGGGCTGCCACTCGATGCCGCCAAACGGCGCCATGGGGCCGCGGAACCACTGGTCAAAGGCCAGCTGGCCACCGGTGCCGCCCCCGAATTTCGGCCGCTTGTTGCCGAATGGCGCGCCGATCGAGCCATAGGATCCCAGCCGCCCCCAGCCCAGCCCGGCGGTCAGTTTCAGCCGCCCGCCGAGGCTGCCAAGGCCGGACAGGTCGATATTCTTGGTCGCGACCAGATATTCGGCGGAATAGAGCCCGGTGCCGATGAAATCCTGCAACCCCAGCGTCAGCGCCGGCCAGATCCGGGTTTCCCTGCGCAACCGGAACCGCACATCGAAGCTGCGGTCGTAATAGGTCGAGAATCCGAACAGATTGAGGTTCTGGATGCCGTTGTAGCGGAAACTGGCCGACATCCACGGCAGCGCCTGAAACGTCATGGTATAGCGCGAGGTGCCGCCGAAATAGCTGATCGCGGTGGTGAATTGCGCATCCGGGCTCATCTCGGCCGTGGGCATGTCCATCAGCCCGACCACGCCATAGAAATTCAGCGATGGCGGCGGCAGCAGGGTGACGCCGGGCGGGGTCGGATCTGCCGGAGCGCCCTGTGCCCGGGATCCGGAGGGCGCCAGCGCCAGCAGCAACAGGAATGCCAGCAGCAACGGGAACGGCATCACGATCGTCGGCAGCCGCCGCCCGATCCCGGAAGCGGAACCGCCGACGTAAAGCCCGGGATGCGCGCCCTGACCTGCCGGGTGTCCTGTCATCGCCCGATCCTGTCCGTTGAAGTTCCGACAGCTGCGGTTAGACCACAGGGCGCGCCCCCGGATCAACGCTCCGGCAGCCCCCCCGGGGATTGCACCGGCAAACGCGGCTTTGCGGTGACAGCCGCCGGACCCCGGCCCGGATCGGACGCCGGCATCCTTCACGACGTGCGGCAGTCGGCATCGTCGGTCGGGTAATCCTCGACACAGGTACTGAGCGCCTCGCGCGCCGCCACCGCATCGCCGGCCGCCAGCGCCTGACGCAGCCGCCGCAGCACCGCCGCCACCTGCAGTTCGGACAGCCGATCCTCGCGGGCCCAGAAGATTTTCTGATAGCGGGTGCCGACCAGATCGTCGGTCAGGGTCAGTTCCTCGCTCAGCTTCTCGCCCGGGCGCATGCCGGTGATCACGATTTCGATGTCGCCCTCGGGGTTGGCATCGTCGCGCACGCTGTAACCGGCGCGTTCGATCACCTGACGCGCCAGCTTCATGATCGGCACCGGTTTGCCCATGTCCAGCACGAACACCTCGCCGCCGCTGCCGGCGGCGCCGGCCTTCAGCACCAGGGTGACCGCCTCGCGGATGGTCATGAAGAACCGCTCGACCTCGGGATGGGTCACGGTGAGCGGGCCGCCGCGACTGACCTGTTCCTGAAACAGCGGCACCACCGAGCCCGACGAGCCCAGCACATTGCCGAACCGCACCATGGCCAGGATCGTGCCGCTGGACCGGGTTGCCAGATCCTGCACCACCAGTTCGGCGATCCGCTTGGAGGCGCCCATCACGTTGGCCGGGCGCACCGCCTTGTCCGAGGACACCAGAATGAAGCGTTCGACGCCGGCGGCGATCGCCTCCATCGCCAGGGTGCGGGTGCCGAAGACGTTGTTGGCCAGCCCCGGCAGCGGGTTGGCCTCGACCAATGGCACATGTTTGTAGGCGGCGGCGTGCAACACCACCTGCACGGCGTTCTCGGCCAGCACCCGGCGCACTTGCCGGGCATCGGTGACCGACCCCAGCACCGGCACGATATCGACCTTCAGATCGGTGTTTTCCAGCAGTTGGGTCAGTTCCTGATCGATATTGTAGAGCGCCAGTTCGCTGAGTTCGAACAGCACCAGCCGGGCGGGCCGGCAGGTCAGCAGCTGGCGGCACAGTTCCGACCCGATCGAGCCGCCGGCGCCCGACACCAGCACCACCCGGCCGCGATAGGCCGACAGCGCATCGCCCAGCGGCACCGCGCGGCTGTCGCGTCCCAGAAACCGCTGCGGCGCCACCGGTTTCAGCTTGTCCAGCAGTTCCTCCTCGCCGATCAGCTGCGCGAAGCTGGGCAGTGCCTGCACCTCCAGCCCCATGTCCTGCAGCCGGCGCGCGATCTGCGCCTGCCGCGGCTGGCTGGCCGAGGGCATCGCCAGCAACACCCGGCGGGCGCCGTATTTCTCGGCCAGATCGGCGATCCGGGTCGGCGAATGCACCGGCAACCCCGACAGCAGCACCCCGTGCAGCGCCACATTGTCGTCGATGAAGGCCACCGGTTCGATGCTTTCATGGGCGCGCAGGGCGCGCACCAGCTGGCTGCCGGTGGTGCCGGCGCCATAGATCAGCACCGGGCGGCGCGGGCGCCCGCGCCGGTAGATCGCCATCACCAGCCGCCGCAGCAGCACCCGCGTCACCACCGCCAGCAGCAGATAGAGGGTGGCGAACATCACATGGGTGCCAAGCGGCAGCGCCAGCCCGGCCAGCCAGCTCAGCCCCGCCGCGGCCAGCCCCAGCCCGACCGCGAAGATCGCGGTCAGCCAGATCGCCCGGCCCTCGTAATCGTTCAGCACGATCTGCGGGATGCCCAGAGCCCAGGACAGCCCGGCGCCGATCAGCATCAGGAACGGCAGGATCGGTTCCGCCCGGATCATGGTTTCGGGGGCCGAGGCGGGCAGCGACTGCACCGCATAGGCCGTAAACAGCGCCAGCGGGATCAGACCCAGATCGACGGCCAGGAAGATCCAGGATTTCTGTTTTCGGCTGAGCCCGCTGAGAACGCTCAGCGCTCTCTGGACGGCCCCGGAAGGGATATCATCGGGTCGGTTCTGATTGTGATCTGCCACGGCTTTATTCTGAATACTCGTTTACAAGAACGCCGGGCAGAATCGTACAATACCTGAATACAACATCAGCCCCCCGACCCGCCGATCATCGCGCGATTTGCCCGTCGCGGCCACTGTTTTATTGTCACGGGCGCCAAACCGCTCATATCCGGGGCGGAACCGCCGGGGTCATGCCGGGTTTTCACTTCCGGCGCCGGAACAGGTTGCCGATGGTCTGGAACACCAGATCGAAATCGTAACACATGTTCTGGTGGCGCTGATAGATCAGGTCGAGGCGCGCCTTGGCCGGCACGCAGACCCGGTCATAGACCGCATCGGTTTCCTCGGC
>JAJRUE010000053.1 GCA_024277955.1 Alphaproteobacteria bacterium | reverse complement strand
TGCCGGTGGCCACATAGCCCGCGCGGTCTTCGCGCCAGGCGCGCGCCGCCGCCTCGATCTGGCCCAGCGCCTCTTCCAGCGTGCACAGCCGGTCGAACACCGGATCGTACCAGGTGGGGTAAAGGATCATCGCCGCGGCGAACAGTTGCGCGCGCGTCAGTTTGCGCGTGCGCCGGGCCACCGGGTTTTCGTCCTGGGTCAGCCCCCAGCCCGCATAGAAGGGCTGGCCGAAGACCCGCGGCCTGTGCCCGGCGAAAATTGCCTCGAACCCCAGCTGCGACGACACGGTGTAAACCGCGGTGGCGCCTTCGAACAGGGCCCAGGGGCTGACCGCTTCGCGCAGCAGGCGCACGCGGTCGCTTTCGTCGCTGCTGTCGAAATGGCCCGGGCGGTGGCCGGCGGCGGTTTCGGGATGCGCCTTGATCACCACCTGGCTGCCGGGGTTTTCGGTCTGGGCAAAGACCAGCATTTCGTGAAAGGTGCCGGCGTTCGCCCCCGCCGCCGCGATCGAGGCATCCCCGCGGGTCTGGTCGATCACCAGCACATAGGGCGCGCGCGGCACCGGGGCGGCGGGGTCAAAGGCGTTGTATTTCGACAGATGGGCGTGGCGCATCCGGTCGATGGCGTTGCGCGCCCGGTTCAGCAGGGCGGTATCGTCCAGCGGGTGGGTGGCCAGCAGGGTTTCCAGATCGCTTGCGCGCGAGCTGTCGAAATGCACCCCGGTTTCGTCCAGGCACAGGCCCAGCGGCGGCTCGCCGCTGCGCCCGGGCAGGACCGAGCGCAAAAAGGCGTCCTCGACGCGCAGGATCGGGGCATCGGTGCGCGCGGCGACCGCCTGGCCGCGCGGCGCGGTGGGGCTCTGGCCCCAGACGCCGACCCAGTCGCCGGGGCCGGGCTTGCCCAGCGACACGCGCCAGCCCGCCAGCTCCAGGATGCGCCTGACCCGGCCCTGGGTCAGAAAGCCGCCGTTGTAGACGCACAGCCGCCGGGGGCCGCCCTGAGCACCACCCTGCGCGCCGCCGGGGCCACCAGGGCCATCGCGACCGCCGGGGCCGGGGGCGTCCGCGCGGCGCTCAGCCATGGTTCGACTGCCGGTGCCGCTGCCTCACTTGCCGGCGGCGGAGGCGAGCGTCGACAGGGTGTTGGCGGTCGTCAGCGTGCCGGTCAGCGCGTTCAGGGTCTTGGACCATTGCACAAAGGGCGCTTCGGTCACATAGACCGTGTCGTCGTCGCGGATCACGAAATCACGCGCGATGAACACGCCGTTGGGCTGGGTCAGGTCCAGCACATAGATCATCCGCTGCGGGCCGATCAGATCGGTGCGGCCAAGCACCTGGTTGGCGATCTCGGCGGTTTCGTTGCGGAACACGAAGATCCCGGTGGGGTCGGCGGTGGCGGTGGACAGGCCGCCCACCTGGGCGATGGCCTCGATCGCCGAAAGGGTCTGCGAACGGAAGGTGACGCGGTTCTGCGATCCGGTCGCGCCCAGGGCGGTAAAGGCGCGGCTGTCTTCTTCCACCAGGATCCGGTCGCCCGGGCGCAGCGCGATGTCGAAGCGCGGGTTCTTGTAGAGATCCTGGAACCAGACCTTGCCCTTCTGGTTGCCCCGGAACACCGTGACCTGGGCGATCTCGGGTTCGATGGTGACCCCGCCTGCGCGCGCCAGCATGGCGGTCAGCGTGCGGGTCGGGCGCTCGATCGGGAAAATGCCCTGACCGCCGACCTTGCCGGTGATCGAAACGGTGGCGCCGTTGCCGGCCAGCCGACGCACCATGACCTGCGGGTCCGGGGTCTGTTCGTTCAGCTTTTCGGTGATGATCCGGCGGATCGCCTCGGGGGTGTTGCCGGCGGCGCGGATGCGCCCGGCGTAGGGCACGAAGATAAAGCCGTTGTCGTCGACCTGGATTTCGTCCAGCTGGGTAGCCCCCAGACCGGCGCGCGACAACAGCCCGTCATCGACGTTTTCCCAGATCGTCAGGCCCAGGGTGTCGCCGGGGTTGATGGTGTCCGACCCGATCCGCCCGGCGCGGCGAAAGGCATCGGAAAACCCGAAGGCCGGCACCACCGCGGTGGCCCGCGTCACCCGGTCGTTGACCTCGACGACGAAAGCGTCGCCCTGTTTCTGGACCGAACCGGAAAAGATTTCGTGCTTGTTCGGGCCCGAGCGCGGCAGGCCGCAGGCGCTCAGGCTGGCCACGGCCAGCATCGCCACGGTGAACCGCAGCATTCGGGATCTGGTGGTTTTCACTGCTCTGGTCTCCTCGACCTGAAACTCTGCCGTCAACATTTTTGTTGTTATCGTTGGTTTTTTGCCAATTTACGGTGGTTTTCGCGAAAAAGCCAGCGCCGCGCCGCGCCGGCTACTTTACCAGCCGCAACTGTTGCCGCCTTGCCGCGTCGGCATCCCGCGCGGTCCCGGCAGCCCCCGCAGCCGCAGCCCGGGCCGCGGGCACCAGCAGGCTGTCGTAGGGATCAAGGTCGTGCAGCATCATGTCGGTGACGCGGCGCAGCAGCTGGCGCCGGGCGCGGGCGGCGTAAAACCCGCCGGCCACCTGCGATGTCGCCAGCAGGAAGTGGCGAAAATCGCGGTACGCCTCGACATCCGGGCGCGCCGGGTCGGCAAAGAATTCGGCGATCGGCTGGCGGCTGACGAGCCCGGGCTTGGCATAGATCGCGGCCCCGAAGGTGGCCAGCGGCAGGCCGCGCCACAGCGCCTGCTGACCGGCGGTCGAGTTCACCGTGACCGCGCTTTGCGCCCCGTCCAGAAGCCGCGCCAGCTTGCCGCCGCGCAAAAAATGCACCCGCCCGGCCAGCCCGTTTTCGCGCGCCAGGCGGGCGATCTCGCGCGCCAGCGGCACGCGGCCGTCTTCCAGCGGGTGGGCCTTGAACACCAGGTGGTGATGGTCCGGCGCGCCGGTTGCAAACCCCTTGGTCACGCGGGCGATGAATTCGGTCATCGAGGCCAGCGGCGAATGCGCCCGGAAGGATGCGTCATGTTCGAGCTGCAGCAGCACCAGGTGGTAGGGAAAGCCGCTGCGCTTGATCGCGCGGGTGGCGGCGATGCGGCTGGCGGCATGCGCCGGCATCAGCAGCAAGCGGTTGAGATACAACTGAAATTCGCGCGCCACCGGAATATCCCGATGCGGCTGGAAATGCCGGTATCGGCGGTTGGCGAACATTACGAACCAGTGGTAGAGCGCGCCGTAAAAGATGTGTTCGCGCATGTCGCCCCAATGGTCGGGGGCCTCGGGCAGCACCGCCGGGCGGGCGCCCAGCCCGGCGCGGATGCGCGTCAGGTCAAGTTGCATCAGCCGCGAATTGCCGTTCGAGCCGCCGCGTTCATACGTCACCCAGTAGGGCCGCAGATAGCCTTCTTCGAACACATGCAGGCGCAGCGACAGATCGCGCGCCACCTCGACCGCGCGGGCGTGCACCGGGCGGGTGTCGCCATAGAGCACCAGATCGGTGACGCCCAGCGTATGCACGATCTGCACCAGGCGGGCGGGCCAGTCTTCGAGCGGCTGGTCAAAGGCGATATAGCTGGACCGGTGGCGCCAGAACGCGCGGTCGCCGGCGTTGAAGCCGACCCGGTGGCATTGCGCCCCGGTTCGGCGCAGCATCCGCGCAAGCTGGCCGAAAAACGGCCCGTGCGGCCCCTTAAGGAAAAGAAAGCTTTTGCCTGTGCCGAGGTTGGTGGCCATGGAGAGCGCCTCTTTTTCGCGAACATGGCGCGCCGGGCCGGATTTGTCATGGAAAAAATCCGCAAGGCGACGGCGAGCGGGCAGGCGCGCCGGACCAGGCGCGCGGATTTTCCTGGGGCGGCGCCCGTCTTGCCCTGTGGCGCGTCTGGCGATAGGCCTTGGTCACCAGGAAGAGGGGTATGTCATGTTCACCGGGATCATCACCGATGTTGGCCGCGTGCTGCAACTGAAACAGGCCGGCGATCTGCGCGCGCGCATCGCCACGGGCTATGACATTGCCGGCATTGATATCGGCGCTTCGATCGCCTGCGACGGGGTCTGCCTGACGGTGGTGGCGCTGGGGCGCGAGCCGCAGGACTGGTTCGAGGTCGAAATCTCGGCCGAAACCGTTTCGAAAACCAACATCGGGCAGAACGGCTGGGCGGTGGGCAAACGGCTGAACCTGGAACGCGCGCTGCGGGTGGGCGACGAGTTGGGCGGCCATATCGTGTCCGGCCATGTGGATGGCGTGGCCGAGGTGCTTTCGCTTGCCCCGGAAGGCGACAGCACCCGGGTGATGCTGCGCGCGCCCGCCGATCTGGCGAGGTTCATCGCGCCCAAGGGCTCGGTCGCGCTGAACGGCACCTCGCTGACGGTGAACGAGGTGGCGGGGCGCGATTTCGGCGTCAACCTGATCGCCCACACCAAAGAGGTCACCACCTGGGGCGAGGTGGCGGCGGGCGATGTGGTCAATCTGGAAATCGACACCCTGGCCCGCTATGTCGCGCGCCTGGCCGAGGCCGGCGGCTGAACGCGCGCGCGGGGTGGGGCTCTGGTGGTGAGTGCGGGCTTGCGCCGGTGGCCGTTGCGCCGGCGGCGACGGGCGGATGCCTCCGGCGGGGATATTTTCTGACAGAAGAAAGGCAGGGCGGCGATCGGGCCACTGGCCAAGAGCCGGCAGGTGCGCTATCTGCCACGGGCGAAAAAGGGATGCTTCCATGAGCGACGAGACCAGGACCGACTACAGCGATGCGATTTCCCCGATCGAGGAGATCATCGAGGACGCCCGCAACGGGCGGATGTTCATCCTCGTGGACCACGAGGACCGCGAAAACGAAGGCGACCTGGTGATCCCGGCGCAGATGGCCACGCCCGAAGCAGTGAACTTCATGGCCACCCACGGGCGCGGGCTGATCTGCCTGGCGCTGACCGGCGAACGGATCGACGCGCTGGGGTTGCCGCTGATGGCCTCGCAGAACTCGTCGCGCCACGAAACCGCCTTTACCATTTCGATCGAGGCGCGCGAAGGTGTTACCACCGGGATTTCCGCCCATGACCGGGCGCACACGGTGGCGGTGGCGATCGACGCGGCCAAGGGGGCGCAGGACATCGCCACGCCGGGCCACGTGTTCCCGCTGCGCGCCCGCGAAGGCGGGGTGCTGGTGCGCGCCGGGCACACCGAAGCCGCCGTCGACGTGGCGCGCCTGGCCGGGCTGAACCCCTCAGGCGTGATCTGCGAGATCATGAACGAGGACGGCACCATGGCCCGGCTGCCCGACCTGGTGGCCTTCGCGCAGCGCCACGCGCTCAAGATCGGGACGATTTCGGACCTGATCGCCTACCGCCGCCGCCACGACAACCTGGTGAACGAATGCGCCCAGAGCGCGGTCAGCTCGATGTTCGGGGGCGACTGGATGATGCGCGTCTTTACCGATGAAACCCAGGGCGCGGAACATATCGTGCTGACCAAGGGCGACATTTCCACCCCCGAACCGGTGCTGGTGCGCATGCATGCGCTGAACCCGCTCGAAGACGTGCTTGGCATCGGCCGCACCCGCTGCGATCTGCAAAACGCCATGAAGGTGATCGCGCAAGAGGGGCGCGGCGTTGTCGTGCTGCTGCGCGACACCATGATGAAACTGCCGCGCCCGGGCGAAGCTTCGCCCCAGACGCTGCGCCAATACGGGCTGGGGGCGCAGATCCTGTCGGCGCTGGGCCTGTCCCGGCTGGTGCTGCTGACCAACTCGCCCATGCCCAAGGTCGTCGGGCTGGACGCCTACGGGCTGGAAATCGAAGGCACCCGCCCGATCCCCGAGGAGGTCTGATCATGGCCAGCGAAGAACAGCATTATGTGCTCGAACTGCCGCGTTTCGAAAGGCCGGTGAAGCTGCTGATCGTGGTCGCGCCCTACTACCGGACCATCGCCGACGGGCTGGAGGCCGGCGCCCGGGATGCGATCGCGCGTGCCGGGGCCAGCTGCGATCTGGTCCAGGTGCCCGGCGCGCTGGAAATCCCCACCGCGATTCGCATCGCCGACCGGCAGTCGAACTTTGACGGCTTCGTCGCGCTGGGCTGCGTGATCCGGGGCGAAACCACGCATTACGAAACCGTCTGCAACGATTCGTCGCGCGGGCTGATGCTGCTGGGGCTGGACGGGCTTTGCATCGGCAACGGCATCCTGACGGTGGAAACCATGGAACAGGCCGTGGCGCGCGCCGACCCAGAGGGCATGAACAAGGGCGGCGGCGCAGCGGCGGCGGCGCTGCATCTGGTGGCGCTGTCGCGCAAATGGGGCCGGCCGGGCGGCGGCGTCGGCTTCACAAACGACCAGATCCAGATCGCAGATACCAACGAAGGCCCGGCAAGCGCATGAAAAAACAGTCGAAATCCCGCCAGGCGAAATCGGCCGCGCGGCTCTACGCGGTGCAGGCCCTGTTCCAGATGGAAAGCTCGGGCCAGGATGTTGAGGCGGTGATCCGCGAATTCGAAAACCACCGTTTTGGCGCGGTCTACGAAGGCGAAGAGATGGCCGAAGGCAACCCCGCCCTGTTTCGCCAGCTGGTGGATGGCGCGGTGAACTGGCAGGCCAGGATCGACCAGATGACCGACCGGGCGCTGGTGGCGAAATGGCCGATCGCGCGCATCGACCCGACGCTGCGCGCGCTGTTTCGCGCCGCCGGGGCGGAACTGGTGGACACCGACACCCCGCCGCGGGTGGTGATCAGCGAATTCGTCGATGTCGCCCGGGCGTTCTTCCCCGAGGGCCGCGAAGCGAAATTCGTCAACGCCGTGCTCGACCACATGGCCCGCGAAGCCCGGCCGCAAGCCTTCGAAGACTGACCGCCGCGCCCGGCCCAAACGGGCCCACAGACCAGAGCTCACCCCTTCTTCTGTCCAAAAATATCCCCGCCGGAGGCACCGCGACCGCGCAGCGGGCGCAACCCCTCCCACGACCGCCTTTCCCACCTGCGACCACGTTTTCCGCCTGCGACCCCCGGCCCCAGTTGCAAATCCCCGCCAGAGGGCTAAATTCAAGCCGAACGGTTTTGGTGGAGGGGAAATCATGCCCGCGCTGGTTCGGCTTTACATTCGGCACGTCATCTACGGCTTTGGCCTGTCAGCGGTTTTCGTGGCCCTGCTGCTGTGGCAGAACGTCGGCAACCTGGGTCACCTGATCGCCGGTTCCGACAAGGGCTGGATCGCGGTCGGGATGCTGTTCATCGGCAACGGCGTGGTTTTTGCCGGGGTGCAGTTCGCCTGGGTGATCATGCGCATGGCCGACCCCGAAGACACCCCCGGCGGCGGCAAGCGCGACCGGCTGTCGATCCCGCCGCAAGCGGCGCTGGCCACCGTGCCGGTGCCTGTTCTGGCGGGGGAAAACGGCGGGACCGCCACGACCGTCAAGGGTTTTTGATTCCCGAGGACCTGAGTTAACAGGTGGGCGCCAGGTAACCGGACCACGATCCGGACAGAGCCAGCTCCCTCGGAAAAAGTTAAGGCCACCGGAATGCTACCCGGACGACGTGAAGGGCAGTGCCCGCCTGTGGTCTAGGTAATGTCTCCGGCCCCCGCTGGCAAGGGGTGGGCCTGCGGACAGGCCCCGGGCCTGCGCCGCGGGCCGGCCTTGCAATTCGTTCACGAATTGTTCACAGTTTTCCCCATGACCCGTTTCCCCATGACCCGGACATTGAACGAGACGATGAACGAATCCTTGCAACCCGGACAGATCCTGGCGCGCGGCGTCTGCCGGCACCTTTTGAGCCACGATTTTGTCTGCCTGGAAGAATTCGTGCCCGAACGCGGGCTGCGCGTCGACGTGATGGCGCTGGGGCCCAAGGGTGAAATCTGGGTGATCGAATGCAAGTCCAGCCGCGCCGATTTCCAGAGCGACCACAAGTGGCAGGGCTATCTGGCCTGGTGCGATCGCTATTTCTGGGCGGTGGATGCGGATTTCGAAAACGCGCTGCTGCCGGACGACACCGGCTTGATCATCGCCGACGGCTATGACGCCGAAATCGTGCGCCTGGGGCCGGAAACCCGGCTGGCGGCGGCCCGGCGCAGGGCGCTTGTGCAGCGGTTTGCCCGCCACGCGGCGCGGCGTCTGCACGGCTTTCGCGATCCCGGCGTCGGGGCCTTGCTGTCCGGCGGTTCCGACGGATAAACCGAAATCTTTCAAAGATTTCGGACCGTTTTCTTTGCAAGAAAACGGCGCCCGGCGTCAGGATTTCGCCATTGCTTCGGCGCTCTTGACCGCGGCCAGGATTTCCTCGGCGATCTCGCGCGCTTCGTCGGGTTCGAAATCCATCGGCAGGTCGATGCCGTTCCCCTCGACATAGATCCGCACCATGCCAAGTGTCGTCGGCCCGATCTGCAGGTTGGCCGCGATGTCGCTTTCCCTGTCGATACCCATGAAATGACCTCGTGTCTGATTGCAGCGGGGGGTAGCCTGTCGCCGCCGGCGAAGCAAGGGCGCGCGCGAAAAACCCCGCGCGATTATTGCCTTCGATCGCTGCGTGCCCTCTTGCAATCGCGCAAGCCGGGCGGTAAATCCCGCCCCAGTGCCGCCTTAGCTCAGTTGGTTAGAGCGCTGGATTGTGGATCCAGAGGTCCCCCGTTCAAGCCGGGGAGGCGGTACCACCTTTCCCGCCCGCATGGCCGCCCGCATCCGCGCCCGCACGGCCGCCCCGGATCGCCCCAGGTTTGCGCCGTTTGCGCCGCGCTCCGGTCAGGCAAAGGCCGGGAACAGCAGGCGCGTCAGCACGATCGCCGGCAGCACCACCGTCAGCAGGGTGATGACCATGTCCGCGAGCAGGTTCCGGCGGCGCGACAGCCGGGGAAACAGCAGCGTCGAAAGATTGCCGCCGAACCGCAGCAGCGCATAGTTCTGCCCCGCCGCCAGCAGCTTGGTGATTGAAACCGCGCTCAGCACGAAGGCGAGCGAGCGATAGTCTTCGACGCCGATCCAGCCCTTCGCCAGCCCGTAGCGCCCCGCCGCCAGCGCCCCCAGCAGCACCACCGCCAGCCAGGCCGAAGCCCGCCCCACCGCCGCCGGCGTCGCGCGGCGCAGGAACGGGTTGGTTTCGCGGTATCCCGCCCGCAGGCAGGCCTGCGTCGAATGCGCGTCCAGCAGCACCGACACCAGGATCATCGCGACCAGCGTGAAGGTTGACGGCATCGACCCGGCTCTAACGCTGCGCGGCGTCGACGGTAACGCTCTGGCGCAGCGCCCCGCTGCCGGCGTCATAGATCAGGATGCGCCCGTCCTCGGTCACCACCGCGAACCAGTCGCCGCCGCGCGCGAACCCGGTCATCGTGGCGCCGGCGGGCAGGGTGATCTTGTCGGGCAGGCGCATCGGGTCGGGGCTGCTCGAGAAGCGGATGACAACCACCGTCACGATCGCTAGAAGGCCGAGGATCATGATCACCGTCAGGATCGTGACAAGGATGCGCAAAAACCGCAGGTTGCCTGCGTCATCGCTGGAAATTGGAGTTTCGTCCATGTCGGCCTCTGAGGTATCGGTCACGATCGGGGAAAACCCGCCCGCCCGCCTTGATAAGGCACTGGCGCGCGACGTGCCAGAGGCGGCGTCGCTGTCGCGTTCGCGCATCGCGCGGCTGATCGGCGAAGGCGCGGTGCGCCGCGCCGGCGTCCCGGTCACCGACCAGAAGGCAAAGGTCGCCGCGGGCGAGGTCTACACCATCACCCTGCCGCCGGTCGCCGAAAGCCACATCCTGCCCGAAGAGATCGCCCTGGAGGTGGTCTGGGAAGACGCCGACCTGGTGGTGGTGAACAAGCCCGCCGGGATGGTGGTGCACCCGGCGCCGGGCACGCCTTCGGGCACGCTGGTGAACGCGCTGCTGCACCATTTCGGCGGCGCGCTGTCGGGGGTTGGCGGCACCGCGCGCCCGGGCATCGTGCACCGGATCGACAAGGATACCAGCGGCCTTTTGGTGGTGGCCAAGTCGGACGCGGCGCATCACGGCCTGGCGGCGCAGTTCGAACGCCACTCGGTCGAACGCAAATACCTGGCGCTGGTGCATGGGGTGCCCGATGCCGCCGATCCGCGCCTGCGCGGTGTGAAAGGCGTCAGTTTCGAAAGCGGCGGCGTGATGAAGATCACCACCCAGCTCGCCCGCCACAAGCACGACCGCCAGAAACAGGCGGTGCTGTTTTCGGGCGGCCGGCACGCGGTGACGCGCGCGCGCCTGCTTGAGCGCTTTGGCGCCCCGGCGGTGCTGGCGCTGGTGGAATGCTGGCTGGAAACCGGGCGCACCCACCAGATCCGGGTGCACATGGCCCATGTGGGCCACGGGCTGGTGGGCGATGCGACCTATGGCGGGCGGCGCAAGGTCAATGCCAGGGCGCTGAGCGAAGCGGCGCATGGGGCGGTGACGGGCTTTCCCCGCCAGGCGCTGCACGCGGCGGTGCTGGGCTTTGACCACCCGGTCAGTGGCCAGGCGCTGCGCTTCGAAGCCCCGCTGCCCGCCGACATGGCCGGTCTGCTCGAGGGCCTGCGCGGCTGATCATCTGGCCGCGCCCGACTGGCGGATTATCCTGGGGCCAGCGGCGGCGGCCCTGGATGGCCGGCATCCTTCAACCAGAATACCTGTTCCAAGGGTACGCCGAAATGGTTGGCGATTTGCAGGGCGATGATGGTCGAAGGGACAAAGCGGCCGACCTCGATCGTGCTGATGGTCTTGCGCGACACGCCGATAGCCTCGGCGAGTTCGGCCTGGCTCAGATTGTGCTCGGCGCGAAATACGCGCACTCGGTTGGCCAGTCGCTTATTCATCGCGACGTTCCTGGATGGATGAATTGAGGATTTCAAACCAGAACGACAGGCTGAAAAAGGTCAGGATCACCGCGATCAACGCATTCAGAAAGAAATCCGCCGA
The DNA here is from genome assembly GCA_024277955.1 of Alphaproteobacteria bacterium. Classification (GTDB taxonomy): domain Bacteria; phylum Pseudomonadota; class Alphaproteobacteria; order Rhodobacterales; family Rhodobacteraceae; genus JAJRUE01. Next base: position 3,656 of record JAJRUE010000053.1, on the reverse strand, counting down.
CTGCTCGGGCGCCAGTCTGGTGCCAATGGATTCGGTGAACAGCAGCAGGATGAAGGTAAAGCTGAAAGCGCGCGTGGCGACGGTGTTGAACATGGATTGGACATAGCCGGCCTCGCCGCCGCCGCTGTCCTGTCCTGCGCGCCGCGCCCTGATGGCGCGCAGCACTGAAACCAACAACAGCGGGATGCCGGCCAGCATGATGGTCACGGCGAAACCGGTCTGGATCTTTGAAAACACGCTGTCCCAGCGCTCGTCGTTATAGATGTTGACGGTTTCCATGGCGTAGGCGATCGATAACATCGACATGCCGGTTGCGGTCGCGTACAGCATCCGATCATGTCCTCCGAGCGTAGATTTTTTGAGGAGTGGCAATTTTTGATCCATTTATTTTTGGTAGTTTTTGAGAATGATTCGTATCAGGATGATACCTATAGGTTTCAAAATGGGAAGCAAGCGCTAAAGACAGTCTTTTTTGCTCACGGCCATCCACCGGGTTGGCCGGGACGGCGCCCGGGATTGCAGCGCCCGGCGCACACAGTTGCGTGAGCCGTGTGAAACGAATCTGGCCTCGCGTGCGCATCCTATTCATATGGTATAAAGGTCTTGCCGCTATCGGCAGGGCCTTGAAACCGAAGCCGGGGCGCATATGTAATGTTAAGCCTCGATACATTGAGGCAGAGAGGGGCAACAGGAACATATGGCAAACTACACGAACCTTCCGGCGCCGTCGCCCGAACAGGGGCTGAACCGGTATTTGCAGGAAATCCGCAAATTCCCGATGCTGGAGCCGGAAGAAGAATACATGCTGGCCAAGCGCTGGGTGGACCACGAAGACGCCAGCGCCGCGCACAAGCTGGTGACCAGCCACCTGCGGCTGGCGGCCAAGATCGCCATGGGCTATCGCGGCTATGGCCTGCCGCAGGCGGAAGTGATTTCCGAAGCCAACGTCGGGCTGATGCAGGCGGTGAAACGCTTTGACCCGGAAAAGGGGTTCCGCCTGGCGACCTATGCGATGTGGTGGATCCGCGCCAGCATCCAGGAATACATCCTGCGCAGCTGGAGCCTGGTGAAGCTGGGCACCACCAGCGCGCAGAAGAAACTGTTTTTCAACCTGCGCAAGGCGAAATCGCGCATCGGCGCGCTGGAAGACGGCGATCTGCGGCCCGAAAACGTGAAACGCATCGCCACCGACCTGGGCGTGACCGAGGACGAAGTCGTGTCGATGAACCGGCGGCTGTCGGGGGGCGATGCTTCGCTCAACGTGATGGTTGGTTCGGACGGCGAAAGTTCGACCCAGTGGCAGGACTGGCTGGAAGACGAAAACGCCGACCAGGCGGCCGAATATGCGGAAAAGGATGAACTGGAAGCGCGGCGCGAAATGCTGGCCGCGGCGATGGACGTGCTGAACGACCGCGAAAAGGACATCCTGATGCAGCGCCGGCTCAAGGACCAGCCGGTGACGCTGGAGGGGCTCTCGGAACAATACGGCGTCAGCCGCGAACGCATCCGCCAGATCGAGGTGCGCGCCTTCGAAAAGCTGCAAAAGCGGATGAAGGAACTGGCCGCCGAAAAGGGCTTGCTGGAAGACGCCTGACGCGTCCCGACCGTCCGGACAACCAGGCTTTGCGCCGGATCAAGGCGCGCCATGCCGCGGCTGCGGTATTATGGGGTGCGCCCGGTTTCTTGTTGATGAAGGAGGCTGACAATGCGTGGAAAACGGACCTTGGTGATCCAGGCCGATGGGGCGAACGCCCGGTTTCTCGAAAACACCGGCATCGGCAAGGGGTTGCGCGAACTGGCGCAGCTTTCGGCGCCGGCGGTGGTTGGCGCCGGGGTAGAGTTTGCCGATGCGCCGGGGCGGTCGCGCGCGGCGCCGGGCATGGCGCGCCATGCGGTCGACCCGCGCTCGGACGAGGAAGAGCAGGCGCGCGAACGCTTCGCCGACGCGGTGTTGGCGCGCGCGCAGGCTCTTTGGCGCAAGACGCGCTTTGACCGCCTGGTTCTGAGCGCCGATCCCAAGATGCTGGGCCTGTTGCGCGCCAAACTGCCCGAAGCGATGGCCGAAGCGGTGGCCGTGGCGCTGGACAAGGACTTGCTGAAAGTGCCGGTGCGCGACCTGCCGCGGCACTATGAAAACCATATCCTGTTTTGAAAAAGGAGGGGCACGCGATGAGCGAACATGTTGGACCCGTCGATCTGCGCGAGCCGTCCGAAACCGGCGGCGACAAGCGCGACATCTGGCTGCGAGGCCTGTGGATGCTGGCCTTCGCGCTGTTTTTCGCGGTCGCCGAAACCGTGCTGCTGGTGGTGGCACTGGTGCAGTTCCTGTGGATGCTGACCAGCGGCGAAAAGAACCGCCAGCTGGCGCGTTTCGGGCGCGATCTGGGCAAGTGGCTGCGCGATGTGGCCGAGTTCCAGACCGGCGCGCGCGACGAAAAGCCGTTTCCCTGGGCGAAATGGGGCTGAGCGGCTGACGGGCGGCTCAGTTGGCCAGCAGCCCGCCGTGGAAAACCGCCGGGGTGGTGCCGTCGGCGGCCACCCCGCTGCCGTTGAAGGTGGCCCCCAGCGTGCCCGCCGCCGGTCCGTAGAAGCCGCCCGCCACACCGGTCGCGCCGACGCTGCTCAGGGCGATGTCGGCCGGAGTCAGGCCGAGCGCGCCGGCAAAGCCGTTGCCTGAAATCGTCGCCGGGTCGATGGCGATCACGGTGCCGGGTGCGATGGCATGGGCCGGGCTGTCGGCGCCGGCCGGGTTGAAGGTCATGCTGCCCTGCACCGTCGAAGCGCCCCCCGGCGCGAAGGCGACGTTCAGCGTCGCAGTGCCGGTGGCATTCGCGTATCCGCCGGCGCCATCGGCGAAATGCACCGCCAGCCGGGCCGGGCCGCTGTAGCTGGCGCTGCCGCTCAGCGTATCGACCGTGCCCGGGCGGGTGGGCAGGCCCATGACGACATAGCTGTCCCGGGTGCCGGCGGATGTGCCATGCGGCCCCATGATATAGGCGAGCAGCCGCGCCTGCCCGTCGGCGGTCTCGGTAACCAGATAGGTGTCGGCCGAGAAGCCCGTCCAGGCATTGGCGGTCGCGTCCCAATACTGGGTCTGGTACATTCCGCTGGGCTCGAGCACCCAGATCACGTCGCGCACGCCGCGGGTGCGGATGGTCGCGGTCACATCGGCGGTGGAGATATTGCCGGAACTGTCGGTGACCACCCCCTTGCCGGTCTGGGTGAAGGTCAGATAGGGGGTGGCGACGGTCCTGGTGCCATCGGCATATCCGGCCGGCGTGTCGATGTCGCCCGGCGAGGGGCCAAGAGCGACGGTGCCGGCGCAACCGGCCGCGAGCAGCAGGGCCGACAAGGCCGGGGCGCGGGCAATGGCCGTTGCGGCGCCTGCCATGGCGGCGGCGGCCGGAAGGCGGGAAATCCGTGTCATGGCAACAGGATAATTGCGACCGATGTCCGGTCAAGCCGCGCGGTGGTCGGGTTTTCCCTACCCGGCGGAGAGCCGCCGACAGGCGTCACGCCCGCCCGGCCCGCCGCGCCCCTCCCGGCGAGGAATTGGCGGAGAATTGGCGGACCCGAGGGGCCCGCCAGGTATTGCTGAAAAGGTCTTGGTGCTGAAACCCGAGACAAGCAGCGCCCTCCGGCGCTGCGGTCGGATC
>JAJRUE010000052.1 GCA_024277955.1 Alphaproteobacteria bacterium | reverse complement strand
GTGCTGTTCCTGACCCCGGGGCCGGTCTGGATGGCGACCATCGCGCGCGGCCTGTCCGGGGGCTTTCGCATGGCCTGGCCGCTGGCGCTTGGGGTGGCGCTGGGTGACGCCCTGTGGTCGTTGCTGGCGATCCTTGGGGTCAGTTGGGTGGTGTCGGTCTATGGCGGGTTCCTTGTGGCGCTGCGCTGGCTGGCCAGTGTCGTCTTCGTTGCGCTGGGTGTGCTGATCATTCGCCACGCCGACCGGCCGATCCGGGCGGATGGCCGGCTGACGCACCCCGGCATGTGGGCCGGTTTCGCCGCCGGGGTGGCGGTGATCCTGGGCAACCCCAAGGCGGTTTTCTTCTACATGGGGGTGTTGCCCGGGTTTTTCGACCTGTCAGCCCTGGGCCGCGCCGACATCGCCGCCCTTTCGATGGCGGTGCCGCTGGTCGGCAACCTGTTTTTCGCGCTTTTCGTCGGGGCAATCCGGGGGGTTTTGCGTTCGCAAATCGCGCTCAGGCGGGTCAATTTGGGGGCCGGGGGCATGTTGATTCTGGTCGGTCTTGCCATTGCCCTGTTCTGACCCCAAATATTGGGGTAGAGACGTGACATCCCCCCCCAGATCTTGTATAAAATCAAGGAAATAGCACAGGATTTCCCGCATGAGCGACGACGCCCGGCAACCGGAAGAATACGGAGCCGATTCCATCAAGGTTCTCAAGGGCTTGGAAGCCGTCCGCAAGCGCCCCGGCATGTATATCGGGGACACGGACGATGGTTCCGGCCTGCACCACATGGTTTACGAGGTCGTGGACAACGGCATCGACGAAGCATTGGCCGGCCACGCCGATGCGGTGACGGTGATCATCCACGCCGACAGCTCGGTTTCGGTCAGCGATAACGGGCGCGGCATTCCCGTGGGCATCCACGAGGAAGAAGGCGTGTCCGCGGCCGAGGTGATCATGACCCAGCTGCATGCCGGCGGCAAGTTCGACAGCAATTCCTACAAGGTTTCGGGCGGCCTGCACGGGGTCGGCGTTTCCGTGGTCAACGCGCTGTCCGACTGGCTTGAGCTGCGCATCTGGCGCGAAGGCAAGGAACATGTCGCGCGCTTCGAACATGGCGAAACCGTCGAGCACCTGCGCGTTGTCGGCGACGCCGGCGATCGCACCGGGACGGAAGTGCGCTTCATGGCCTCGCTCGATACGTTTTCCGACCGGGATTATTCCTTCAAGACGCTGGAAAACCGGCTACGCGAACTGGCCTTTCTGAACAGCGGCGTGCGCATCATCCTGCGTGATGAACGCCCGGCCGAGCCACTGGAAACCGACCTGTTCTACGAAGGCGGGGTGCGCGAATTCGTGCGCTATCTTGACCGCTCGAAAACCCCGATGCTGGAAGAGCCGATCTTCTTTACCGGCGAAAAGGACGGGATCACCGTCGAGGTGGCAATGTGGTGGAACGACAGCTACCACGAAAACGTGCTGCCCTTTACCAACAACATCCCGCAGCGCGACGGCGGCACTCACCTGGCCGGCTTTCGCGGCGCGCTGACCCGCACGATGAACCTGTATGCGGGCTCTTCCGGGCTGGCGAAAAAGGAAAAGATCAACTTTACCGGCGACGACGCCCGCGAAGGGCTGACCTGCGTGCTGTCGGTCAAGGTGCCGGACCCCAAGTTCAGTTCGCAGACCAAGGACAAGCTGGTGTCGTCCGAGGTTCGCCCCGTGGTGGAAGGCCTGGTGAACGAAAAGCTGGGCGAATGGTTCGAAGAACACCCGCAAGAGGCGCGCCAGATCGTCGGCAAGATCGTTGAAGCGGCGCTGGCCCGCGAAGCCGCCCGCAAGGCGCGCGAGATGACGCGCAAGAAATCGACGCTGGACGTGGCCTCATTGCCGGGCAAGTTGGCCGACTGTCAGGAACGCGACCCGGCGAAACGCGAGATTTTCCTGGTCGAGGGCGACAGCGCCGGCGGCTCTGCCAAGCAGGGGCGGTCGCGCCAGAACCAGGCGGTGCTGCCGTTGCGGGGCAAGATCCTGAACGTCGAACGGGCGCGGTTTGACCGGATGCTGTCCAGCCAGGAAATCGGCACCCTGATCACCGCCTTTGGCACCGGCATCGGGCGCGATGAATTCGACATCACCAAGCTGCGCTACCACAAGATCGTCATAATGACCGACGCCGATGTGGACGGCGCCCACATCCGCACGCTGCTGCTGACGTTTTTCTTCCGGCAAATGCCCGAGATCATCGAGGGCGGCTACCTGTATATCGCGCAGCCGCCGCTCTACAAGGTGTCGCGCGGCAAGTCCGAGGTCTACCTGAAGGACCAGGCGGCGCTGGAAGACTACCTGATCGAAATGGGCATTGACGGCGCGGTGCTGACCCTGCCCAATGGCGAAAACATCGCCGGCGCGGACCTGGCGCGGGTGATCGAGGGCGCGCGCAAGTTCCGCCGCATCCTTGACGCCTTCCCCACGCATTACCCGCGTCACGTCCTGGAACAGGCCGCGCTTGCCGGGGCGTTCGACGCAGGCAAGGCGGACGCCGACCTGCAAAAGGTGGCCGACGAAGTGGCGCTTCGGCTCGATCTTGTCGCCCCGGAATACGAAAAGGGCTGGACCGGGCGCATCACCCAGGACCACGGCATTCGCCTGTCGCGCATCCTGCGCGGGGTTGAAGAAATCCGCACGCTGGACGGGGCGGTGCTGCGCTCGGGCGAAGCCCGCCGCCTGTCGCAGATCAGCGTCGAAACCCGCGATGTCTACAAGGATCCGGCCAGGCTGACCCGAAAAGAACGCGAAGTCCCGATCCACGGCCCAACCGACCTCTTGAACGCCATCCTGAAAGAAGGCGAACGCGGCTTGTCGCTGCAACGCTACAAGGGCTTGGGCGAAATGAACCCCGATCAGCTCTGGGAAACCACGCTCGATCCCGAGGCCCGCACCTTCCTGCAGGTCAAGATCGAGGACATGGCCGAGGCCGATGACATCTTCACCAAGCTGATGGGCGACGTGGTGGAACCGCGTC
>JAJRUE010000051.1 GCA_024277955.1 Alphaproteobacteria bacterium | reverse complement strand
CTGGACAGCCGTGCGGGCCAAGTCTAGAACATCCGCCACCCGAGCGGCGATGCCGCCCACCCGTGCCCGGGTAGCTCAGGGGTAGAGCAGTGGACTGAAAATCCTCGTGTCGGTGGTTCAAATCCGCCCCCGGGCACCATTTTTCCCGCCAAGCCGTTGATACGCTCAGGTCTCCTGAGAAATCCGCATGAGCGCAGGGCGTTTCGGTCCCCTACCCGTTCTCCAGCAACGACATCCGCTGTTTCAAGTGGAGAACCCCAAGGCGCGCTGGGCCAGCACCAAGATCACGCTTTCCTGCCCCCCAGTCTGTCTGCGGCGCGGCACCTCGGGCCGCAAACGCTGAGCGCCGGCTGGGCGGGTATGGGCATCACCAGCGATCACTTACCGGGAATGCGCCTCTTCTGTGCTTGCGGAGGTCGTGTCGATTTCCCCCGATCACCGCAAGTTCATCCCCCTGCCTTCAGCCACCGGGCACCTGGCGGATGTTCTCTGGAAGCCAGGTGGCGATGTCGGGCCAGATCACCAGGATCACCACCATCAGCAGCATCAGGCCAACCATCGGGATCGCGGTTTTCGCGATGTAGGAAATCTCGTGCCGGGTCATGCCCTGCAGCACGAACAGGTTGAAGCCGATCGGCGGGGTGACCTGCGCCATCTCCACCACCACCACGATGAAAATCCCGAACCAGATCACGTCGATACCGGCCTGGCGGATCATCGGCTCCACGATCGCCATGGTCAGCACCACCGACGAAATCCCGTCCAGGAACATGCCCAGGAACACGTAGAAGATCGTCAGTGAAATGATCAGCACCAGCGGCGACAGGTGCATGCTGTCGATCCAGCCCGCAAGCGCGCGCGGCAGCCCGGTGAAGCCCATCGACAGCGACAGAAAGAACGCCCCCATCAGGATCAGCGCGATCATCGCCGAGGTTCGTGTCGCCCCCATCAGCGAGGCGGCGAAGGTTTCCCATTTGAGCGAACCTTGCGCGGCCGCCAGCGCCAGCGCGCCCAGAACGCCCACGGCGGCGGCTTCGGTGGCGGTGGCATAGCCCAGATACATTGACCCGATCACCACCGACACCAGCGCCAGCACCGGGATCAGGAACCGGCTTTCGGCAAACATCCGGCCAAGGCTCATCGCTGGTTCCGGCTTGGGGCGCGGACCCTTGCCGAAGAAGTGCCAGGCCATGATATACAGCATGAACAGGCTGGCCAGGATCAGCCCCGGGAAAATCCCGGCCATGAACAGCTTGGTGATGCTTTCGTTGATGGTGACCCCGTAGACGATCAGCGTCAGCGAGGGCGGGATCATCAGCCCCAGCGTGGCGGCGCCCGCCAGCGTGCCGATGATCATGTGTTCGGGGTAGCCGCGTTTGCGCAGCTCGGGGATCGACATCTTGCCGACCGTGGTCAGGGTAGCGGCCGAGGAACCAGAGACCGCGGCAAAGATCGTGCAGCCGGCGATATTGGTGTGCAGCAACCCGCCCGGCAACCAGCGCATCCACGGGGCAAGCCCGCGGAACATGTCTTCGGACAATCGCGTTCGATACAGGATCTCGCCCATCCAGATAAACAGCGGCAGCGCGGTCAGCGTCCAGCTGCTGGCGCCGGTCCAGATCGTCGTGATCATCGCGTCACCCGCGGGGCGGGTGGTGAACAGCTCCATCCCGACCCAGGCGACGCCCATCAGCGCCAGCCCGATCCAGATCGACCCGCCCAGCAGCGCAAACAGCACGAACAGGAAAATCGCGGTGGCGTAGAGTTCGTTCATTCGATCGCCTCCCCGATGATGGCGGTTTCACCGCGCACCAGCAGCCGCGTCAGCGCATCCCAAAGCGCCACCGCCAGCAAGACCGTGCCGATCGACATCGGCAGTTGCGGGATCCACATGGGCGTGTAGACCCAGCCGGTGCCGGTCTCGGCCCAGATCCTGCCCCAGTCGGTGGGCGAATGGGCCAGCATCGACAGGCCCGACACCAGCCATTCGGGCACAAAGTCCTGGCCCTGGGTCCGGTCGTTCAGGACCACCGACATGATGTTGGTCTTGATGGCGAACCGGGCGAAATAGGTGGCAGTGACGGCGGCGATCAGGGTGGCCGCCGCATCCAGCCAGAGCATCGTAAAACGGTTCATGTTCAGGAATATCGACACCCGGATATGCCCGCCGCGCATCAAGGTATGCGCCAGCGCGAAAAACGATGTGGCGGCCATGGCGTAGCCGGCGTATTCGGTCGAGCCGGGAAAGGTCAGCCCGGACCAGCGCGCGATCATCTGGGCGACGATCAGCAGCAGGATCAATAGCATGAACCCGGCGGCGATCACCCCGGCGGCCAGGTAGATGCGGTCAAGCTGCTTCCAGACCGGCGCCAGGTAGCGCGCCGCCTGCCGCCGCCAGACCAGGCAGCCCAAAGCGAACAGCGCCGGGAAAACGAACAGCCATACCCATAGCGGCAGGCCCAGTAATGGTTGCCAGTCTCTCACGTTCCTGCCCTCTGCATGTGCTGGGGAATTGGCCCCCGCCCGCTACCGGACGGGGGCCGTGTGCCAGTAGGGTGCTGCTGGCTCAGTTCTTGCTTGCGTTATAGGCGTCCAGGATTTCCTGACCATCCGGGCCGACCGTATCCAGCCAGTCCTGGGTCATCTTGGCGCCGATCGCCTTGAGTTCGGCCAGGAATTCGGGCCCGGCGTCCTGCACCTTCATGCCGTTGGCCTCAAGCTGTTCGAAATACCAGTTGGCCAGTTCTTCCGACTTGGCGGCGCAGGCGGCGCCGGTTTCATCGGCGGCCTTCTGGATCGCGGCGCGGGTGTCGCCGTCCAGCCCTTCCCAGACCTGCTTGTTCACCATCACGTAGTTGCGCGGCAGCCAGGCGTTGACCTTGTAGTAGTGGGTCAGATGTTCCCAGACCTTGCGGTCATAGCCGGTCGAGCCCGAGGAAATGAAGGCTTCGGCCACGCCGGTCGCCAGCGCCTGGCTCAGCTCGGCGGCTTCGACCTGCACCGGGATCATGCCAAGCGCTTCGGCAAAGGTGGCGGTGGCGGTGTTGTAGGACCGGAACTTGACGCCCTGGGTGTCCTTCGAGGAATTCACCTCTTTCTTGAAGTAGAACCCCTGCCCCGGCCACGGGCAGGTGTAAAGCGCGACCAGGTTCAGGTCGGAAAGCTGCGCGTTCACCTTGTCCTTGGCGGCCTGCCAGAGGCGTTCGTTGTCTTCATAGGTGGTGGCGACGAACGGCAGGTTGTCCCAGCCCAGCAGCGGCGCTTCGTTGGCGTGCGCCGACATGAAGCGTTCGCCGATCGGCACCTGGCCGGTCTGGATCGCGCGCTTGATCTCGCCCCCCTTGAAGAGCGAACCGCCCGGGTGCACGGTGATGTCGATCTTGCCGCCGGTGTAGTCGCGCACCTTGTCGGCAAAGACGACGCCCATTTCCGAATGGAAGTTGGACGCCGAATAGGCCATCGGCATGTCCCATTTCTCGGCGCTCGCCGGGGCGCCTGCCAGCGCCAGGACGGTCGCCGCGACCACCGCGGCCAGTTTCACTTTGGGTGCAATCATGATTTGGTCTCCCTGTTGTCGTTGCACGGTTTCATCTTGTCAGGCCCCTTTCGCGAACCGCACCGGCGCGTAGGGGCTCAGGTCGTGGTTGGTCGGCGCGCCGCTGATCAGATCGGCAACCATGCGGCCGGTCTTGGGACCGCCGGTCAGCCCGATGTGATGATGCCCGAAGGCGGTGTACACCCCGGACGAGCCGACTTCCCCGATCAGCGGCAGGCTGTCCGAAGGAGCTGGCCGGAAGCCCAGCCATTCTTCTTCTTGCTGCGCCCGCATCTGGGGAAAAATCTCTTTCACCTTCTTGCGCAATAACCTGAGCGGCGCCGGTGACAGGCGCTCGTCAAGCCCCCCGAATTCGACGATACCAGCGCACCTTAGCCCCTGATCCATCGCGGTCGCAACGAATTTTCCGCCCGCCAGCATCATCGGGTTGTTGGGCTGGATGCTGGGGGACTTGTAGATCACGTGATAGCCCCGTTCCGCCTCGAGCGGCACGTCGATCCCCAGCTTGGCCATCAGCGGTTTCGACCAGACGCCGGCGGCCAGGACCGCGCCATCGCACGCCAGCCGCCCGGCGTCCGTGTCCACCGCCGAAATCCGCCCGCCCGACAGGTCGAAATCCTTGACTTCGGCGCGCAGAAACCGCCCGCCAAGCTGTTCCAGAACCGTCACCAGGTCGCGCACGTAGCTGGCCGGGTTCAGGATGAAGCCGTGGTTCTTGTTGACCGCCAGCAGGCCCACCTGCGGCCCCAGGATCGGTTCCTTTTCGCGCACCGCCGGGCCTTCGATGATCTCCGGCTCAAAGCCGGCTTCGCGGCGCAGTTCCCAGGCCAGGGCGTCGGCCTGAAAGGCGGCGCGGTCGGCGTAGACAAAGTTGTATTCGCTTTCCCGCACCCATTTGGCGGCGCTGGTGCCGGCGGTCAGCGCCTGGTGCTGCTCAAGGCTGTCGCCGACGATCACGCTCAGCGCGCGGGCGATGCGCCGGGTATCGCCAAGATTGGCGTGCGAGAGGTATTTCACCAGCCACGGCAGCAGCCTGGGCAGGTAGCCCCAGCGCAGAAACAGCGGAAAGTCCGGGTTCAGCAGATAGGCCGGCCCCTTGGCCACCAGCCCCGGCGCGGTCACCGGCACCAAGGAGCAACTGGCCAGGATGCAGCCGTTGCCGTAGGACGCGCCCATCCCCGGCTCGCCACGGTCAACCAGCGTCACCTCGTGGCCGGCGCGCCGCAGCCAGATGGCGCTGGACACGCCCACGATGCCAGCGCCAATGACGATGATGTTCCTGCTGGCCAAGTCTCGGGCTCCGTTGTTGCCTGGCGAAAGCATGGCGCGCAAACTCCATCATTTCAAATACCAATTTTTTGATCTATCATCATCAAAAATGATATATTTTGCCCCATGTCCTTGAAGTTTCGCCAGTTGCAGGCCTTTCACGCCATTGTCGAAACCGGCACCGTCACCGGGGCGGCGGCGCTTCTGGGCATATCGCAGCCCGGCATTTCCAACCTCTTGGCGCAGCTCGAACGCGAAACCCGGCTCAAACTGTTCGACCGGGTCCGGGGCCGGCTGATCGCGACGCCCGAAGCGACCTTGCTGTTCAACGAAATCGACACGGTCGTGCGCGGCATTGACCACGTGGCGCAAACCGTGACCGACCTGCAGAACAAGCAGGCCGGGCAGCTTCAGGTGGCCTCGCAGCATTCCATGTCCTTCGGCTTCATGCCGCGGCTGATTGCGCAGTTCGCGCGTGCGCGACCGGACATGACCATATCGTTTCAGTCGCAGTATTCCTCGAAGATCCAGGAATGGGTGCTGGCCGGGCTGTTCGAGATCGGGGTCTGCGAACTGCCGCTGCTGCACGACACGCTCAACGCCCATCCGCTGCATGTGGAAACCCGGCTGGCGATCCCCGCCGACAGCCCGCTGCGCCGGCACGACACGCTGACCCCGGCGCTGCTGGAAGGCGAGCCCTTCATCGTCATGGGCCCGGATCACATGACCACCCGCCGCCTGCGCGAGGCCTTTCACAACGCGCGTGTGCCGCTGCGCGCGCGGGTGCATTCGCATCTGTTCAAGAACCTGCTGAGCTTCGTCAAGGAAGGCATGGGGGTGGCGCTACTGGACCCGTTCGTGCTGGATTTCGACCGCGAGGGCGGCTTTGTCACCCGCCGCTTTCGCCCGCGGGTGATGATGGACATGGCGGTGATCACCTCAGGCACCCGGCCACTATCGGCGGTCGGGCAGGAATTTCTTGCCCTGCTGAAGGCCGAACTGGCCCCCTATCAGGCCCGGCCGGACCGCGGCTGGGGCCGTGGGTCGGACTTGTAATCCCTGTCGTTGGAAATCGGGCGCAAGGCGAGGGTCGCGCCCGGCCACGAGGGGGGCGCTTTGACATCTGCGCAGAGATTTTCGCGCGTGCAACGTTGCTCCTGTTGAAACGATACCGCCAATTCGCGCCCGCCTGGGGGGCGGGCCTGGGGGTCGTGGTTGGGCGCGAACCGGATCGCAAGCGGTCCGGCGGTGCGGAAATCCAAATAGCGAACTGTGGATTCAGATGACTAGCCCATCCAGCGGCGCACCGGGGCGGCGGTTTCTTCCAGCGGCTGCACGATCACGTCGATCAGCGTCGGCCCGTCATGGGCAACCGCCTGTTTCATCACACGTTCAAGGTCTTGCGGATGTTCGACCCGCCACGACTTCACCCCGTAGGCCGCGGCCACCGCCGCGTGATCGGTGCGGCTGAAATCGACGTTGTGGTAGCGCGCGCCCATGCCATCGGACTGGCTGGCCTTGATCCAGCCGAAATTGGCGTTGGAAAAGACGATGAAGGTGATCGGCGCGCGGTGGCGACAGATGGTTTCCAGCTCGCCCACCGTAAAGCCAAAGGATCCGTCGCCCATGGTCGCCACGACCTTGGCGTCGGGCCGGGCGAACCACGCTCCGAGCGCCGCCGACATGGCGTAGCCCAGCGCCCCGTGCGCCCGGTTGGTGATCAGGTGCCGCCCGGGCCGGGGCAGCTGGTAATAGGCCGAAAGATAGGGGCAACTGGTGCCGGGGTCCGACACGATGATCGCGTCGTCCGGCAGCGCCTCTTGCATCGCCGCGATCACGCGCTCGGGGCGGATCGGGGTTTCGTCGCTGGCGGCAAGGGCCTGGAAACGCGCGAACTTGCGCGCCTTGCGTTGCGCGACAGCCGCCGCGCCGCCAAAGCCCGGCGCGTCGAGGCTTCCGGCCTTTTCGCGCCGGTCCAGCGCCGCGCCCAGCTGGTCCAGCGCCAGGCGCAAATCGCCGACCACGCCAACCTCGGTGCGGTAGTTGGCGCCGATCACCATCGGATCGCTGTCGAAATGCACGATCCGGGTGGCTGGCGAAGGCGCCTCCCAGCGCGACGTGGTGGTCGAGCCGGCGCGCGCGCCCATGAACACCACCAGGTCGGCGGCCTCCATCATTTCCCAGGTTTCGTCGGTGCCGCCGTTCGACCCGACGACGCCCAGGCAATTCGGATCGGTTTCGGCCAGCGCGCCCTGGCCGGAAATCGAGGTCGCCACCGGGATGTCCAGCCGTTGCGCCAGCCGCGCCAGCCCGGCCATTGCGCCTGCGATCACCACCCCGCCACCGCACACGATCAGCGGGTTCTTCGCCGACAGGATCGCATCAAGCGCCGTTTCGACCGCGCCGGGTTCGGGGGCCTGCGGATAGGCCGGGAAGGTCGCATGCGCCGGGTCGGCCCAGATATCTTCGCCATCCACCGGGTCATGCTGAACGTCATGGGGCAACCCCAGATGCGCCGCGCCCGGCCGCCCGGTGGTCATCGCCCGGAACGCCGCACGCACCATGCGCGGCACATGGGCGGCCTGGCGGATCACCGTGTTCCACTTGGTCAGTGGGCGCATCAGGGCTTCCTGGTCGACCTCGGTCAGCGGATATTTTCCATAGGAGCCCACCGATATGTCGGTGGTGATCGCCAGCACCGCGAAAGAGCTTTCGGTCGCCTCGATCAGCCCCGGCAGGATATAGGTCGCGCCCCCGCCCGAGGGCCCCTCGCACACCCCCACCCGCCCGGAGATCCGCGCATAGCCGTCGGCCATGTAGGCGGCGTTGCGTTCGTCGCGGGTCATCACATGGGTGATCTGGTGATCCAGCCGGTAAAGCGCGTCGTAAAACGGCAGCGTGGTGTCGCCGGCCAGCCCGAAAACATGGCGCACGCCGTGGGCTTCGAGCATGCGCACCATCGCCTCGGCGCCATTCATTTCATTTGTCATCGCGACCCCCTTTTGCTGCGTCAGGCTGTCGGCGGGCGGTTTGCTCGCCGGCGGTCAACCTGCCCACCGAATTGTATACAGCTTAAAATGCAATCTTGCACCCGAGTCAATTCCACCCTAGCCTGACGGGGCGCGCAACCGGGCGCGACCGACACGGCGGGGCAGGCATGGCGAAACGCGAAAGCAATGTTGACCGGGTCTATGACGACCTGCGCCGGATGGCCGCGAACTTTACCTTCAAGCCGGACCAGAGGATCAACGAAAGCGATCTGGCGGCGCGGCTGGGGGCCAGCCGGACGCCGGTGCGCGAGGCGCTGAACCGGCTGGTGGCCGAGGGCTTTCTGACCTTTCAGAGCGGGCGCGGGTTCTTTTGCCGCTCGCTCAGCCCGCAGCACATCCTGGACCTCTACGAGGCGCGCGTCGCCATCGAATGCGAGGCGCTGCGACTGGCCTGCACGCGCGCAGGCTCTGACGATATCGCCGCGCTCGCCCGGTTCCTGGACGACAGCGAAGCGCAATATGCCAGCGGCGAGGTCATCGACGTTCTGGCCATCGACGAAGATTTCCACCTGCGCCTGTGCGCGCTCTCGGGCAATGCGGAACTGTCTCGCCTGCTGCGCAACCTGAACGATCGCATCCGCTACGTCCGCCTGATCGACCTGCAACGCAAGCGCGGGGCCGAGCCTCGCCCCGCCGGCCACAGGGCGCATCGGGAAATCCTCGCAGCGCTGAGCGACGGCGATGCGGCGCGCGCCGATGCCGCCCTGCGCGGCCATATCGAGCGGCGGCGCGAACAGGCCACCGAAGCAGTGCGCATCGCGTTTTCCCAGCTTTACGTGCCCCAGGAATAAGGAACGCTCCATGCCAGACCCCCTCCAGCACCACACACAGCAAGGCGGCAAGACGGTCTATGGCGCAGCGGTGGGCATCCTGATGCTGCAAACCCGGTTCCCCCGCATCCCCGGCGATATCGGCAACGCCCAGACCTGGCCCTTTGCGGTGCACTATCGGGTGGTGCGCGGCGCCACCCCCGGCAAGGTGGTGCTGGACGACCCGCGCAAGCTGCTCGACGCCTTTGTCGCCGCCGGGCGCGAGCTGGTCGACATGGGCTGCGACGGGATCACCACCAACTGCGGTTTCCTGGCGCTGGTGCAGGACGATCTGAAACGCGCGCTGGGGGTGCCAGTGGCGGCCTCTGCGCTGATGCAGGCGCCAATGGTCGACCGGCTGTTGCCGCCGGGCCGGCGCGCGGGCATCCTGACGATTTCGCGCGCGTCTCTGTGCCCCGCGCACCTGGCCGCCGCCGGGGTGGCGCCGGATACGCCCATCGTCGGCACCGACGGCGGGCGCTGCTTCAGCCGGGACATCCTGGGGGACGCGCCGCAGATCGATTTCGCGCAGGCGCGGCTTGATCTGCTGGACGCCGCGCGAGACCTGACGTCGGCCCACCCCGAGGTCGGGGCGATCGTGCTGGAATGCACCAACATGGTGCCCTTTGCCCAGGATATCCGCAGGCTGACGGGCCTGCCGGTCTATTCGATCTACAGTTTCGTGACCTGGTTCCAGGCCGGCCTGCTGCCGCGCGCCTTTCCGCCTGCACTG
>JAJRUE010000050.1 GCA_024277955.1 Alphaproteobacteria bacterium | reverse complement strand
TGGCGGATCAGGAACACGTTGCGCATCTGCCCGATCCAGCCGCGCGGCATGCCATCCACCATGTGATGGGCCATGTGTTTCTGGTAGAAATGCGGCAAATTCCCCGGGTTAGAGCCTGTTATCTGCGCCACGACCCGGGCCGGGTCGGTGGGCTGCGCGGCCAGGATTTCGGCGCGCATCGGGTGGTGCAGCCCGGTTTTCGCCAAGTAGGCGGCGTAGAAAGGTTCGTCCACCACCGCGCAGTCGCCCCGCGCGGCAAAGGCATACATCATCGCCGTCGACAGGTTGCGCGGCCCCGACCACATGGCGATCTTCATTGGCCGCACTCCCGCGCGATCAGCGCCTTGTAGAGCGCGCGGATGCGGGCGGTCACCGGGCCAGGTTCGCCACTGCCGATCCGGCGTCCGTCGATTTCGCCGACCGGGGTCTGGGCGCCGAACGTGCCGGTAACAAAGGCCTCGTCCGCGCCGTAGGTTTCGACCAGGGAAAAGTTGCGCTCGAAGACCGGGATGCCGTTTTCGCGGCACAGTTCGATGACTTTGCGCCGGGTGATACCGTTCATGCAGTAGTCGCCGGTGCTGGTCCAGACCTCGCCCCTGCGGACGATGAAAAAGTTGCAGGCGTTGGTGGTGTTGACGAAGCCATGCACATCCAGCATCAGCGCCTCATCCGCGCCGGCCTTTTCGGCGGCGATGCAGGCCAGGATGCAGTTCAGCTTGGAATGGCTGTTCAGCTTGGGGTCCTGCGTCATCGGCAGGCCGCGGATATGCGGGACGCTGGCAAGCCGGATGGGCCGCCCAATAGCCGGGCGGGAATGTTCGATGATGATGACGATGGTGGGCCCGGACTGGCTGAGCGACGGGTGCTGAAACGGCCGGATCTTGACGCCACGGGTGATCATCAGCCGGGCGTGGGCGTCAGTGGTCATGTGGTTGGCGGCGCGGGTGGCTTCCAGAGATGCGATCAGCCCGGCGCGGTCCAGGCCAATATCCAGGTCGATGGCCTTGGCGGCTTCGAACAGCCGGTCGAGGTGATCGTCAAGAAAGGCCCATGTCCCGTCATACAGGCGCAGCCCTTCCCAGATCCCGTCGCCAAGCATGAATCCGCTGTCATAGACACTGATTTTTGCCTGATCGCGGGGAAGGATGTCGCCGTTGACATAGATCTTGATGGCGTCGTTTCGGGTGTCTTCGCGGGCCTGGTGGGTGGTGGTCTTGGTGGTCATCGGTCCTCCTGCCTTTGGGGCGACGGTAGCTTGAGGCCCGGTTCGGGCCAAGCGGTAAAATCCGGTCAAGCCCTCGTGATTACGGCGGGTTTCGATTGTTCGCGGGCACATTTCGCGCGAAACTTGGAGGTGTTAGGAAAAGAGGTGTGCCAATGTCACAACTCAAACCGCTTGCGCTGGCCTTGGCGATTGTCCTGGGCGTAATTGTCCAGAGCCACCAGGCCAGTTCACAAGATCTGCCGGCGTCGCCGGTCGTGATGTTCTACTGACGCCGGATCTCAGCCCAACTGGCCCAGCCGGCAGCCGGCGATCACCGACATGTGCAGGATGTCGGCCTGGGTCGAAACCGTGGAACAGATCTGCACCGGCTTGTCGATGCCGGTAAGGATCGGGCCGATCACGGTGGCGCCGGCCATTTCCTGCATCAGCTTGACCGAGATCGAGGCCGAGTGCCGCGCCGGTACCACCAGCACGTTGGCCGGGCCGGTCAGGCGACAGAACGGGTATTGGGCCATGACCTCGGGGTTGAGAGCCACATCCACGGTCATTTCGCCGTCGTATTCGAAATCCACCCCGCGCCGGTCCAGCACGTCGGGGGCCAGGTGCATCTTGGCGGCGCGTTCGCTGACCGGGTAGCCAAAGGTCGAAAAGCTGACAAAGGCGACGCGCGGTTCGATCCCCATGCCGCGCGCCACGGCGGCGGCGCGTTCGGCGATGTCGGCCATGTCTTCTTCTTCCGGCCATTCGTGCACCAGCGTATCGGCGATGAAGATGATCCGGCCCTTGTGCAGCACGGCGGTCACCCCCACCGCGCCATCTTCGGCGGTGGCGTCGAAAACGTGGTTGATCAGCCCCAGCACGTGGGCCGATTTGCGGGTGGCGCCGGTGACCATCGCATCACCATGCCCATGCGCCAACATCAGGGACGAAAACACGTGCCGGTCGCGGGCCGCGAGCCGGTGCACGTCCTGGCGGTCATAGCCGCTGCGTTGCAGGCGTTTGTAAAGAAAATCCTTGTAGGTTTCGAGGTGATCGGTGTTGGCCGCGTTGGCGATTTCCAACTCGCTGTAAGCGCTGCCCAGGCCTTCGGCCTTGAGCTTGGCTTCCACGTCGGCTTCGCGGCCGACGACGATGGCGCGGCCAAAACCACCGCGCTGGTAGGCGACCGCAGCTTTCAGCACGCGCACATCGTCGCCTTCGGCAAAGATCATCGTCGCCTGGGCGGCGCGGGCGCGCGCGTTCAGCCCCTGCAGGATCGAGGCGGTCGGGTCCATCCGCGCCTCGAGGCTCAGCCGGTATCCATCCATGTCGATGATCGGGCGGCGGGCCACGCCGGTGTTCATCCCGGCCAGCGCCACCGCCGGCGGGATGCGGTGGATCAGGCGCGGGTCGAACGGCGCGGGGATGATGTAGTCGCGCCCGAAGGTCAGCTTGCGCCCGTAGGCGAGCGCCACCTCGTCAGGCACGTTTTCGCGGGCAAGTTCGGCAAGGGCTTCGGCGCAGGCGATCTTCATTTCGTCGTTTATCGCGCGGGCGTGGATGTCGAGCGCGCCGCGAAACAGGTAGGGAAAGCCCAGCACGTTGTTCACCTGGTTGGGGTAATCCGACCGGCCGGTTGCGATGATCGCATCGTCGCGCACCTCGTGCACCTCTTCGGGGGTGATTTCCGGGTCCGGGTTGGCCATCGCGAAAATCACCGGGTGATCCGCCATGTCAGCAACCATTTCCCGCGTCACCGCCCCCTTGGCCGACACCCCCAGAAACACGTCGGCGCCCTTCATCGCGTCGGCCAGGGTGCGCGCGCCGGTGTTGGCGGCATGGGCCGATTTCCACTGGTTCATGCCTTCGGTGCGGCCCTGATAGATCACCCCCTTGGTGTCGCACATGATGCAGTTGTCATGACGCGCGCCCATCGCCTTGATCAGCTCGAGACAGGCGATCCCGGCGGCCCCGGCCCCGTTCAGCACGATCTTGCAGTCGGCCAGCTTCTTGCCCGAAATGTGCAGCGCGTTGATCAGCCCGGCGGCGCAGATCACCGCGGTACCGTGCTGGTCATCGTGAAAGACGGGAATGTCCATTTCTTCCTTGAGCCGTTGCTCGATGATGAAACATTCCGGGGCCTTGATGTCTTCCAGGTTGATGCCGCCGAACGTGGGGCCCATCAGCTTGACCGCGCAGATGAATTCTTCGGGGTCAGAGGTGTCCAGTTCGATGTCGATCGAATTCACGTCGGCAAAGCGCTTGAACAGCACCGCCTTGCCTTCCATCACCGGCTTCGAGGCCAGCGCGCCCAGGTTGCCCAGCCCCAGCACGGCAGATCCGTTGGTGATGACCGCGACCAGGTTGCCCTTGTTGGTGTAATCGTAAGCGGTTTCAGGGTTTTGCGCGATTTCTTCGCAGGGCACGGCGACCCCGGGGCTGTAGGCCAGCGACAGATCGCGCTGGGTGGTCATCGGGACCGAGGGCGCCACGTCGAACTTGCCCGGACGCGGGTGCATGTGGAAGGCAAGCGCCTCTTCGCGGGTGTGTTTGTTTCTGGCCATGGCGCCGGTCCCCTTTGTCGTAACCTGTTCGTCATAGACGGGGCGGGCGGCAGGCTCAACAAATTACGCGAATGCGCTTTTGTTGGATTCGCGGCTTTTGTATGGTCGGCCAGACCGATGCCGGGGGGACCGAGGTGACCGCTGCCAAAGCCGCGACCACGCCGATGATGGCGCAATATCTGGAAATCAAGGATCAGCATCGCGACGCGCTGCTGTTCTACCGGATGGGCGACTTTTACGAGATGTTCTTTGACGATGCGGTGGCCGCGGCCGAGGCGCTGGATATCGCGCTCACCAAGCGCGGCAAGCATCTGGGGCGGGATATTCCGATGTGCGGGGTGCCGGTGCATTCGGCCGAAGGCTATCTGCTGGCGCTGATCCGCAAGGGCTTTCGCGTGGCGGTCTGCGAACAGATGGAAAACCCGGCCGAGGCGAAAAAGCGCGGCTCGAAATCGGTGGTGAAACGCGCGGTGGTGCGGCTGGTGACACCGGGCACGCTGACCGAAGATTCGCTGCTGGACGCGCGGCGGCACAACTTTCTGGCCGCCTGGGCGCAGGTGCGCGACCAGGCGGCCCTGGCCTGGGTCGATATTTCCACCGGCGCCTTTCATGTCAGCCCCTGCCCGCTGGCGCGGCTGGCCCCCGAACTGGCCCGGCTGCGCCCCAGCGAAGTGCTGGTCGTCGCAAGGGATGAGGCCGGTTTGGCCGAATTAGTGACTGATTCCGGCGCGGCGCTGACCCCGCTGTCGGCGGCGAGCTTTGACAGCACGGCGGCGCAAAAGCGGCTGCTGGGGCTGTTTCAGGTCGCCTCGCTCGACGCCTTTGGCCGGTTTTCCCGGGCCGAGGTGGCGGCGATGGGCGCGCTGGTGGACTACCTGGAGATTACCCAGAAGGGCAAGTTGCCGCTGCTGGGCACGCCGCGGCGCGAAGACCTGGGCGAGATCCTGCAGATCGACGCCGCCACCCGGCGCAGCCTGGAACTGACGCAGGCGCTTTCGGGCGGGCGCGACGGGTCGCTGATTTCGGTGATCGACCGCACCGTGACCGCCGCCGGGGCGCGGCTGCTGGAACGCCGCCTGTCCAGCCCGTCGCGCAACCTTGGCCTGATCCGCGCGCGGCTGGATGCGGTGGATTTTCTGGCTGAGCGGGCCGATCTGCGCACCGACCTGCGCGCGGCGTTGCGCCGGGTGCCCGATATCGACCGGGCGCTATCGCGGCTGGGGCTGGACCGGGGCGGACCGCGCGATCTGGCGGCGATACGGGCCGGGCTGACCCAGGCCGGGGCGGTGGCGGCGATGCTGGCGCGCGACGACGCCCCCGCGGTGCTGACCGAGGCCGCCGCCGCGCTGGTCGGCCATGACGAACTGGTGGGTCTGCTCGACCGCGCGCTGGTCGCCGAACCACCGCTGTTGCAGCGCGATGGAGGGTTCATCGCGCCGGGTTTCGACAGCGATCTGGACGAGGCGCGCGAGCTGCGCGACGAAGGCCGCGGGGTGATCGCCGGGATGCAGGCCGGGTTTGTCGAGCAGACCGGGATCGCGTCGCTGAAGATCAAGCACAACAACGTGCTGGGATATTTCATCGAAACCACCGCCAAACATGCCGACCGGATGCTGGCCCCGCCGCTTTCCGAAACCTTCATTCACCGCCAGACCACCGCCAATGCGGTGCGCTTTACCACGGTTGAACTGTCGGACCTGGAAACCCGGATTCTGAACGCGGGGAACCGGGCGCTTGTGATCGAAAAACGGCTCTATTCCAGGCTTTCTTCCGCGATTCTGGATCGGGCCGGGCCGGTGGGCGCAGCGGCGCGGGCGCTGGCCGAGATCGATCTGGCGGCGGGCCTGGCCGACTTGGCGGTGGGCGAAAACTGGTGCCGGCCCCAGGTCGAGGCCAGCCGCGCCTTTCATGTGGTCGCCGGGCGGCACCCGGTGGTGGAAGCGGCGCTGCGCGCCCAGGGCGGGGTGCCGTTCATCGCCAATGACTGCGATCTGGCGGACGGGGCGGATCGGGCCGATATCTGGCTGCTGACCGGGCCGAACATGGCCGGGAAATCGACATTCTTGCGCCAGAACGCCCTGATCGCGCTGTTGGCGCAGATGGGGTCTTTCGTGCCGGCGGACCAAGCGCGCATCGGCCTGGTGTCGCAGCTGTTTTCACGGGTCGGGGCGTCAGACGACCTGGCGCGCGGGCGGTCCACCTTCATGGTGGAGATGGTCGAAACCGCGGCGATCCTGAACCAGGCCGACGACCGGGCGCTGGTCATTCTGGACGAGATTGGACGCGGCACCGCCACCTATGACGGGTTGTCGATCGCCTGGGCGACGCTGGAGCACCTGCACGAGGTGAACCGATGCCGCGCACTTTTTGCCACGCATTATCATGAGCTTACGTCACTGGCGCAAAAGCTGGAGGGGGTCGAAAACGCCACCGTTGCGGTCAAGGAATGGGACGGCGACGTGATTTTCCTGCACGAGGTGCGGAAAGGTGCCGCCGACCGGTCCTACGGGGTACAGGTGGCGCGGCTGGCCGGGCTGCCGACAGCGGTGGTGGAACGCGCGCGCGTGGTGCTTGAAGCGCTGGAAAAGGGTGACCGCGAAGGCGGCAAATCCAAGGAAACGCTGATCGACGATCTGCCGCTGTTTGCGGTGAACCCGGCGCCGGCCCCGGTGGCTGCGGGCCCACGCCCGGTTGAAGAAAAGCTCGCCGAGGTATTCCCCGACGAGCTGACGCCAAAACAGGCCCTGGCGCTGATTTACGAGTTGAAGGCGCTTATTGACCCTTCGGGGTCGAACTGACGCCGACCTGCGCCGGGCGCAGCAGCCGGTCGTGCAACATGAAGCCTTCGGTCATCACCTCGATGATGTCGCCGGCCTTGGTGCCGGGCACCGGGGCTTCGAACATCGCCTGATGCACCTGCGGGTCAAACCGGTCGCCGGGTTGCGGCGCGATCCGTTCGATCCCGTGTTTCTGGAACACGTTGAGAAGTTCGCGCATGGTCAGTTCGATCCCCTCGATCAGGGCGCCGGCGTTTTCGCGCTGATCGTCGGTGGCCACGTCCAGCGCACGTTTCAGGCTGTCGTAGACCGGCAGCATGTCGCGCGCCAGTTTCGAGCCGCCATACTGTTCCGCCTCGCGCCGGTCGCGTTCGCCGCGCTTGCGGGTGTTTTCGGCATCCGCCAGCGCCCGCATGAACCGGTCGCGCATCTCGTCGCGTTCGGCGCGAAGCTGCTGCAGCTCGTCGCTGGCGGCGTCTTCGGCCTCGGGTTCGGGTTCGGCGGCGAAGGGGTCTTCGGCCAGCGTCGGTTCCGGCGATTGCTGGTCGTCGTTCAGCGCGTTCAGCACGTCTTGCAGGTTGTCGTTTTTGGCTTTGGCCATAGCTGTTTTCCTCAATCTCTGCCCGACAAGAGCTTGCCGACCAGATGTGCGGTGTAATCCACGATGGGCACGATGCGCCCGTAGTTCAAACGTGTCGGCCCGATCACCCCAACCGCGCCGACAATTTTTCGATCAGCGTTCATATAGGGAGACACCACCAAAGAGGAACCCGAAAGTGAAAAAAGTTTGTTTTCCGAGCCGATAAAAATGCGCACGCCTTCGCCTTCTTCGGCCAGTTCCAGGAACTCGGCGATATCGCGCTTGCGTTCGAGGTCGTCGAACAGTTTGCGGATGCGTTCGAGGTCGCCCGAGTCGCCCGGCTCCATCAGGTTGGCGCGGCCGCGCACGATCAACCGTTCGTCGGGTTCGCCGGAATTGTCCCACAGGGCGGCGCCGCTTTCGACCAGCTTGCGTGCAAGGTCGTTCAGCTGCTGGCGCTGGGTGTGGATTTCGCGCTGAACGGCGTTTTGCAGCTCGGCCAGGGTCTTGCCCTCGGCGAGGTTGTTGAGAAAGTTCGCCGCTTCGCGCATCGAGGCCGGGGTCTGACCCGGCGGCGGGGTGAAGACGCGGTTTTCCACGTGGCCATCGGCCTGCACGATCACCGCCAGCGCCCGGTCGGGGGCGAGGCTGACGAACTCGATGTGCTTGATCGGGGCTTCGTGTTTCGGGGTCAGGACCAGGCTGGCGCCGTGGGTCAGAGCCGAAAGCGCAGAACCGACCCGATCGAGCATGGTCGGCAGGTCGCGTTCGTTGGAGCCAAGCGTCGCGTCGATCATTTCCTGATCGCCCGCATCCAGCGGCCCCACTTCCAGCAACCCGTCCACGAACAGCCGCAACCCGCGCTGCGTCGGCACCCGCCCGGCCGACACATGCGGCGAATCCAGCAGGCCAAGGTATTCGAGATCCTGCATCACGTTGCGGATGGTCGCGGCGCTGACCTTTTCGCTCATGTTGCGGGTGAGTGTGCGCGAACCCACCGGGTCTCCGGTTTCCAGATAGCTTTCGACCACCAGCCGTAACACCTCGCGGCTGCGGTCGTTCATGTCGTCGATGAGCGTCGATCCGTCAGTCAATTTCGGTCATTCCCAAGCGGTTTTTCATTAAACGGACAACCGCGGCGAAGGTCAATCGGGCTTGCGCCCGCCGGGGTTGCGCGGGTAAGTGGGTCTGTGCGGACAAAAAAGGATATCCCATGCGGCCCTCTGGCAGAGATGTAGACATGATGCGCCCGATTTCAATCGAAACCGGGGTGACCAAACACGCCGAAGGGTCCTGCCTGATCAAATGCGGCGACACCCATGTGCTGTGCACCGCCTCGCTGGAAACCCGGGTGCCGCCGTTTCTGAAAAACACCGGGCTGGGCTGGGTGACGGCGGAATACGGGATGCTGCCCCGATCCACCGGATCACGCATGCGCCGCGAGGCGGCTGTGGGCAAACAGGGCGGAAGAACTGTGGAAATTCAACGCCTTATCGGTCGCTCGCTGCGCGCCGGGGTCGATCGCGTGGCGCTGGGCGAACGGCAGATCACGGTGGACTGCGACGTGCTGCAGGCCGATGGCGGCACCCGTTGCGCCGCGATCACCGGCGGCTGGGTTGCGCTGCGCCTGGCGGTAAACAAGCTGATGGCCGCGGGCGATGTCATCAGCGATCCGCTGGTGGATCATGTGGCCGCGGTCAGCTGCGGCATTTACGCCGGCCAGCCGGTGCTGGACCTGGACTATGCCGAAGACAGTGAAGCCGGCGTCGACGGGAATTTCGTGATGACCGGCGAAAGCGACCTGATCGAGGTGCAAATGTCCGCCGAAGGGGCGACCTTTTCGCGCAGCCAGATGTCGACGCTGCTGGATCTCGCCGAAAAGGGCGTGGGCGAACTGGTGGCGGCGCAAAAGGCCGCCGTTTCCTGATGCGCAGGTTCACCGGCGACAGGTTGGTGATCGCCTCGCACAACTCCGGCAAGCTGCGCGAGATCGCCGAGCTGCTAGCGCCCTTCGGGGTCGAAACCGCGTCGGCGGGCGACCTGGGCCTGGCCGAACCCGCCGAGACCGAAGATACCTTTGCCGGCAACGCCCGGATCAAGGCGCACTTCGCGGCGCGCGAAACCGGGCTGCCGGCGCTTTCCGATGACAGCGGCATCATGGTGGATGCGCTGGACGGGGCGCCGGGTGTTTACACGGCGGACTGGGCCGAAACCCCGAACGGGCGCGATTTTCCGATGGCGATGAAAAAGGTCTGGGATCTGCTTGAAGCCAAGGACGCGCCGGAACCGCGCACCGCCCGGTTCTGTTGCGCCCTGTGCCTGGCCTGGCCCGATGGCCATGACGAGCTGTTTCAGGGCAAGGTGGAAGGCCGGCTGGTCTGGCCCATGCGTGGTGATCTGGGCTTTGGCTTTGACCCGATCTTCCTGCCCGAAGGCGAAACCGAAACCTTTGGCGAAATGGACCCGGCGCGCAAACACGCGATGAGCCACCGCGCCGATGCCTTTGCCAAGATGATCGCCGGTTGCTTTGCCTGAGAACTGGCAGCGGGGCGGGTTTGCGCTGTATGTGCACTGGCCGTTCTGCCTGGCGAAATGCCCCTATTGCGACTTCAATTCCCATGTTTCGGCAGATGTGGATGCCGGCCGGTGGCAGCGGGCTTTCCTGTCTGAAATCAATCGGTTGGCCGAAGAAACCACGGGCCGGGTTCTAAGCAGCATCTTTTTCGGCGGCGGCACCCCCAGCCTGATGCCCCCCGAGCTGGTGGGCGCCGTGATCGAGGCGGCGCGGGCGCACTGGCCGCTGGCCAATGACGTGGAAATCACGCTGGAAGCAAACCCGACATCGGTCGAGGCCGGCCGGTTCCGCGCCTATCACGACGCCGGGGTGAACCGTGTGTCGGTCGGGGTGCAAGCGCTGAACGACGCCGATCTTCGCGCCCTTGGGCGGCTGCATTCGGTGGACGAGGCGCGCGCCGCCGTAGCACTGGCGCAGCAGGTGTTCGAGCGCAGCAGTTTCGACCTGATTTATGCGCGCCAGGGGCAGACGCTGGACGACTGGCGCGCCGAATTGGACCAGGCGGTGGCGATGTCGGCGGGGCATCTTTCGCTGTATCAACTGACCATCGAAGACGGGACTGCCTTTGGCGACCGCTTCAAGCGCGGCAAGCTGCGCGGCCTGCCCGACAGTGATCTGGCCGCTGATCTGTATCAGGTAACGCAAGAGGTTTGCGCGCGCGCCGGCCTGCCCGCCTACGAGGTGTCGAACCACGCCGCGCCGGGCGACGAGTCGCGGCACAACCTGGTGTATTGGCGGTCCGGCGACTGGCTGGGGATTGGGCCGGGGGCGCATGGGCGGCTGACGCTTGGCGGCCAGCGGATCGCCTTGGCCACCCCGCTTGGGCCGGGGGAATGGCTTGAGCGGGTCGAAACCCACGGTTCGGGCGAGTTGCCGCGCGACCCCCTGCCCGCATCGGAACAGATCACCGAATTCCTGATTATGGGATTGCGGATCAGCCAGGGCGTGGCCGAAGCCGATCTGTTCGCCTTTCCCGGTGCGGATATTTTAAGAAACAAAATCAAATATTTAGTAGATCTCGACCTGCTCGCACGCACCGACGGACGGCTGCTGGCGACCGAAACCGGGCGGCCGGTTCTGAATGCGGTTCTGCTTGAGCTGCTGGCCGATTTGCCCTGAACGCTACAGGCCCGAGGACAGCAGACGACACAGCTCGTCGAGCTGATCCATGTCCTTGTAGCGCAGGGTCACGGCGCCGCTACCATCGGCGTTGTGGTCGATGGACACCTTCATGCCGATATTGGCGGCCAGATCCGCCTCCAGCGCGCGGGTGTCTGCATCCTTTTCGGCGGGCCGGGCGGTGCGGGGCCGCGCGGGTTTTCGCGGCGCTTTGGTCAGGGCTTCGGTTTCGCGCACCGACAGGCCCTGCTCCACGATCTGGCGCGCCAGTTCCGACGCATTTTCGCTGGTGATCAGCGCCCGCGCGTGCCCGGCCGAAAGCTTGCCCGAGGCTAGCAGATCCTGCACGTCCTCGGGCAATTGCAGCAGGCGCAGCATGTTGGCGATGTGGCTGCGGCTTTTGGACAGGGCCTCGGCCAGTTTCGCCTGGGTGTGGCCGAAGCGCTCCATCAGTTGCCGGTAGCCGATCGCCTCTTCCACGGGGTTCAGGTCGGCGCGCTGGACGTTTTCGATGATGGCGATTTCCAGCACTTCGTCATCGCTGAATTCGCGCAGGATGATCGGCAGTTCATGCATCTGGGCGATCTGGGCCGCGCGCCAGCGGCGTTCGCCGGCAACGATCTCGTAACCATTTGTTTTTGTTGGGTGTTTCCGGACAATAAGCGGCTGCAACACGCCCTTTTCGCGGATCGAATCGGCCAGTTCGCGCAGGCTTTCCTGGTCAAAGCGGCGGCGCGGCTGGTTGGGGTTGGCGAACAGCTTTTCGATCGGCGCGGTCTGCACCGACCGCGGCGTTGCTGCGCTGTCGTCCTGGCTGGGCCGCACATCCGCCATCAGCGCCGACAGCCCGCGGCCCAGGCCCCGTTTCCCCTGTTTCGAATCGGCCATGTTACCCCCTCATCCGCGCCTGAAGCGTCACGATTTCATTGGCCAGCGCCCGATAGGCCTGGCTGCCCTTCGAAGCGCTGTCATATTCCAACACCGGCAAGGCAAAAGACGGCGCTTCGCTGATCCGCACGTTGCGCGGGATCACGGTTTCAAAGACCACGTCGCCGAGGTTGGCGCGGGCATCATCCTCGACCTGTTTGGACAGGTTGTTGCGCCCGTCGAACATGGTCAGGACCACGCCTTCAATCCGCAGGTCCGGGTTGGCGGTTTCGCGGATTTCGCGCACCGTCAGCAGCAGCTGCGACAACCCTTCGAGCGCATAAAACTCGCTTTGCAGCGGCACCAGCACCGAATGCGCCGCGACCATCGCATTCACCGTCAGCAGGCTGAGCGACGGCGGGCAATCGATCAGCACATAGTCCAGTTCATAGCGGTCGATCGCCTTCTGACGCAGCGCGTCGTGCAGCAGAAAGCTGCGCTTTTCGTTTGCCACCATTTCGATGTCGGCCGAGCTGAGGTCGGTGGTGGCCGGAGCAACCCAAAGCCCGTCAATATCGGTTTTTTGCACTACATCTTGCAGCGGCGCGTCGTCCAACAACAAATCATAGGTGGTCAGCTGCCGGTTTTCCTTGGCGACGCCCAGCCCGGTCGACGCATTTCCCTGCGGGTCCAGATCGACCAGCAGCACATGAAATCCAAGTTCGGCCAGCGCCGCGCCCAGATTGATGGCGGTGGTGGTCTTGCCGACCCCACCCTTCTGGTTCACGACCGCGATAATCTTGGGCCCCGGTGGCCGGGTCGGGTCAGACACGCTGGATTTCTCCCAATTTCAGAACAGCCGCGGACGGATCCGTGGTGCTGGTGTATTCTTCGCGCCGAAACGTCCAGTTTTCAAGCGCTTCGGCAAGTTCTTTTCGATATACCGCACCTTTTTGAAACAGGGCCGCGCCATCCGGGTGCAAATGCCGTTCGGCGTGGATCAGAAGCTGGCTCAGCGGCGCCAGGGCGCGGGCGGACAGGATCCGGGCGCGCAGGGGCGGCACCGATTCAATCCGCTCGGCCAGAACGGTGACCGGCAAGCCCAACTGCGCGCTAACCTGCCGCAAAAAAGTGGCTTTTCGTTTGTCCGCCTCGACGAAAACAAAGGTCTGGCCCCTGCCCTCGTGCTTGGCAAGGATGGCGGCGACAAGCCCGGGAAAGCCGCCGCCCGTGCCGATATCGGCCCACAGACCGGGCGCGTCTTGGACCAGATCGTAGACTTGCGCGGAATCCAGGAAATGCCGGGTCCAGATTTGCGGCAGTGTGGATCGGGCGATGAGGTTGATCGACGGGTTCCATTTTCGCAGCAGCGTGTGGTAGGTATCGAGGTCGGCCAATGTTTCACGTGAAACATTGCGCTTTGCGATGAATTCCGCGCGTCCTTCGCCGGACATCAGGCCGATCGTTTCCGTTGAACCTGCCGGCTGCGCGCCAGAACCAGGGTGAGCGCCGCCGGCGTCATCCCCTCGATCCGGGCCGCGTGGGCCAGCGTCGCCGGGCGCGCGGCTTGGAGTTTCGCGGCCAGTTCATTGGACAGGCCCGGAAGGCCGGCGTAGTCGAGTTCCGCCGGGATTTCATGGGCTTAGTCGCGCTTCAGCGCTTCGACATCGCGCTGTTGGCGTTCGATGTAGCTGGCGTAGGTCGCATCGCGCGCGAGCTGTTCGCGGGTTTCGGCGCCGATACTCTCAAAGGAAGCATCCAGATGGGCGATATCGTCAAACGACACCTTTGGGAATGCGAGCAGCTGCATGGCGGTGCGTCGGCTGCCGTCGGCGCTGACCGCGATGCCGGCGGCGGTGATCTCCCTGGACGTGAAGGTCCGGGCTTCGAGTAGTACGCGGGCCTTGGCAAGCTTTTCTGCTTTTTCCTCGAACGCCCGCTGGCGGCGCTCCCCGACGCAGCCAAGCGCAACGCCGAGCGGTGTCAGCCGTTGATCGGCGTTATCCGCGCGCAATTACAGGCGAAACTCGGCGCGTGACGTGAACATCCGATAGGGTTCGCTGACGCCGCGGGTCACGAGATCGTCAATCATCACGCCGATATAGGAATCGGAACGGCCAAACACCGTCGCGTCACGGCCCAGCACCCGGGCGGCGGCGTTCAGTCCGGCGACAAGACCTTGGGCTGCGGCCTCTTCATAGCCGGTGGTGCCATTGATCTGGCCGGCCAGGAAAAGCCCCGGAAAATCCTTTGCTTCCAGCGTCCTGGTCAGGCCGCGCGGATCCACGTAGTCGTATTCGATGGCGTAGCCGGGCTGGGTGATTTCCGCATTTTCAAGCCCACGGATCGACTGCACATAGGTAAGTTGCACGTCTTCCGGCAGCGACGTGGAAATCCCGTTGGGGTAGACCGTATCAACGTCCAGCCCTTCCGGTTCCAGGAAGATCGAGTGCGAATCCTTGTCGGCGAACCGGACAATCTTGTCTTCGATCGAGGGGCAATACCGGGGACCCACGCCATCGATCATGCCGCCATACATCGCCGAGCGGTCCAAGTTGGCGCGAATGATGTCATGGGTCTGCGCGTTGGTTTCGGTGATCCCGCAGGACACCTGCCGCGCCGTCGGGGCCTGCGACAGGAAGGACAACATTACCGGATCGTCGTCGCCCTGCTGGGTGCCCACGCTGTCCCAGTCAATCGTACGTCCGTCCAACCTTGGTGGGGTTCCGGTTTTCAGACGGCCCAGGGAAAACCCAAGGATGTCAATTCGTTGTGCCAAGCGGACCGAGGCACGGTCGCCAATCCGACCGCCGGGCTGCGCCTGGTCGCCGATGTGGATCTTGCCGCGCAGGAAGGTGCCGGTGGTCAGGATGACAGCAACGGCAGAGACCTCGGAACCATCCGCAAGCTGGACGCCGGTGAGCTTGCCACCGGAGTCGCGAAGGTCTGCGACCTCGGCTTCGATCAGCGTCAGATTCGCTTGGGCGCGCACCGCTTGGCGCACTGCCTGGGCATAAAGCTTTCGGTCAGCCTGGGCGCGTGGCCCCTGCACCGCCGGACCCTTGCGACGATTGAGCAGCCGAAATTGGATACCCGCTGCATCGCCAGCCAATCCCATGATCCCGTCAAGCGCGTCGATTTCGCGCACAAGGTGGCCTTTCCCAAGGCCGCCAATCGCCGGGTTGCAGGACATGATTCCAGCGTCCGTCGATTTCAACGTAACCAGCGCAGTGCGTGCACCCATCCGCGCAGCGGCCAGCGCCGCTTCGACACCCGCATGGCCGGCACCGACCACCACAACATCGAAATCAAGACGTTTCACGTGAAACACTCCTACTTGCCGATGCAAAAGCTGGAGAAGATTTCGTCCAGCAAATGTTCGACATCGACCAACCCGACCAGGGAATCCAGCGCGCGGATCGCGTGGCGGATCTCTTCGGCGGCGAACTCGGCCCGTTCAGATCCGGCTTGTACTTCAGCTTGCGCCGATTCCAAAGCCGAAATCGCAGATTCGATGGCGATCCGGTGCCGTTCGCGCGTGGCAGTCCCGGCGCTGGCGCTGCGGTTTTGCAGGGTTTCGGTGATTCTTCGGATCAGGTCACTGACCCCAAGCCCGGTTTTTCCGGAGATCGGGTTCGGCATATCCGGTGACAGGTCGCCCTTGGCGGTAAGCTGTATATCGTGTTTCTCGACCGTCAGGCCACCATATGTGGCATCTTGCTGGCCCAGAAACACCCTGAGATCGGCTGCACGGGCGCGGTCCAAGGCACGGGACACGCCGATCATTTCCACCGAATCCGTGGTTTCGCGCAGCCCGGCGGTGTCCAGAAAGGTCACGGCCAGTCCATCGAGATCCATGCGCACCTCGATCACATCACGGGTGGTGCCGGCGATATCAGATGTGATCGCCGCATCGCGCCCCGCCAGAGCGTTCAACAGCGTCGACTTGCCCACATTCGGCGGCCCGACGATGGCCACTTCAAACCCGTCGCGGATACGTTCGGCAACCCGTGCGCCCTGTGCTTCCCGCCGGAGGCTGGCAAGAACGGTGTCAAGGTTGGCGCGCACTTCGGGGGTTACGTCGACGGGCACGTCTTCATCGGCGAAATCGATGGTGGCTTCCAGCAGCGACGCCGCCCGGATCAGCTGCCGCCGCCAGTCCTGGGCCAGCTCGCCCAGGGCGCCTGAAAGAACCCGCATGGCCTGGCGGCGCTGGACTTCGGTTTCGGCGTCAATCAGGTCGGCGAGGCCTTCGACCTGGGCCAGGTCCAGACGGTCGTTTTCAAGCGCGCGGCGGGTGAATTCCCCGGCCAGCGCCGGACGCAAGCCCGGCTGGTCGGCCAAGGCGCGCAAGACCGCGTTCAGCGTAGCGATGCTGCCGTGAAGGTGGAATTCCACCGTCGCTTCGCCGGTAAAACTGTGGCCCGGCTCAAAGCAGAGCACCAGTGCACGATCCAGCAAGGCGCCGACGCCATCGCGCAGATCACGCAGCGCAGCGCGCCGTGCGGACGGCAGCGATCCGGCAAGCGCCAGGCCCGCCGAAAAGGCCTCGGGGCCCGAGATGCGCACAACCGATACCCCCGCCTTGCCGCGCGCGGAAGCCAAGGAATAAATCGTGTCCATTTCGTACTAAGTT
>JAJRUE010000049.1 GCA_024277955.1 Alphaproteobacteria bacterium | reverse complement strand
TGGCCGCGGCCTTTTTCCTGCGCCGCGACGGGCACAAGGTGACCCTGTTCGAAGCCAACGAAGAACTGGGCGGCATGATGCGCTACGGCATCCCCGGCTACCGGACGCCGCGCGAGATGCTGGACAAGGAAATCGGCCGCATCATCGACATGGGCGTGGACGTGCACACCAACACCCGCGTGGGCGTCGACGTGTCGCTGGAAGAGATCGAGAACAGCTTTGACGCGATCTTCTGGGCGCTTGGCGCGCAAAAGGGCCGGCCGCTGCCGATCCCCGGCTGGGAAGACGCCGAAAACTGCATCGAGGGCATCGAATTCCTCGACGCCTTCAACAAGGGCTGGGTCTTCGGCACCGCGCAGAAGGTTGTCGTGGTTGGCGGTGGCGACACCTCGATCGACGTGGCTTCGGTCGCGCGCCGTCTGGGCCACATCACCGAAGTGAAGCCGACCGAGCACGCTTCGGGGTCGGTGATCGACTTTACCGCCTCGGACGCCGCCGGCGCGCTGTCGCGCGAAGGCATCAAGGCGACGCTGACCTCGCTTTTCCCGGTGGAACAGATGACCGCCGCCGAGCACGAGCGCGAAGACGCCAAGCGCG
The DNA here is from genome assembly GCA_024277955.1 of Alphaproteobacteria bacterium. GTDB lineage: Bacteria > Pseudomonadota > Alphaproteobacteria > Rhodobacterales > Rhodobacteraceae > JAJRUE01. The sequence continues at coordinate 5,204 of JAJRUE010000049.1, read as the reverse complement.
AAGGTGTCGAAATCATCGGCGGGGTGATGCCGCTGGAAGTGCTGCTGGACGACAGCGGCAAGGCCCGCGCGCTGAAAATGTGCAAGTGCAACATGAAGGGCAACGCGCCCGAGCCGATCGAAGGCACCGAATTCGAGATCGAATGCGACATCATCATCTCGGCCATCGGCCAGTTCGGCGATCTGACCGGCCTGGAAGACCTGGACAACGGCCGCGGCTTCATCGACATCGAGAAAGCCTATGCGGTCAAGGGCAAGGCCAAGCATTTCGCCGGCGGCGACATCATCCGCCCGCACCTGCTGACCACCGCCATCGGCCACGGCCGCATCGCCGCCGAGGCGATCAACGACTACTTCGACGACGGCGAGATCGAAAAGCGCCCGAAAGTGGACGTGCATCACTTCAACCTGCTCGAAGAGCTGCACCGCCGCGGCAAGGATCCCGAAGCCTACGCCCACGAACAGGTGCGCGGCACCAATGACGCCAACTTTGCGGTGCACAACTTCGAGGACCGTTCGGACAGCCAGATCATCCCGCACACCGAACTGTTCAAGGCGCATTTCGACTTTGTGCCCCGCGAAATCCGGGCCGAAAAGCACATCGAGGGCGACGAAGTCCTTGGCAACTTCGAAGAACGCATCATCGGCTTCACCGAAGAACAGGCCAAGAAGGAAGGCGAACGCTGCATGTCCTGCGGCATGTGCTTTGAATGCGACAACTGCGTGATCTACTGCCCGCAGGACGCGGTGCACCGGGTGCCCAAGGCCGAACGCACCGTCGGGCGCTATGTCTACACCGACTACACGCGCTGCATCGGCTGTCACATCTGCGCCGATGTCTGCCCGACCGGTTACATCAAGATGGGGCTCGGAGAGTAACGATGGTCCGCCTTCTTGCCAGCCTCCTGCTGCTTTTCGGCACCCTGGCCAGCACCGTTCACGCTGGCCAGGACCTGACCGAAGGGCTGACGCCCGTGATCCCCAAGGCCATCGGCCCGGGCCACCCCGAGGGCAACGCCTTTTGGCGGGCGAACCACATGAAGCTGCTGGTCCACGATCGCGACCTGACCGTGCGCGAGGGCGAGCGCGACATCGAGGCGTCGCTCAAGCAATGCGTGACCTGCCACGCGACCAAGGGACCGGACGCCACGCCCCTGCCGATCAACGCCGAGGGCCAGTTCTGCGCCGCCTGCCACGAATTCGCGGCGGTCAAGATCGACTGTTTCCAATGTCACAGCACCAAGCCGGACGTGGACACCGCGAAACTGTTGTTGCGCAAGTTCCCGGAAGACAAGGACATCGCCGCCTTGGTGGACTATCTTGACGGGGTAAGCGAATGAAACTTCCCGCACTGAAAAACCCGGTCAAGTCGCCGGACCAGATCAACCGCCGTGACTTCTTCAAGAGCGGCGCGGCAATGGCCACGGTCACGCTTGCGCCGGGGGTCACGCTGATGGCCTTTGGCGGCGAAGCCTCGGGCAAGCCCGCCGATCCCGGCACCCGCTGGGGGCTGCTGATCGACGTGAACAAGTGTTCGTCCGACTGCACCGCCTGCGTCACCGCCTGTTCCGACGAAAACGGCTGGAAAGACACCGGCAACCCGGAAACCGACGCCCAGTGGATCCGCAAGGTCGATCTGAAGGACAAGGAAACCGGGTTCGAAGTGTCGCTGCCGGTGATGTGCCAGCACTGCGAAAACCCGCCCTGCGTCGATGTCTGCCCCACCGGCGCGTCGATGAAGCGCGCCGACGGGATCGTGCTGGTCGACAAGCACGCCTGCATCGGCTGCCGCTACTGCATGATGGCCTGCCCGTTCAAGGCGCGGTCCTTCGTGCACGAAGAGCTGCACGACCAAAAGGCCTACGCCCCGCGCGGCCGCGGCACGGTGGAAAGCTGCACCATGTGCGTGCACCGGGTGGACCGGGGCGATATCCCCGCCTGCGTCGAAGCCTGCGGCAAGACCGGCAACGGTGCGATGACCTTTGGCGATCTGAACGATCCCGAAAGCGAAATCGCCAAGCTGCTGGCGACCTATCAATCCACCACGCTGAGGGACGACCTGCACGTCTTCCCCGGCGTCCACTACCGCAACCTCTGAACGGGTGGGACAGAACATGCAACGGACCGTCTACCAGGAACTGAAACTGACCCCGCAGGTCTGGCAACTGGCGTTCCTGCTGTTGGCCTTCATTGCCGGCGCGGCCGGGTCGGTTCTGTATATCGAGGAACACGGCCATATCGTCACCGGCATGACCAACCAGATCGTCTGGGGCCTGCCGCATGTGTTCGCGATTTTCCTGATCGTTGCCGCTTCGGGGGCGCTGAACGTCGCCTCGATCGCGTCGGTGTTCGGCAAGACCCCATACAAGCCCATGGCCCGCCTGTCGGCGCTGCTAGCGGTGGCGCTGCTGGCCGGCGGGCTTGCGGTTCTGGTGTTGGACCTGGGCCGCCCGGACCGGCTGATCGTGGCCATGACCAAGTATAATTTCCGCTCGATCTTTGCCTGGAACATCTATCTTTACACCGGCTTTTTCGCCGTTGTCGGCGCCTATCTGTTCGTCCAGATGGCGCGCGGGATGCCTTACAAGGTGGTCAAGACGGTCGGCACCGCCGCCTTTCTCTGGCGCCTGGCGCTGACCACCGGCACCGGGTCGATCTTTGGTTGGCTGGTGGCGCGGCCGGGCTATGACTCGGCGATCATGGCGCCGCTGTTCATCATCATGTCGCTGTCCTTCGGGCTGGCGATCTTCATCCTGGTTGTCGCCATGCTGTGCCGCCTGACCGGGCGTCCCTTCGGCGACGGGCTGATGAACCGGCTTGGCCGTCTGCTGGGGATATTCGCCGCCCTGGTGCTGTATTTCACCGCCGTCCAGCACCTGACCGCGATGTATGGCGCCAAGCACTGGGAATACGAAAAGTTCATCCTGCGCGACGGCGGCGTCTACACGATGCTGTTCTGGGGCGTCCAGGTTTTGATCGGCGGGCTGATCCCGATCGCGCTGGTGTTCCACCCCACCGGCGGCGCCAAGCCGATGTCGACCATCGCCGCGTCGATCCTGGTGATCATCGGCGGGCTGGCCCAGATCTACGTGATCGTCATCGGCGGTCAGGCCTTCCCGCTGGACATTTTCCCCGGCTACGAAGTGACTTCGAGCTTCTATGACGGCGCCATCACCAGCTATCGGGCCAGCCTGCCCGAACTGCTGCTGGGGCTTGGCGGCGTGGCGCTGGCGCTGGTCATCACCGGGCTGGGCGTGGTCGCGCTGCGCATCCTGCCCACTGACCTGTCGGACGAAGCTGTTGATCCGCACGCCAAATCGCGCGACCCTGGCTGACGCAAAAGCAAGGTAAGGAGGGCACCGATGCAAGAACCACACCCGTTTTCGCGCTTTGTTGCGATCCTTGCCCGCGGCAAGACCAAGACCCGCCCGCTTAGCCTGGACGAAGCGCGCGACGCGATGGAAATGATCGCCGCCGGCGACGCCCTGCCCGAACAGATCGGCGCTTTCCTGATGCTGCTGCGCCTCAAGGAAGAAACCCCCGAAGAAATCGCCGGCTTCACGCTGGGCACCCGCAGCCGGTTCGACCTGCCGGCAGAGGTGCCGCAGGTGGATATCGACTGGTCGTCCTATGCCGGCAAACGCATCCAGCTTCCCTGGTTCATTCTTTCGGCCCTGGCGCTGGCGCAGGCCGGTTACCGGGTGTTCATGCACGGAACCGACGGCCACACCCCGGGGCGCGTCTACACCCAGGAAACGCTGGAACGCCTCGGGGTGCCGATCGCGACCACCCTGACCCAGGCCGCGACCCAGCTGCGGGAAGGCAACTTTGCCTATGCGCCGCTCGAGGCGCTCAGCCCGACGCTGCGCCGGCTGATCGAGTTGCGCCCGGTCTTTGGCCTGCGCTCGCCGGTGCACAGTTTTGCGCGGATGCTGAACCCGTTTGATGCGCCGATGATGATGCAGGGGATCTTTCATCGCGGGTTCATGGATGTGCATGCCGGGGCGGCGATCCTGCTGAACCAGCCGCACATGGCCGTATTCCGCGGCGAAGGCGGCGAGATCGAGCGCCGCCCGAACAAGCCGACCGTTGTCTGGACAACCCACGGCGCGGCGGCCCCGGTCGAAGAAACCTGGCCCGCCCTGCTGCCCGACCCGCACCAGCCAGCCGATGAGGCGATGAACGTCGCCGATCTGGCGGCGCTCTGGCGCGGCGAGTTGGACCACGCCTACGGGCTGGCGTCGGTCACCGGCACGATGGCGGTGGCGCTCAGGACCATGGGCAAGGCGGCGACGATGGACGCCGCCCAGGCCATGGCCGAAAGCATCTGGTCGGCGCGCGACCGGCAACGGCTGATCGCGCCCGCGTTGGCGATGCAGGACTAGACCGGTGCCCCGCTTTCTGATCGCGGCGGCGCATAAATCATCCGGCAAAACCGTGATCGCCACCGGGCTTGCCGCAGCCCTGTCCGCGCGCGGCACGCCGGTTCAGTGCTTCAAGAAGGGCCCCGACTACATCGACCCGATGTGGCTGGCCGCGGCCAGCGGGCGGGCGTGCTACAACCTCGATTTCAACACCATGACGCGCGACGAAATCTCGGGCCTGGTCGCAAGCCGCAGCCGGCCCGGGGACATCCGCCTGATCGAAGCGAACAAGGGCCTGTTCGACGGGGTCGACCTGGCGGGCAGCGATTCCAACGCCGAACTGGCCAAGTTGCTGCAGGCGCCGGTGGTCCTGGTGATCGACACCAACGGCATGACGCGCGGAATTGCGCCGCTGCTGCTGGGCTACACGGGGTTCGATCCAGCGGTGAACATTGCCGGCGTCATCCTGAACAAGGTCGGCGGCGCACGCCACGAAAGCAAGCTGCGCGCCGCCGTCGAGGCCTATACCGACCTGCCGGTGATCGGCGCGGTCTGGCGCAACCCGCGGCTGGACATCGGCGAACGGCACCTGGGCCTGACCACGCCCGCCGAAACCGGCGAACTGGCCCGGATGATCGACGGGTTCGCCGAAGTTGTGGCCGAAGGCGTGGACCTGGACGCCCTGGGCGCGCTGGCCACGGCGGCGCCGCAACTGCCGCCCACGCCCGCCCCGCCCACACCCGCGAAGATCGCAGAGGGCCTGCGGATCGCCATCGCGCGCGACGAAAGCTTCGGGTTCTACTACCCGGACGATCTGGAAAAGTTCCAGGCGCTTGGTGCG
>JAJRUE010000048.1 GCA_024277955.1 Alphaproteobacteria bacterium | reverse complement strand
GCCACCGACGGAACTTGCGCACCCTGCGCGCCCGGCGCGAAGTGATCCTGAGCGCGGGGGCCTTCAACTCACCGCAGCTGCTGCAGTTGTCCGGGGTTGGCCGCGAACCGGACATTCGCCCGCATGGCATTGAAATGGTTCGCGAATTGCCCGGCGTTGGACAGAACCTTCAGGATCACCTGGACTTCATCCTCGGGGTCAAGTCGCGCGACCGAGACATGTTCGGCCTTTCGCTCCGGGGCTTGCCGGACTGGCTGCGCCACATCCGCCGCTGGCGCCGCAACGGGGTGTCGATGCTGGCCTCGCCCTTTGCCGAGGCGGGGGTGTTTCTCAAGACCGACCCGGCGCTCGCGCGGCCCGACATCCAGCTGCATTTCGTGATCGCCATCGTTGACGACCACGCGCGCAAGCCGCACTGGGGCTACGGCTTTACCTGCCACGCCTGCGTGCTGCGCCCGCACAGCCGGGGCCGGGTCGGGCTGACCAGCGCCAACCCGCTGGACGCGCCGCTGATCGACCCGAACTTTCTGGACGATCCGCGCGACCTGGATTGCCTGATCAAGGGCGTGCGCATGGCCCGCGACATCCTGCATGCGCCACCGCTAAAGCCCTGGTTTGAAAAGGAAATATTCGGCGTGCATGGCGAGATGAGCGACCGCGACTGGGCCGAGCGCATCCGCGCCCGCGCCGATACGATCTATCATCCGGTGGGCACCTGCAAGATGGGGCAGGACGATCTGGCCGTGGTCGATCCGCAGCTCAGGGTGCGCGGGCTTGAGGGGTTGCGCGTCGTCGATGCCTCGGTGATGCCGACCCTGATCGGCGGCAACACCAACGCCCCCACGATAATGATTGCCGAAAAGGCCGCAGACCTGATCCGCGGCATACAACCACCTGAATAAAAAGGAGAAAATAGATGGCAGGAAGCATGATGTACATGCCGCTCACGATCGGCTCGATGATCGACCACGCCGGGCGCTATCACAGCGACGGCCGGGTCGTGTCGGTGGAAACCACCGGCGGGCTGGATCGGTCGACCTGGGGCGAGGTGGCGCGAAATTCGCGCAAGCTTGCCTCGGCGCTCGGCAAGCTGGGGGTGGCGCAGGGCGACCGCTGCGGCACCATCGCCTGGAACAACCGCCGCCACCTTGAAATCTACTTCGGCGTCGCCGGCGGCGGCATGATCTGCCATACGATGAACCCGCGCCTGACCCCGGAACAGATGATCTACATCGTCACCGACGCGCAGGACAAGGTCTTGTTCCTGGACAAGACTTTCCTGCCCTTCGCCGCCAAGCTCGGCGAACATTTCAAGAGCGTCGAGCACTATGTCCTGATGGGGCCGCGCGACGAAGAGGCCGCCGAAATGGTGCCCGGCCTGATCTTCTACGACGAACTTCTGGCGACCGGGGACGACGATTACGACTGGCCCGAGCTTGACGAAAACCAGCCCGCCAACCTGTGCTACACCTCGGGCACCACCGGCCATCCCAAGGGGGTGCAATACACCCACCGCTCGACCGTGCTGCATTCGCTGGCCGGCAACCAGCCCGACGGCATCAACATTGCCGCGCGCGACACGGTGATGCCGGTGGTGCCGATGTTCCACGTCAACGCCTGGGGCGTGCCCTATATCGCCGCCGCGGTGGGCTGCAAGCTGGTGCTGCCGGGCCCCGGTCTGGATGGCGAAAGTCTTGTGAAGCTGATCGACGGCGAACGAGTGACCCTGGCGCTCGGGGTGCCGACCATCTGGATGGGTCTGCTGCAAGCCCTTGAAAAGACGGGCTCCAAGGCCGAGAGCCTGCAGCGCACGGTGGTCGGCGGTTCGGCGCTGCCGCCCTCGATGATCCCGATTTTACGCGACCGCTACGGGGTCGATCTGGTGCATGCCTGGGGGATGACCGAAACCAGCCCGCTGGGCACGCTGAACCAGCTGCTGCAGAAACACGTGGATCTGCCGCCCGAGGAACAGGAAAGGATCCGGCTGGGGCAGGGGCGCCCGCCCTTTGGCGTGGAACTGCGCATCGTCGATGCCCAAGGCAACCGCCTGCCCGAAGACGGCGAAACCCAGGGCGCGCTGCAGATCCGCGGCCACTGGATCATCGACGGGTATTTCGGCAAGGAAACCAGCGACCTGACCGAAGACGGCTGGTTTGACACCGGCGACGTGGCGACCATCGACCCGGACGGCTACATGGTGATCCGCGACCGCACCAAGGACATCATCAAGTCCGGCGGCGAATGGATCTCGACCGTGGAGCTGGAAAACATCGCCATCGCGCACCCCGGCATCGCCAATGCCGCCGCCATCGCCGCCCGGCACCCGAAATGGGACGAACGCCCGGTGGTGATCGCGGTCAGGGCCGAAGGCGAAAACCCGACCGAAGCCGACATCCTGGCGTTCTACGACGGCAAGGTGGCGAAATGGCAGGTGCCCGACAAGGTGATCTTCGTCGACGACCTGCCGCTGGGCGCCACCGGCAAGGTGCAGAAGGTCAAGCTGCGCGAAGAATATGCCGATGTGCTGATCGACCAGGGCGCCTGAGCCGCGCGCCGGGGGGCGCCCCTGCCGCCGGGCGCCCCGAAGCCGGCCGAAACCCCGCCGCAGGTCGGTTTTGATCGCTTTTCGGTCGGCTGGACCTTTCCTTGATTTGCCGCATTCGCCATCCTTGGCGCAACGGAATCGGCAAAAGGGGCGATCGGGATGAAAACCCATGTCAAGGCACTCGTAATCGGCGGCGGCGCGGTGGGGGCCGGGATCGCCTATCACCTGGCCAGGGCGGGCTGGGACACCCTGCTTCTCGAACGCGACGAACTGACCGCCGGCTCCACCTGGCACGCCGCCGGTTTGCTGCCGCTGTTCAACATGAGCTACGCCACCAGCCACATCCACGAATATTCGGTGGATTTCTACAAGAAGCTTGAGGCGGAAACCGGACTGAACGCCGGGTTTTCGGTGGTCGGCAACCTGCGCATGGCCCAGAGCCGGGCGCGCATGGACGAATTCATGCTCTATGCCAGCACCGCCGAAACCGTCGGCATTCCTTACGAATGGCTTACCCCGGCGCAGATCAGGGACCGCTGGCCGCTGATCCGCACCGACGACCTTGAGGGCGCGCTCTACCATCCGACCGACGGCTACATCAACCCCGCCGACGTCACCCAGGCCATGGCCAAGGGCGCGCGCCAGCATGGCTGCGTGATCGAGCGCCGCTGGCAGGCGGATGCCTATGAATGGACCGGTTCGGAATGGCGGGTGAGTTGCACGAAGATGGTGGAAAAGGGCGGTAACCTT
>JAJRUE010000047.1 GCA_024277955.1 Alphaproteobacteria bacterium | reverse complement strand
TCGGTTCACGACGCCTCGATCTTCCCCAGTTCGATCGGCATCAACCCGCAACTGTCGATCTATGGCACCGCCTTGCGCAATGCCAAAACCCTGGCCAAGGCCCTGACCTGAGCGATCCGAGAGGAAAAGACATGAACAAGATGACACCGCATCTGACCACCGAGGCCGAAATGCACGCGGATCTGGCGCGGTTGCGCGCCACCTTCGCCAGTGGCAAGACCCGGTCGCTGGACTGGCGCCGGGGCCAGCTCAAGGCGATCCTGAGAATGCTCAAGCAGGAAGAAAAAGCCATCATCGGTGCGATTCAGGCGGATATGCGCAAGAACTGGGTCGAGGCCTATACCTCGGAGATCGCGGCGATCCGCAAGGAGGCGCAATATGCGCTGAAGCACCTGAAGAAATGGACCGCGAAGGTCAAGGTGCCGACGCCGCTGCTGGCCGCGCCGGGCAAAAGCTGGCTGCAACCCGAACCGCTGGGCGTGGCGCTGGTGATGACGGCGTGGAATTTCCCGTTCCACCAGTCGCTGACCCCGGCGATCGCGGCGATCGCGGCGGGCAACTGCGTGATGATCAAACCCTCCGAGGTGAGCGAGAACGGCACCCGCCTGATCGCCGAAATCTATCCGAAGTACCTGGACACCGACGCCATCGCCATCTTTCAGGGCGGGCCGCAGGAAACCGGCGTGCTGCTGGAACAGAAATTCGACCATATCCTCTATACCGGTGGCGGCACCGTCGGCAAGATCGTGATGACGGCGGCGGCCAGGCACCTGACCCCGGTCACCCTGGAACTGGGCGGCAAAAGCCCGGTGATCGTCGACAAATCCGCCGATATCCAGATCGCCGCGCGACGCATCGTCTGGGCCAAGACCCAGAATGCCGGGCAGATCTGCATCAACGCCGACACCATGCTGGTGCATGAAAGCATCAAGGACGAACTGGTCCGGGCCATCATCGACCATCTGAAAAAGGCCTATGGCGATGACCCGCAGAAATCGCCTGACTATGCCCGCATCATCAATGAACGCCACTTCGACCGCATCACCGGTTATCTGGGCAATGGCGGCAACATAATCCACGGCGGGCGGTCGGACCGCGATGACCTCTATATCGAACCGACCCTGGTCGAGGGCCTGCCCGAGGGGCACAAGCTGCTGACCGAGGAAATATTCGGCCCGATCCTGCCGATCCTGACCTGGTCCAAAAAGGAAGAGGTGGTGGAATACGTCACCGCACGGGACAAGCCGCTGGCGCTGTACATCTTCGGCACCGACAGGAAATTCGAAGATTACATTCTCGCCAACACCAGCGCCGGCAACGTGGCAATCAACGATCTGATGCTGTTCGCGGTGGTGCCGGGGCTGCCGTTCGGCGGCGTCGGGGCCAGCGGCATGGGATCCTATACCGGTACCCAGGGTTTCGTGACGTGTTCGCATTTCAAACCGATCCTGAAGCGCGGCAAGCGCATGGATCTGGATGCCCGCTATGCGCCCTACAACAAGAAGAAAGAGAAAACCATGCGATTTGCCTGGAACTAGGGACCGGGCCCCGGCGCGCGGGGCCCGCCGATCCGGGCCCCTGCCGACCCGGATTAACCCATTGGCGTTGTTGGGTTGGTCAACTATACCTTGGCGACACCCGGCCGGCCGGGTGGGCAGCGTTCTGGTGGATGGCAAAGTAACAATGGTTTCGCGAAAAGCTCTGACCGCCCGCTCGATGGAGACTCTCAGGCAGAAGGCGGAATTGAAGTCCCGCAAACGGGTCGCCAAGAAGACGGAAATCGCCGAAAGCGCGCTGATCGCGCTTTCGCAGTTGGGCTATGCCCGTGCCGGTCTGCGCGACATCGCGGCCCTGTCCGGCGTCTCGCTGGGGGTGATCCACTATTATTTCGAGGACAAGAACGAACTGGTCTCCTACGCGATCCAGCTCTACAAACAGCAATTCGTTGCCGATCTCGATGCCGCTCTGGTGGATGGTGGCGACCGGGATCAGGTGATCGGCGCCATCGTCAGGAGCCTGGAGACGACGATCGAGACCAAGTCCGAAACCCACAGGCTCTGGTACGATTTCCGCGAACAGGCGATGTTCGAAGAGGCGTTCCAGAAGGACGTTCGAGAAATCGAGGAAGCGCTTGTCGATCTGCTGTCACGGCATCTGAAACTCGACCCGGAAAAAGGGTCGGACCCATTGCAGTTCTATATCGCGGTCGACGGGGTTTTCCGGTTCTACACGCACCGCAAACTGATGCGGGACACCAACTGGCAACCGGCTTTTCGCCGCGCCATGCGGAATATCCTTGAATGTGGCTTTACCGCCGGCTGACGTTTCTTGCCAGTCTTGTCATCGGTTTGCTCTGCTCGTGGCTTCCGGCTGTCCCGCCGGTTTCGCAAGATGAATCCCCTCGGTCGATTTGCGCAACAGGGCCGACTCAAACGGTCAGATAGGCATCGCGGATTTCCGGGTGGGCATTCAGATCCTCGAATATTCCGGTGTATTTCACGGCGCCGCTTTCGATGATCACCGCCATGTCCGCCACGATCTGGGCGAAATGCAGGTTCTGCTCGGAAATCAGCACCGTCAGGCCTTCCTGTTTCAGCATCAGGATGATCCTGGCCAACTGCTCGACCAGCAGCGGCGCGATGCCTTCCGAGGGTTCGTCCAGCAGGATCAGCCGCGGGTTGCCCATCAGGGTCCGCGCGATCGTCAGCATCTGCTGTTCGCCGCCCGACATTTCACGCCCCCGGTTACGCCGCCTTTCGCCAAGGTTGGGGAACAGGTCGAACAACATGTCCAGGGTCCAGGTCACCGCGCCTTCGCGCGGTGGTTGCTTACCGACCTCAAGGTTTTCAAGAACCGTCAGGTCGGTGAATATCCGCCGGTCCTCGGGCACGTAGCCAAGCCCCATCTTGGCCACTTTATGCGGCGCGAACCCGGTGATGTCTTCGCCCAGAAAATGAACCTTGCCGGTCTTGGGGACGACCATCTGCATGATCGATTTCATCGTGGTGGATTTACCGGCGCCGTTCCTGCCCAGCAGTGACACGACCCGGGAATGTTCGACCGTCAGGTCCAGATCGCGCAGAACATGCGCCTTGCCATAAAAGCTGTTGATCGCGGTCAGTTCAAGCATCCGCGCCGGCCTCCTCTTTCTTGAACAGGGTGCCACCGCCCAGATATACCTCCTGAACCCGCGCGTTGTTGCGAATGTCGCTGACGCTGCCTTCGGCGATCAGTTCGCCCCGGTTCAGCACCAGTATCCGGTGCGCGTGACCGAATACCACGTCCATGTCATGTTCGGTGAACAACACGCTGATGCCGCGTTCGGCGACGATGCCGGCGGTAAGCTGCATCAACTCGTTGCGTTCCTTCGGGGCCATGCCGGCGGTGGGTTCATCCATCAGCAGCAGGCTGGGTTCGTGGCACAGGGCAATCGCCAGTTCCAGCCGTTTCAGATCGCCGTAAGCCAGCACCGCGCAATGCCGGTCGGCCTGATCGCGCATCCCGACGGTTTCAAGAAAACCCAGCGCCCGGTCGCGGTAAAGCGCGCGCGCGCGCGGGCCGATCGAGAAAAGGCGCCGGTGGTGCGAGATCAGGGCGACCTGCACGTTTTCCACCACGGTCATGGATTGATAGGTCGAGGTGATCTGGAACGTGCGCCCGACGCCCTTGCGCCAGATGTCGCGGGGGGCCAGGCCGGCCAGGTTCTCGCCGCGCAACAGGACCGTGCCGCTGCTGGGTTTCAGTTGCCCCATCATCATGTTGAAACAGGTGCTCTTGCCGGCGCCGTTGGGGCCGATCATGGCCAGCATCTCGCCTTCGCTCAGGGTGAAGCTGACGTTGTTGACGGCCTGGATCGCGCCGAAATTCTTCGACAATCCCCTGACTTCAAGGACAGTGGTCATGTCTCATCCTCCGGCCGTTTCACAATTCCCAGATGTTCCGCCGCGCGGCGCAGCGATCCGACGATGCCCTCGGGCATCGCGATCACCACGACGATGATCAACAGGCCCAGTGCCAGGCGCCAGTATTCGAACCGGGTCAGGACGTCCTTGATCCCTTCCAGGAACGCACCGCCGACCACCCCGCCCGACAGCGTCTTGACGCCGCCCAGCAGCACCACGATCAGCGCATCGAACGACCGCCCGATTTCCAGCTCGGAGGGAAAGATCGAGCCTTTGGAGAAGACGAACAACCCGCCGGCGACCCCGGCCATGGCGCCGGCAAAGGCGAAGGCAGCCCATTGCACGCGTTTGGTGTTGATGCCCATCGCCTCGGCCTGACGATTGCTGTCGCGCGCCGCCCGCAGGCCATAGCCGAACGGCGAATGCGCCACGTGGCGCAGGAATATGATGCCGCCGACGCCGATGACCAGCGTCAGATAGTAATAGGCCGTGGTTTCCGACAGCCACTCGGACGGCCAGATATCGACAAGGCCGTCGTCGCCGCCGGTGAATTCGCCCCACTGATAGACCAGAGACCAAAGCAATTGCGCAAACGCCATGGTCAGCATGGCGAAATAGACGCCGGTCAGGCGGATGCAAAGCCAGCCGATAATCACCGCCGCCATGCCGGCCCCGACCGGCGCCAGCATCAGGGCAAATTCCATCGGCGTGTCGGTATAGGTCACCAGCAAAGCCGCGGCATAGGCGCCGCCGCCGAAATAGGCGGCATGGCCGAACGACACCAGCCCGCCGATGCCCAGGATGAAGTGCAGGCTGGCCGCGAACAGGCAGAAGATCAGGATGTCGGTGAGCAGGACCAATGTGAAATTGGAGCCGACCAGCGGCAGCAATGCCATCAGCAACAGGAAGGCCGCGACGATCAGGCGGACCTTGCGACCGGCCGGTTTGATGGGCCGTTCGGGTTCGCCGACCTGACCGTGTTCGCCGGCCACCTCTTCACGGCCGAACATGCCGTAGGGTTTGACCATCAGCACCACCGCCATCACCACGAACATCAGCACAAGGGTCGATTGCGGCATGTAGGTGACGCCAAACACATTCAGCACCGAAATCAGCACCGCCGCCAGATAGGCGCCGGGCAGCGATCCCATGCCGCCGATCACCACGACCACGAAAATGGTGGCAAGGATGTTGAAATCCATCAACAGATCGGCGCCGCCCTTGGGCAGCTGGATGGCGCCGCCAAGCCCGGCCAAAGCGGCACCCAGAAAGAACACGCCGGTGGACAGCCAGGCCTGATTGACCCCCAGCGCCCCGACCATTTCGCGGTCCTGGGTGGCGGCGCGCACCAATATGCCGACCCGGGTCCGGGTGATCAGATACCACAGCGCGAAAGCCACGAAAGGGGTGATCGCGATCAGGGCCAGGTCGTATTTCGGCACCGGTTCGCCCAGGATGCGGACAATGCCCTTGAGCCCCGGCGCCCGCGGGCCCAGCACGTCTTCGGCGCCCCAGGTCATCAGCGCCAGATCCTGGATGACCAGGATCACCCCGAAGGTCGCCACCAGTTGAAACAGTTCCGGGGCGCGGTAGATCGGGCGCAGGACCAGCAGCTCGACGATGACGCCGATCAGGCCGACCGCGACACCGGCCAGCAGTACCGAGGCCCAGAACCCGATCGCACCGGGCAGGACCTGCATCATCGTATACCCGATGAAGGCCCCCAGCATGTAGAACGAACCATGGGCAAAATTCACGATACGGGTCACCCCGAAAATCAGCGACAGGCCGGATGCGACCATGAACAGCGCGCCCGCATTGGCCAGCCCGGTTAGTATCTGCGCAATGATCAGCCCCATCTCAATTCCCTGTCATGTTGGTTTCCGCGAACGGATCTGGCGGTCGCACCGGGCCTGAAACCTGCCCCGGTGCGACCAGCGGCCCCGAGCCGGTCGCGTTCGATCGAATTCACGAGTTCACGAATCCGATCAAACGCAACACGCCTCAGTTGCCTTTTCTCATCCTGGCGACTTCTTCGTCCGAGGGCAGGTAATCGGCGCCTTCCTTGTATTCCCAGTCGACCATGACACCGGCGCCGTCCTTCAACGCGGTGGTGCCGACAAAGGCCCCCATGGTCGCCTGATGGTCCTGCGACCGGTAGATGATTTCACCGACCGGCGTGTCGACCTTCAGATCGGCAAAGGCGGCGCGCAGGGCTTCGGTCTCGGTCGAACCGGCCTTTTCGATCAGCGCGACGATCGACTGCACGACCATGTACCCGACCAGCGATCCGATGCCCGGGCGTTCGTTCCAACGGGCCTGATAGGCGTCGACAAAGACCTTGTTCGGGCCATCGGTGAAATCATACCAGGGGTATCCGGTGACGATCCAGCCTTCGGGCGCCTCGTCCTTCAGCGGGTCCAGGTATTCCGGCTCTCCGGTCAGCAGGCCGACGGTGGTGCGCCCCTCGAACAGGCCGCGGGTGGTGCCTTCGCGCACGAACTTGGACAGATCGCCGCCGAAGGTGACGTTGAAGATGGCATCCGGCTTGGCCCGCTCGATTGCCTGCACTTCGGCGCCGGCGTCGATCTTGAACAGCGCCGGCCATTGTTCGGCGACGAATTCGACGTCCGGGTTCAGTGCCGTCAGCGCCTTCTTGAACGCGGCGACCGCATCCTTGCCGTAGGCATAGTTGGGGGCAATCGTCGCCCATCGTTTGGCGCCGGTCTTGGCTGCCGCTTCGGCCAGCATCGCGGCCTGCATGTAGGTCGAGGCGCGCAGGCGGAAAGTATAATCGTTGCCCTTGCTCCAGACCAGCGCATCGGCCAGCGGTTCGGCAGCGAGGTAGATGTATTTCTTTTCCGCCGCGAAGGATGAAATTGCCAGGCCGACATGGCTGAAGATGGTGCCGGTCAGCATCACCGCGTCATCACGGGTCATCAGTTCCTCGGCGATCTTCACCGCCTCGCCGGGTTTGCCCTGATCGTCGCGAAAGATGAATTCCAGATCTTCGCCCAGAACCCCACCGGCGGCGTTCACCTGTTCCAGCGCCAGCAGGATGCCGTTCTTGTAGGGATTGGCAAAGGCCGCCATGCGTTTGTAATGGTTGATTTCACCAATGATGATCGGTTCGGCCGAGGCGGCGGTATAGGCCCCCAGGCCGATGGCGGCGGCTGCAAGCAGCCTTGCGGTAGATTTCATCAGTTTCATTTTTCCTCCTGTTGGGTTGACGTGTCGCTCGTCCGGTATCGCTTGCCTGTCTACCTTTTGTGCCTCGGTTGGCCCGCGGCGGATTATCTGAATCGCGCCTTTCCACCCTTCAGGACCGTCGCATTTTCAGTGCTTGCCTGGAATAGTTGATGATCGTGGTCCCGGGTCGCGGCTATCGTGATGGTGTCGCCGGGCAGGACCGGGGCCGCCAGCCGTGCGCTCAGATATGCAAGGTCGCAGGGGCGGGCATTCTGCGCCGCCGCGACCTCTCGGGCCGCGATCCCGAGGGTACAGAGCCCGTGCAGGATCGGGCGGTCGAAGCCATTGGCCCGGGCGACGCCGGGGTCGATGTGGATGGGGTGCATGTCGCCCGTCAGGCGATAGATCGCCGCCTGGTTTTCCCAGGTTTCAAACGATCCGGTCCAGTCGGGCGCGCCGGTTTCCACCGCGGTTGACGAGGGGCCGCGATCGCCGCCCCAGCCACCGCGCCCGGGCAGGAAAATCGTGTATCTGGCGGCAAAGAATTCACATTCGGCGACGATATCGACGACGCTGGCGCGGCCCTTGTCCCAGACCGCCGCGACATGTCCGGTCATTTCGAAATCGCCGCTGGCGGGCAGGGGGGCATGCACCGTCAGTTCCTGCGCCGCATGCAGGGAAAGATTGCGGTCATAGGCGCCGAGGCCGCCCGCCGCCTCGACCGCCCAAAGCCCCAGCGCGCAACCATAGGTCGGCAGCACCCGCAGGTCGCGTTCCCAGACCAGATCCAGCTGGTCCGGCGGCGCCCCGACGGTCAACGCATAAAGGATGGCATCGGTCTTGCCATAGGTGATCCGGCGTTTGCCCAGGTCGAAACCGATCAGTTCACTGAATTGCATCAATCCGGCCCTGTCGTGGTTGGTGTTTTCATTTCGCCCGCCGCCAGCCGGGCCTTGAGCGCGGCAACGCCGGCCCGGCGCGTATCGGAAGACAGGATGGCGGTGTATTGCGCCTGCCAGGCGGTCATGTCGGCGGTGCCGTGTTCCAGGTCGATCAGCAGTTTGCGGGTCAGCGCGGCGGCCGTGGGGTCGGTTCGCGCGCAGGTCGCCGCCAGGTCCGCGGCGCGCGCCTCAAGGGCGCCTTCGGTCACCACCTCGCCCACCAGCCCGGCCCGCAACGCCGCCTCGGCGGTGAATCCTTCGGCCATGACCAATAGCCGCATAAGGGTTTCCGTGCTGAACCGTCGGTGCAATCCGGCGATCGCCTCGGGTTTGTAGAGCAGACCCAGCCGCGTCGCCGGCACCTGCAGGCGGGCATCACGGCTGGCAATCCGCAGGTCGCACGACAGCGCCAGTTCCACCGCCGCCCCCATGCAGGCGCCTTCGATCAGCGCGACCACGGGCAGGGGGC
>JAJRUE010000046.1 GCA_024277955.1 Alphaproteobacteria bacterium | reverse complement strand
TCGATCTTGTACTTGGCAGACGTGCGTTTGGTCACGGCTGATCTCCTTCTGGTGCCCGTTGCGGAGCGTTTTTGAAGGGCGTTGTCCTTTGGCCGAAGCCCGACAGGCATCCCCTTGCGGGGGCCACCAACACCAATGAAGAACCGGCCCAAAGGGGCCGGAACGAGCGTGCTTATACAAGGGCCGGGGCCGGAGTCAATGCCCACCCAGCCCGGCATGCGCGAGAATGGCGGCTTCCGCCCGATTCAGCCGGCGCCGCGCGAATTCCCCATAGGCCAGCGCGTCGGCACCGACATCGGGAAACCGCTCGAACAGGGCGGCGCGCTGATCCGGCGCGATCTGGTCCGGCGAGGTGCCGGCGGGGTGGAAGCTTTCCACCTCGATGCCGTTGGCCCAGACGATCTGGTGGCTGTCCAGCATCAGGTGGATGTAGCGCAGGCTGCGGCAGCGCCGGTCCAGGCGGATCGTGCGGTCGTTCACCAGATCGCGCGCCGCCACCAGCACTTCGGGGGTGTTGAAGAGCGCGCGCGCGGCATCCCCACGCACCAGAATGCGATGATCCGGCGACACCACCAGTTCGCCGTCGGGCATGTCGGGCCCAAGAACATGGGCCGCGATACGCACCGGGCGCAGATGCGTCATGGCCATCAGCCGGCCCCCGGTGATGGTGCGGCTGCCGATCCAGCGCAGTGTCTGGACGCCGTTGTCGCGGGTGCAGACACGGTCGCCTTCGGCCAGCACTTCCACCGGCCGCGCGCCCTCGGGGGTTGTGATCCGGGTGCCCGGCACGAAACAGATGGTGCCCGGCGCCTCGCCCACCGGGGCGGTGAATTCGGCCCCCAGCGAACAGGACACCACCCACAGGTCGCAATCGCGTGGCGGCAGCGCGCCCACGAACAGGACCATCGGCCGGTGCCCGGTTTCCAGGGTCAGCAGCGTCGCCTGAAACACCCGCCGCCCGTCGGTCAGTTCGAACGAGGACCGGAACAGCGGTTCGTCCGCATCGGTTTCGTCTTCGCGCGCGGCAAACAGCGCCGGATCCCCCAAGAGCCGGCGTATCTGCCCGGCGGCCCGGCGGTGCAGCGCCGCCATGTCATCGGGGTTTTCCAGCAGCAGGATATCGCGGGGATCGTCGACGCGCACCGCCTCGCCGCGCCAACGCCACAAAGACCCCACCGAGACCGCCGCCGGACCGGCGCCGGCAACGCCGTCGATTTCCGATTGTGCCCATGAAATGAGATAGGTGCCGCGATAGCGCGTGCCCATGCCTGCCAACCTGCCGTTGTTCTATTCTGAGCGCCTTTTATCACATTGGCGCGCGCCTTGTTAAGCCTCTGATTCCAAGACGTGAATCCAACTGTGCCAATTTTGATTCACATTTGCACGCCGCTGGTTGAAATGCCGTTTTCCGGTGCCTAACTGCTGGTTGTGAATTTTCAAGCCAGTTGTCTTTGGCAGCTGCCCGGGGGTTCCGGGCGGCATGGTTCAACCCGGGCGCCGGACCGGATATCTGCGCGATCCGACCCCATATCCAAGGAGAAACGCCATGTTTGTTCGGCGGATTGCACTCGTGCTGTTGTTGGGCGTCGGCCTTGCGTTGCCGGCGCCTGTTTTTTCCCAGGCAATGCCGGAAATCGACAGGCGCGGCATACCCACCATCGCCCCGTTGCTGCAAAAGGTCACCCCGGCGGTGGTCAATATCACGGTGGTTTCCGAAAATAATACAGGCACTTACACCCAGGATCCGTTCTTTTCTCCGTTTTTCGCGCCGCAAAAGCCGCGGCGCCAGGTCAGCGCCGGTTCAGGCGTGATCGTGGATGCGCAAAAAGGCTATGTGCTGACCAATAACCACGTGGTCGAAAGCGGCGGCCAGGTCACGGTCACGCTTAAGGACAAGCGCAGTTTCGACGCCACCATCGTCGGCCGCGACAAAGCCACCGACCTGGCGCTGCTGCAGATCCCGGCGGAAAACCTGACCGCCATCCCGATGGGGGATTCCGAAAAGCTGCTGGTGGGCGATTTCGTGGTGGCCATAGGCAACCCGTTCGACCTGGGGCAGACCGTGACCTCGGGGATCGTTTCGGCGCTGGGGCGTTCGGGGATCAACCCGGAAGGCTACGAAGACTTCATCCAGACCGACGCCTCGATCAACCCCGGCAACTCGGGCGGGGCGCTGATCACCTATGACGGCAAGCTGGTGGGGATCAACACCGCGATCATCGCGCCATCGGGCGGCAATGTCGGCATAGGCTTCGCCATCCCGATCAACATGGCCCGCGCGGTCATGGATCAGCTGGTCGAATTCGGCCAGGTCCACCGCGGCCTGCTGGGCATCACCACCCAGGACCTGACCCCCGAAATCGCTGACGCCCTGGGTCTGAGCGTCACCGAAGGCGCGCTGGTCGCCCAGGTCGAAAGCGGGTCCGCGGCGCAGGACGCCGGCCTGCAGCCCGGCGACGTGATCGTGGCGATCAACGACGAAACGATTTCGGATTCGCGCGACCTGCGCGGCCACCTCGGCGTGATGCGGCCGGGGACCGAATTCAGCCTCAAGATCGTGCGCCGCGACGGCACCCGCATCGTCAAGGCCAAACTCAAGGAAACCAGCACCGCGCGCTGGACCGCGCAATCGCGCCTGCTCAACGGCGCGGTGCTTGCGCCGCTCACCCAGGGCATGCCCGGCTACGGCCAGGTCCAGGGCGTCGCGGTGATCGACGTGGCGCGCGGCAGCCCCGCCGCACGCTTCGGTCTGCGGCCCGAAGACGTGATCCTGACCGTCAACAAGATGCCGGTGCAAACCGTGCAGGATCTTGACCAGGCCATCGCCCAGTCGCGCCGCGCCGTCGCCATGACGATCTGGCGCCACGGCGCGCTGCTCTACCTGCTGATCCGCTGACCGCCCTGGACCTGTCCCGGAATTGTTCCGCTCCTTTGACTTGGTATTCTGCCACAAAGGAGAAACATCATGGCACAGAGACCAACCCCTGAATTGGGCGCAGAGGCTGTGCGGTTGGCCCTTACAAGCGGCTTGAGCCGCAGACAGGTGGCTGCCGATCCTGGTATCGGCCTTTCCACGCTGAGCCGCTGGATCCAGCAGGACCGGCGCAATCCCGAGAAACCGGCCGCCCAGTCCGACCTTGAACGTGAGGCGGCCCGGCTTCGCAAGGAAAACCGCCTGCTCCGGGAGGAGAGGGACATTCTAAAGTGAGGAGGATCTGGAAAGGCCCCAGTGGGGCGTTTCCCCGACGAACGCCACGGTGTTCTTCGCTCAGAGAAGCAAATGAGATTTGCCTTCGTGGAAGAACACCGCAACCGGATGCCCGTCAGTCGCCTGTGCCGGATCATGGATGTCAGCCCCCGAGGCTACCGCGCCTGGCGCAGCCGCCCCATGAGCCGTCGCCAGCGCCGGGACCTGGTCGTTCTTGCCCATATCCGGGAACAGTTCCGCCTGAGCTTGCGCAGCTATGGCCGGCCGCGCATGACCGAGGAACTGAAGGAGCCGGGGCTGGATGTTGGCCGCCGCCGAAGGGCTGCATCCACCATACGGATCGTGGCAGTCGGTATTGTTCGCATGACTATCAGAAGATTCTGCGCCAGCACTGGTTCAAGGTGTCCATGAGCGGCAAGGGAAACTGCTACGGCAACGCGACCGTCGAGACCTTCTTCAAGACGATCAAGGCCGCACTGCTCTGGCAACGGTCATGGGACACACGACGATCAGCCGAACTGGCCATCTTCGAATACATCAACGGCTTCTACAACCCGCGCCGAAGGTACTCGGCCCTGGGCTGGAAAAGCCCCTTGGCTTTCGAAGCTCTGGCCGCATAAATGAGAAACCGGAGCGGCACGAAAGCGGGACAGGTCCAGACAGCGTTCCGGCATAAAGCCGATCACCAGGCTTTGGATTGATAAGATTGGCCGGTGCAATGATTTCATTCCGAGAACGCAACTCGACAAGATCACCAAACCGATCCGGCAGCCTCCCGGTCCACGCACTTCGGCCTTTCATCAGACTGTAGACATATGAGCCACTTCGCCACCGATCCTGACCGCCGGCGAGATAATCATTTGTGAAAAGTCGACCACGGCCAATCGTCGCCAACGGATCGGCGTTGGCCTGAAACCCAAGAAACAACGCCGCCGTCACAAAAAAACTTGTCGGACTAAATTCCCGCACCATCGCATTGCCGGCCATCGCTATTTGCCCCAATCCACATGGACAACGTTTCAGAGTGATATCCTCATTTCAGCCCAAAATTGTAACAACAACTCAGAATTCGAAAAACTCTGTCAAAACCGTTTCACCCGCACTTGGAATAGCCGCAGTTCGCGCAGGTCATGCAGCCCTCGATCATCCGCATCTCGTAACTTCCGCAGGACGAACAGGCCTTGCCCCGCGGCGCGCCCATGCCCACCACGTCCGAACGCGGGTCGGCCTTGAGCCCCATGCCCTCGCCCTCGATGAAACCGATCGAGATCAGGTGCTGCTCGATCACGCCGCCGATCGCCGCCAGGATCGACGGAACATATTTCCCCCCCATCCAGGCGCCGCCGCGCGGATCGAACACCGCCTTGAGCTCTTCGACCACAAAAGATACGTCGCCGCCACGCCGGAACACCGCCGAAATCATCCGCGTCAGCGCCACGGTCCAGGCGAAATGTTCCATGTTCTTGGAGTTTATGAAGACCTCGAAAGGCCGCCGCCGGCCCCCGACCACAACGTCGTTGACGGTGATGTAGATCGCATGTTCGCTGTCGGGCCAACGCAGCTTGTAGGTCGCGCCTTCCAGTTCCTGCGGCCGCTCCAGCGGCTCGGATATGTAGACCACGTCGGCCCCGCGATCGGCCTCGGGCGCTTTTTCCGACTTTTCCGAAACCGACAGCACCGACCCGGTCACATCGTTGGGCCGGTAGGTCGTGCACCCCTTGCAGCCCTGTTCCCAGGCCTGCAGGTAAACATCCTGGAAGTCTTCGAAGGAAATGTCCTCCGGGCAGTTGATGGTTTTCGAGATCGAACTGTCCACCCATTTCTGCGCCGCCGCCTGCATGCGCACATGCTCAAGCGGGCTCAGCGTCTGGGCGTTCACGAAATACTCGGGAAGCTCGCGGTCTCCAAAACGCTCGCGCCACTTCTGCACGGCGTAATCGACCACCTCTTCTTCGGTTCGGCTGCCGTCCTTCTGCAAGACCTTGCGCGTGTAGCCAAAGGCAAAAACCGGTTCGATCCCGGACGAAACATTGCCCGCATACAGGCTGATCGTCCCGGTCGGCGCGATCGATGTCAGCAGGGCATTGCGAATGCCGTGTTCGCGGATCGCCTCGCGCACATCCGCATCCATCTGCGCCATGTTGCCGCTCGCCAGATAGGGCTCTGGCTCGAACAGTGCAAAAGCGCCCTTTTCGCGGGCCAGATCGACCGACGCCAGGTATGCGGCGCGGGCGATCCGGTGCAACCAGCGCTCGGTCTGACGCGCCGCCTCGGGCGAGCCATAGCGCAACCCCACCATCAGCAGCGCGTCCGCCAGCCCGGTAACCCCCAGCCCGATACGGCGCTTGTTCTTGGCCTCTTGTTCCTGCTGGGGCAAGGGAAAGCGCGACACGTCCACCACGTTGTCCATCATCCGAACCGCCACCCGCACCAGCCTGTCCAGAGCCGCTTCGTTCAGCTCTGCCCCGTCCTCAAAGGGTTCGTCCACCAGGCGCGCCAGGTTGAGCGACCCCAGCAGACAGGCCCCGTAGGGCGGCAGGGGCTGTTCGCCGCAGGGGTTGGTGGCGCGAATGTCCTCGCAATAGGCCAGGTTGTTCATCGCATTGATCCGGTCGATGAAGATCACCCCGGGTTCGGCGAAATCATAGGTGGACCGGATGATCCTGTTCCACAGATCGCGGGCCTGGATGGTCCGGTAGATCGTGCCGCCAAAGGCAAGATCCCACGACCCGTCCTGCTTGACCGCCTCCATGAAGGCGTCGCTGACCAGCACCGACAGGTTGAAATTGCGCAGCCGCGCCGGGTCTGACTTGGCCGAGATGAAATCCTCGATATCCGGGTGGCTGCAATCCATCGTCGCCATCATCGCCCCGCGCCGGCTGCCCGCCGACATGATGGTGCGGCACATGGCATCCCACACGTCCATGAAGGAAAGCGGCCCCGATGCATCGGCCGCCACGCCTTTCACATCCGCCCCCTTTGGGCGAATCGTCGAAAAGTCATAGCCGATCCCGCCGCCCTGCTGCATGGTCAGCGCGGCTTCCTTCAGCATGTCGAAGATCCCGCCCATGCTGTCGGGGATCGTGCCCATCACGAAACAGTTGAACAGGGTGACCGAGCGCCCGGTGCCGGCGCCGGCCAGTATGCGCCCCGCCGGCAGAAAGCGGAAATCTTCAAGAACCTCGTAGAATTCCCGTTCCCAGTGGCCGGGATCGGCTTCGACCACGGCCAGGGCGCGCGCAACCCGCCGCCAGGTATCTTCGACGCTTTGGTCGACCGGCGCCCCATCCGCATCCTGCAGACGGTATTTCATATCCCAGATCTGTTCGGCAATCGGGGCAGAGAAACGGCTCATCGGCACAGTCCTGAATGGCTTGGCGGGGACAGCAACACTACGCCCGAACGCCCCCCCGGTCAACGCCGGCCGGCTTGCCGCCAACCCGATTGCTGCTAAACTGTTGCGCCTGGGGCATCCACAATATCTTGGGGAAAAACTTGGCCGATCATGTAAACCTGGTGAAACTTTGCGTTGGCATCGACTCGGTCGAGCATCTGGCCGATTACCGTGCGCGCCACTATGCGCCGGGCGAGGCGAACCGCCACGTAACCCGGATGTTCCCGCGCCGCGCCGAAGATCTGCTGGCTGGCGGTTCGCTTTACTGGGTGATCAAGGGGGCCATCCGCGTTCGCCAGGAAGTCCTCGCCCTGGAAGAGGTCATCGGCGCCGATGGCATCCGCCGATGCGCCATTGTTCTGGACCCGACCCTGGTGCGCACCGCGCAGGCGTTGCGGCGCCCGTTCCAGGGGTGGCGCTATCTTGAGCCGGAAAACGCCCCCGCCGACCTGCCCGGCCCGGCCGCACAAAGCGACGAACTACCGATGGAACTGCAGCTCGCGCTTGCCGATATCGGGCTGCGCTGAGCGTCGTTGCGCCAAGCGTCGTTGCGCCGGTTGCCGGCGGGGCACCATCGGCGACCCGCCGGCCGTGTTCAGGACGGCTAGTCGCCGCCTTCCAGGATCGCCTTGATGTTCTCGGGAATGTCGGCTTGCGAAAACTTGGCCTGTTCCTTTTCGTCATGCACAAAGGCGATGATCGCGGCCAGGTCGTCGCCGGTCAGTTCGATCTGCTCGCCCAGTTCATCTTCCTGCATCGCGATCATCGCCGGGGCCCCGCGCCACATCTTGGCGGCAAAGTCAAAGGCGTTCATCGGCCGTTCCATGTGACCGGCGGACAGGTCCGGCGCGTCTTCGCCGCCGATGCCATTGATGTTGTGGCACACCACGCACCCCTTGGCCGCGAACAGTTTGCGTCCCTTGACCGGATCGAAAGCCGGGATGGCAAGCCCGTTTTCCAGCACGAACCCCGATCTGCTGAGCGGCTCGCTGACCTGCGGCGTTTCCTGAGCGATCGCCGAAACCGCGCCGATCCCGGCAATTCCCGCAGCGACCGCCGCGATCGTCCATGATTTTTTCTGCATGTTCCCTCCAATTCCACCTTGGAAAAGCGCCGTTTGCTGCGTGCCCGGTCGCTTGTCCGCAGGTGCCAGTTTCAGCACCTGCGACCAGCATCCCATGATACAAGACAAGTTGGTCAATCACGAATGCGTGACCCTGCACGCGCCGCCTTTTGCCGTCAGAGGATATCCGCCAGCCGGTCGGCAAGTTCGCGGTGGCCGTCTTCGGGGAAATGGTGCACCTGCCAGCCGCAGGCCGCCGCGGCCTCGACGTTTTCGGCATAGTCATCCACGAACAGGATCTGTTCCGGGGCCAGGCCCAGATCGTCCTCGATCGTGCGAAAATAGGCCGGATCGGGTTTGGCCACCCCCATCCTGCCGGAAGAAAACAGTTTTTCGATGCGCGCGGCAAAGCCCATCTGGTTTTCGATATAACTGGACCGGCGGTGTTCGTTGTTGGTGGCGATCACCTGACGCAGCCCGGCGTCTGCCGCGCGCTGCATCAGCGTCAGCATGTCCGGGCAGGGGCGCGCATCGGTTTCAAACCAGTAATCCAGCAGTTCCTGCGGGTCCGACCGGCGCCCGATATGGTCATAGAACCGCTGCAGCCGGTGCAGCAGATCTTCTTCGCCGCGCATGATCGGCCAGAAGCCGTCGGAAAACACGAATTCTCCGAACACATGCTTGTCGATGCCAAAGCTTTCCAGATGGTCCGCCCAGACGAAACGCCCGTTCACAACGTTGCGGTTCAAGACCCCGTCAAAGTCCCACGCGATACAGCGGATGCGCTTCATTTCAAATCCTTCGGCCCGACAAGGCCGGACGCTACGATCAAAGCCCGAGCTTTTCAACGAGCGCGCGCAGCCCCTCGCGCCGTTGACCCGACATATCGGCGGTTTTCGAGGCGAACAGCGTCGCCTGGCTGGAATGGATCAGCCCGTCTTCCAGCACCTTCAGGTGGTTGGCACTGAGCGTCTCGCCGGTCGAGGTGATGTCGGCGATCGCCTCGGCGGTTTCGTTGCGCACGGTGCCTTCGGTGGCGCCCTGGCTGTCGACAAGCTGATAATCCGCCACCCCGCGCGCGCGCAAGAATTCGCGCACCAGCCGGTGATACTTGGTGGCGATGCGCAGGCGGAACCCGTGGTTGGCCCTGAACTGCGCGGCCACCGCGTCGAGGTCGTCCAGGATGTTCACATCGACCCAGGCCACCGGCACCGCCAGCACCAGGTCGGCGCGGCCAAAGCCCAGGCCCGCCAGCTCTTCCACCCGGCCTTCCCAGCGGGCCAGCCTTTCGCGCACCAGGTCCGATCCGGTCACCCCCAGATGCACCCGCCCCGCCGCCAGTTCGCGCGGGATTTCGCCCGCCGGCAGCAGCACCAGTTCCAGCCCGTCCACGCCCTCGACCGCGCCGGCATATTCGCGTTCCGAGCCGACCCGGCGCAGCTGCACCCCGCGCGCGCCGAACCATTCGAATGTCTTTTCCATCAGCCGCCCCTTCGAGGGCACCGCCAGCTTGATCGTCATGGCGCGCCCTCCGGCAGCAGCGCCGGGCGGATCACGCCGCCCACCGCCGGGATCGACCGCCCCTGCCCCAGCACCCGGGTCAGCGCGTCATAGCGCCCGCCGGTGGCGACGGGGGGCAGATCGGGCCGGTCTTCGGCGTAGAATCCGAAAACGAACCCGTCGTAATATTCCATCGAGGTGCGCCCGTAGCTGGCTTCGAAATCCAGCGCGCCCACGTCGATGCCACGCCCGTCCAGCGCCTCGAGCCGGGCCGCCAGCGTGGCGACGCTCTGGTTCAGCGACGGCATGTCGCGGGCGATTTCCTGCAGGGCGGCGAGCGCCTTTGGCGACTTGGCCGAGAGGCCCAGGATACGGTCAAGCAGCTCGGTTTCGCCCTGGCTGATAGGCGCGTCCTGCGAATCCTGGCGCAGCGCTTCGATGCGCGCGGCGATCTCGTCTGCGCTGCGCAGGCCCACAAGCGGGGTTGCGCGCGCCATCGGGTCGGCCTCGGCCAGCAGGCGGGCGCGGCTTTCGGGCACCGGGGCCTTGCCGGAATAGCGATCGAGCAATGCGCGGAACCGGGCCGGCCGCCAGACGTGGCGCAAGAGCGCGCGCTTGCGCCGGTCGCTGGTGTCAAGCCCGCGCACCGCCGCCATGAGGATGCCCATGTCGCCGGTGGCGGCGCGCAGCCGGTATCCTTCAAGTGCCCGGGAAATCAGCGAAAACACTTCGGCATCCGCAGCCGGGGGATTGGTGCGGTCGAACACCTCGTAGCCCACCTGGACATATTCGCTGGCCCGCGTGGCGCTGTCTTCCTGCTGGCGGAAAACCACGCCGGAGTAGGTATAGCGCGCGGGTTCCGCCCCGTCCGCCATGTGCATCTGCACCACCGGCACGGTGAAATCCGGGCGCAGCATGCGTTCGCCCGCCAGCGGGTCGTGGGTGACGAAGGCGCGGGCGCGGATATCCTCGCCGTAAAGGTCCAGCAGCGTTTCGGCGGGCTGCAGGATGTCGGCCTCGATCACCTGCGCGCCGGCATCCTGAAACAGGGCCTGAAGCCGCCCGGCCTCGGCACGGATTGCCGCCTTGGTGGGCATCAGTCGGCGCGCGCCAGAATTCGGCGCACCTCGGCCACCAGATCGGCGCGCGCCACCTCGACCTGCGCCGGCTGGGACTTCCATTCTTCGAGGCTGGCGCTTTGAGCGATCTTCGCCCCGAGCGCCAGGTCTTTCAGTTGCACCACCCCGCGCGCCTTTTCATCGGCGCCCTCGATCACCGCCACCGGGGCGCGGCGCTTGTCGGCGTATTTGAGCTGGTTGCCGAAATTCTTGGGATTGCCCAGGTAGACCTCGGCCCGGATGCCGGACTTGCGCAGCTCGGTCGCCATCGCCTGATAATCGGCCATGCGGGCGCGGTCCATCACCGTCACCACCACCGGCCCGGCGTCTTCGGCTGCGCCCAGCCCCCTGGCCTGCAGCGCCGCCAGCAGCCGGTCCACGCCGATGGAAACCCCGGTCGCCGGCACCGCCTGGCCGGTGAAGCGCTTGACCAGATCGTCATAGCGCCCGCCGCCGGCGACGCTGCCGAACTGGCGCACCCGGCCCTTTTCGTCGGTGGTTTCAAAGGTCAGCTCGGCCTCGAAAACCGGCCCCGTATAATAGCCGAGGCCGCGCACCACCGACGGGTCGATGACGATGCGATCCGCCCCGTAGCCCTGGGCGGCGAGCAGGGTGGCGATGGTTTCAAGCTCGTCGATCCCTTCGGCGCCGATGGCGCTGTCGCCCACCGCCGCGCGCAGGTTGGTCAGCGTTTCGGGCGCCTCGGCGCCTTTCGAGGTCAGAAAGCCGATCACCGGTTCGGCCTGCGCATCGCTCAGCCCCACCCCGTCGATATAGGCGCCCGAGGCATCGAGCCGCCCCTTGCCCAGCAGTTCACGAACGCCGGCCTCGCCCACCTTGTCGAACTTGTCGATGCTGCGCAGGATCGCGTCGCGGTCGGCCTCGCCCGCCGGGTCAACCGCCTCCAGGACGCCGTTCAGAACCTTGCGGTTGTTGATGCGGATCAGGTAGTCGCCGCGCGCGATCCCCACCGCCTCCAGCGCATCGGCCAGCATGGCGCAGATCTCGGCATCGGCGGCCACGGATGGGGCACCGACGGTATCGGCATCACATTGATAAAACTGGCGAAACCGTCCCGGCCCCGGCTTTTCGTTGCGCCAGACCGGGCCCATGGCATAGCGCCGGTAGGGCGTGGGCAGATCGTTGCGGAACTGCGCGAAAACCCGCGCCAGCGGCGCGGTCAGATCGTAGCGCAGCGCCAGCCAGTCGCCCATCTTGCCGGTTTCGCTTTCCTCTTGCCAGGCGAAAACCCCGGCGTTGGGGCGTTCCACATCGGGCAGGAACTTGCCCAGCGCCTCGACCGTCTCGACGGCTGATGTTTCCAGCGCGTCGAAGCCGTAGCGATGATAGACCGCGGCGATTTTGTCGAGCATGGCCTTGCGCATCGTGACTTCTGCGCCGAAATAGTCGCGAAAGCCCTTGGGCGTCGCGGCCTTGGGCCGGGGCTGCTTTTTCACTTTCGCCATGGTGTTGCCTTGCCTTTCATGTTGGCGGGCGGTCTAGCGAAAAGGCACTGCCGGGGCAAGCGGGCAAAGGAGCGCGAAGATGAACGAACGGGTAACCAGGCTGGAAGAACTGACGGCGC
This sequence comes from Alphaproteobacteria bacterium, assembly GCA_024277955.1. Lineage (GTDB taxonomy): Bacteria > Pseudomonadota > Alphaproteobacteria > Rhodobacterales > Rhodobacteraceae > JAJRUE01. The sequence continues at coordinate 17,546 of JAJRUE010000046.1, read as the reverse complement.
ATCTGGCCCGCGTGGTCGAAGAGCTGTCCGACGAGGTGGCGCGCCAGAACGGCGAAATCGACCGCCTGACCCGGCGGCTGGAAATGATCATGCAGCGCGAGGCCGAGCGCGAGATGGACGCAGGCGGCACGGTGCCGCTGGCCGACCAGAAACCGCCGCACTGGTAGGCGGTCGGCGTCGCGGACACACGCTCGCTGCGCTGTCAGGCCCGAGGGCATGCGACCGCCCGTCCAGTCAGCCCGCTCGGCCCCTATGGCGTCCAAAACGGCCGCCACAGCGGATACCGACCAGCGACGCGCTCATATCTCTTCGACCGCCAACACGCCGTCGATCGCCTTGATCGCCCCCTTGATCTGCGGCGTCAGCGCGTATTCCAGCCCGGTCGCGATCTCGACCTCGCGCCCCGTGTCGGTATCGAAAACGCAGAACTCGAGCGGGCCGGGGGCCAGACGGCCCGTCGCCATCCGGTCCAGCAGCGACTTGACCCCGAAGATCGCCGGTTCGCGGTCGATAAAGACCTTGAGCCCCATTCCCCCCGCCCCGGCCGCAACCACGTCGATCGGCGCGATCGAGCGGGCCAGCAGTTTCAGCTGTTCTGATTCCATCGTCGCCTCCACCGTCAGGACCACGTTGGTGCCCGCCTCCAGATGTTCGCGCGCGGCTTCCAGCGTGTCGGAAAACACGGTGACCTCGTACAGCCCGGTCGGATCGGACAGCTGAACAAAGGCGAAACGGTTGCCGCGCGCCGACTTGCGTTCCTGCCGGCCGGCGACCGCCCCGGCCAGTTTCGCCACCATCGGGCCGCGCGCTGCCGCCTCGGTCACATCGGCCAGGGTCATCACGCCCTTGCGCTTGAGCGGCGCCATGTAGTCGTCCAGCGGGTGACCCGACAGGTAAAAGCCGACCGCCTTGTGTTCCTCGGCCAGCCGTTCGTTCGGCAACCAGTCGTCGACCGGGGCAAGGCGCGGTTCGGGCAGGTCTTCGCCGGCTTCGCCAAACAGCGACACCTGGGCGGAATTGCGCTGCTCGTGAACCGCCGCCGACCAGGCGACCAACGCGTCCAGGCTTTCGAACACCCGGCGCCGGTTGGGGTCGAGCTGATCAAAGGCCCCGGCGCGCGCCAGCATTTCCATCGGCCGCTTGCCGACCCGCTTCAGATCGGCGCGCCGCGCCAGGTCGAACAGGCTGGAAAAGGGCGTGTCGCCGCGCGCTTCGGTGATCAGTTTCATCGCTTCGACGCCGACGTTCTTGAGCGCCCCAAGACCGTAAACCACCCGGCCCGCGTCAACCGTAAAGGTCGCCTGCGACCGGTTCACGCAGGGCGGCACGATTTCGATGTCCAGGCCCCGGCGCACTTCTTCGGCATAGACCGCCAGCTTGTCGGTCAGGTGGATGTCGCAGTTCATCACGCCGGCCATGAATTCGACCGGGTGGTTCGCCTTCAGCCAGCCGGTCTGATAGCTGACCACCGCATAGGCCGCCGCGTGCGACTTGTTGAAGCCGTAGTTGGCGAATTTTTCCAGCAGGTCGAAAACTTCGCCGGCCTTTTTCTTGTCCACGCCATTTTTTATCGCACCCTCGATGAATTTCGGGCGCTCCTTGGCCATTTCTTCGGCAATTTTCTTGCCCATCGCGCGGCGCAACAGGTCGGCGCCACCAAGGGTGTAGCCCGCCATTTCCTGAGCGATCTGCATCACCTGTTCCTGATAGACGATGATCCCCTGAGTTTCCTCAAGTATATGATCTATAAGCGGATGTATGCTTTCGCGCTCCGCCAGGCCGTTCTTGACCTCGCAGTATTTCGGGATGTTTTCCATCGGCCCCGGGCGATACAGCGCCACCAGGGCCACAATATCTTCGATGCAGGTTGGCTTCATCCGGCGCAGCGCATCCATCATACCGGAACTTTCAACCTGGAACACCGCAACGGTCTTGGCCGAGGCGTATAGTTCATAGGTTTTTTTATCATCCAGCGGGATCATCGAGATGTCGATGTCGACGCCGCGCCCCTTCAGCAGATCCAGCGCGTTCTGGATCACTGTCAGCGTCTTGAGCCCGAGAAAGTCGAACTTGACCAGCCCGGCCTGTTCCACCCATTTCATGTTGAACTGGGTCGCCGGCATGTCCGAGCGCGGATCCTGGTAGAGCGGCACCAGTTCGTCCAGCGGACGGTCGCCGATCACCACCCCGGCGGCGTGGGTCGAGGCATTGCGCAACAGCCCCTCGATCTGCTGGCCATAGGTCAGGAGCCGGTCGACCACCTCTTCGGCGCGGGCCTCTTCGCGCAGCCGCGGCTCATCGGCCAGCGCCTTTTCGATGGACACCGGCTTGACCCCTTCGACCGGGATCATCTTGGACAGCCGGTCCACCTGGCCATAGGGCATCTGCAGCACCCGGCCCACGTCGCGCACCGCCGCCTTGGACAGAAGCGCGCCGAAGGTGATTATCTGGGCCACCTTTTCGCGGCCATATTTCTGCTGCACATATTCGATCACTTCTTCGCGGCGATCCATGCAGAAATCGATGTCGAAGTCGGGCATCGAGACCCGTTCGGGGTTCAGGAACCGTTCGAACAGCAGGTTGTAGCGCAGCGGGTCCAGGTCGGTGATGGTCAGCGAATAGGCGACCAGCGACCCGGCGCCGGACCCACGCCCCGGCCCCACCGGAATGTCGTGGTCCTTGGCCCATTTGATAAAGTCGGCAACGATCAGGAAATAGCCAGGAAAGCCCATGCCTTCGATGATGCCAAGTTCGAATTCCAGCCGCTTTTCGTAGTCCTCGACAGGTGCGGCATGCGGGATCACCGCCAGGCGCGCCTTCAGCCCCTCTTTCGCCTGGCGGCGCAGTTCGTTCACCTCGTCATCGGCGAACCTGGGCAGGATGGGGGCGTGCCGTTCCACCTTGAAGGCACAACGCCGAGCAATTTCCACGGTGTTTTCAAGCGCTTCCGGCAGGTCGGCAAAGAGGGTGGCCATTTCCTGCTGGCTCTTGAAATAGTGCTGGGGGGTCAGGCGGCGGCGGGCTTCCTGCTGATCGACATAGGCCCCTTCGGCGATGCAGATCAGCGCATCATGCGCCTCATACATCTCGGCATGCGGGAAATACACGTCGTTTGTGGCCACCAGCGGCAGGTTCAGATCGTAGGCCAGATCGACCAGGCCGCGTTCGCTGAGGGCCTCGTTTTCAGGCAGGCCATCGCCGGTCGGGTGGCGCTGCAGCTCCACATACAGCCGGTCGCCGTAGATGCGCGAAAACCGTTCGAGAAGATCGCGCGCCGGGGCGGTCCGGCCGGCCTGAACCAGCTTGCCCACCGGTCCCTCCGGCCCGCCGGTCAGGCAGATCAGCCCCTCGCCGTGGCGCTCCAGCTGCGCGAGCGTCACCGAAGGCGCGGCCCCGTGCTTGTCGAGATACAGGCAGCTGTTGAGTTTCAGCAGGTTGCGGTAGCCCGTCTCGTTCTGGGCAAGCAGCACCAGCGGCGCCGCCGGGCGGGCATCGTCGCCGGGCGCCTTGTCGTGGTCGTCCAGATCGATCTGGCAGCCGACGATCGGCTGCACGCCCGCCGCCGCGACCGTCTGCGAAAATTCCAGCGCGCAGAACATGTTGTTGCTGTCGGTCACCGCCACCGCGGGCATCGCCCGTTCGGCGCACAGCCCGGCCAGTTTCTTGACCCGCACGGCCCCTTCGAGCAGGGAATATTCCGTATGCACGCGCAGGTGAATGAATCGGGGGGAACTGGTCATGGCGCAAGGATAGGCGAGCGGCGCGGGTTGTGAAACCCATCCCGGCCATTTGCGAAATCTTGAAACTGCATCCGCCAATCCCGGCAAATCCGCGCTTGCCAGAACGGATCTGCCCCGCTTACTCTCGGCAGGGTTCGGGTTTCCCTCTGGCTTTCCGCCGCATCGGGCCGGGGAACCTTCGCGCCGGGAAATATCCCGGGGCAGGCGCGAAACAGAAAGCGGTATCGGAAATTCCATGACCAAGGTCTCATTTCTGTTGAATGGCGACCCTGTCCGGCTGGAAAACGCCAGCCCGACGACCACCCTTCTCGACTGGCTGCGCGAGGAGCGCCAGCTGACCGGCACCAAGGAAGGCTGCAACGAAGGCGATTGCGGCGCCTGCACGGTGATGGTTTCGGATGCCCGCGGCAGCCGGGCGGTGAACGCCTGCATCCTGCTGCTGCCTCAGCTTGACGGAAAGGCGGTGCGCACCGTCGAAGGCATCGCCGGCCCGGACGGCAGCCTGCACCCGGTGCAGCAGGCGATGATCGACCACCACGCCAGCCAGTGCGGGTTCTGCACGCCGGGTTTCGTGGTTTCGCTGGCGGTGGCGCACAAGACCGGGCGGCGAGATTACGATGACGTGCTGGCGGGCAATCTGTGCCGATGCACCGGCTATGCGCCGATCCTGCGCGCCGCGCATGCCGCCTCCGGCGCGCCGGTGCCGGACTGGATGGAGGACGATCCCGCGCGTCTGTCCCCGGCTGGCGGCGGCAATGACGCCTTTTTGCCGGACACCGCCGATGCGCTCGCGGCCTGGTATCTGGAAAACCCCGATGCCACCCTGGTGGGGGGCGCGACCGATGTCGGGCTGTGGATCACCAAGCGGCTGCAGAAGCCGGAAAAGCTGGCCTTCCTGGCCGCGGTCGAGGATCTGAGGCAAATCGAGATCGGGGAGGGCGAAATCCGGGTCGGCGCGGCCGTCACGGTGGCCGAATTCGCCGCCGCCATCGCCCCGATCCACCCGAGCCTGGGCGAGTTGCTGCGTCGCTTCGGCTCGCTCCAGGTGCGCAATGCCGGCACCGTTGGCGGCAATATCGCCAATGGCTCTCCCATCGGCGACAGCCCGCCGGCGCTGATCGCGCTTGGCGCCAGGCTGCACTTGCGCCGGGGCGATCAGCGCCGCGACATGCCGCTGGAAGATTTCTTCATCGCATATGGCAAGCAGGACCGCGCCCGCGGTGAATTCGTCGAAGCGGTTTCGATCCCGCGCCAGCCCGACCGGCTGAAATGCTACAAGCTGTCAAAGCGTTTCGACCAGGATATTTCCGCAGTCTGCGGGTGCTTTTCGATCCGGGTGGACGGCGGCAAGGTCGCCAGCGCCAGAATCGCGTTTGGCGGAATGGCCGCCACCCCCAGGCGCGCCGCTGCGGTGGAAGCGGCCCTGATCGCAAAGCCCTGGACCAAGGCCACGATCCAGGCGGGGATGGAGGCGTTCGCCCAGGATTTTTCCCCGCTTTCGGACATGCGCGCATCGGCCCGATACCGGCTGGATGCGGCGCGCAACATGCTGATGCGCTACTATCTCGAAGACATCGGCACGCCGGCAAACGTGCTGGAGGCAAAGCCATGAGCATCGCGAAACCGCTTCCCCATGACGCCGCCCGCCTGCATGTCACCGGGCGCGCCCGCTATATCGACGACATCCCGGCCCCCGCCGACTGCCTGCATCTGGCCTTTGGCCTGTCGCAGGTGGCGCGCGGCGCGATAACCTCGCTCGACCTGGACGCGGTGCGCGCAGCACCCGGCGTTGTCGCGGTGATGACGGCCGGGGATCTGCCGTTTGAAAACGATGTTTCACCGGCGGCCCATGACGAACCGCTGCTGGCCACCGGCACGGTTCACTATGTCGGCCAACCGATCTTTCTGGTGATCGCCACCAGCCATCTGGCCGCGCGCAAGGCGGCGCGTCTGGCCCGGATCGGCTATGACGAAGAACCGCCGATCCTGACCATCGACGAAGCGCTTGCCGCCGACAGCCGTTTCGAAGGCGGGCCGGTGACCTGGCAGATCGGCGATGCCGGCGCGGCGATCGCCGGCGCTCCGCGCCGGTTGTCGGGCCGGATCGAGATGGGCGGGCAGGAACATTTTTATCTGGAAGGCCAGGCGGCCCTGGTCCTGCCCCAGGAAAACGGCGACATGCTGGTGCACAGCTCCACCCAGCACCCGACCGAGATCCAGCACAAGGTGGCGCATGCGCTGGGGCTGCCGATGAACGCGGTGCGCGTCGAAGTGCGGCGCATGGGCGGCGGCTTCGGCGGCAAGGAAAGCCAGGGCAACGCGCTGGCGGTGGCCTGCGCGGTGGCGGCACGCGCCACGGGCCGGCCCTGCAAGATGCGCTACGACCGCGACGACGACATGATCATCACCGGAAAACGGCACGATTTCCGCATCGACTACCGGGTCGGCTTCGATGACCGGGGGCGCATTCTGGGCGTGGATTTCACCCAATACGCCCGCTGCGGCTGGTCGATGGACCTGTCGTTGCCGGTCGCGGACCGGGCGATGCTGCATGCGGACAACGCCTATTTCCTGGCCCATGCGCGGATCGAAAGCCACCGGCTCAGGACCAACACCCAGTCGGCCACCGCCTATCGCGGGTTCGGCGGCCCGCAGGGTATTCTGGGGATCGAACGGCTGATCGACCAGATCGCCCATGAGCTGGGCCGCGATCCGCTGGAGGTGCGGCGCGTCAACTTCTATGCCAGCGCTGCCGATGGGGAAGATGCCTCCGGCGGGGATATTTCCGGACAGAAGAAACCGGCGCAGAAAACGCCCTATCACATGGTGGTGGAGGATTCGATCATCCACGAACTGGTCGGCGCGCTGGCCGAGCGGGCGGACTATGCCGAACGCCGGCGCGCGATTGCCGCGTTCAACGCCGAAAACGAGGTTCTGAAAAAGGGCATCGCGCTGACGCCGGTGAAATTCGGGATTTCCTTTACCCTGACGCATCTGAACCAGGCGGGGGCGCTGGTGCATGTCTACCAGGACGGCTCGATCCACATGAACCACGGCGGCACCGAAATGGGCCAGGGACTGTTTCAGAAGGTGGCGCAGGTGGCGGCGGCCTGTTTCGGGGTCGACGTGGACCGGGTCAAGATCACCGCCACCGACACCGCCAAGGTACCCAATACCTCGGCCACCGCCGCCTCGAGCGGCGCCGATCTGAACGGCATGGCGGTCAAGGCCGCCTGCGACACGATCCGCAAGCGCATGGCCGATTTCCTGGGCGAATACTTCCAGACGCGCGATGTGGTTTTCGAAGATGGCAAGGTGCGGGTCGGCCAGGAGGTCATGACCTTCGAAGAAGCCGCCTGCCTGGCCTATGAAAACCGGATCAGCCTGTCGGCGACCGGGTTCTACAAGACCCCCCGGATCGAATGGGATCGCATCGCCGGGCGGGGGCGGCCGTTTTACTACTTTGCCTATGGCGCGGCGATCAGCGAATGCGTGATCGACACGCTGACCGGCGAAAACCGGATCCTGCGGGCGGATGTCCTGCACGATGCCGGCAAGTCGCTGAACCCGGCGCTGGACATCGGCCAGATCGAAGGCGGGTTTGTGCAGGGCGCGGGCTGGCTGACCACCGAAGAGCTGGTCTGGGACGACAAGGGGCGGCTGATGACCCATGCGCCGTCGACCTACAAGATCCCGGCCTGTTCCGACCGCCCGCCGCTGTTCAGCGTGGAACTGTGGAACGAAGCGAACCGCGAGGAAACGATCTTTCGCTCCAAGGCGGTGGGCGAACCGCCGTTCGTGCTGGGGATCTCGGCCTTTCTTGCCCTGTCGGACGCGATTGCCGCCTGCGGCGCGGCCTACCCGGCGCTGGATGCGCCCGCGACAGCCGAGCGGGTTCTGGCCGCCGTCAACCGGGTGCGCGGATGGGCTTCGATCTGGCATCGCTTCAACAGGCGGTTCGCCGGAAGGGCCGGGTGTGCCGCGTGGTGATCGCGCGCACGCACGGGTCGGTCCCGCGCGAAACCGGCGCTGCGATGCTGGTCTGGGCCGACGGGCAGTCGGGCACCATCGGCGGCGGCTCCCTGGAATACCAGGCCGCCGAACGGGCGCGCGCGGCGCTCGGGGGCGGCGACTGGGTGGAAAAGGTGCCGCTTGGGCCGGCGCTCGGGCAATGCTGCGGCGGCGCGGTGACGTTGCTGGGCGAAATTTTTGATGCGCGCCGGCTGGACGAAATATCGGCGCCCGTATTCGCGCGCCGGGTGACCGGCGAACGGCCGATGCCGCTGGCACTGCGCGACCAGCTGCGGCGCGCGCGCAATTCGGGCGCGCCGGTTCCGGCGCAGCTGCTGGACGGCTGGATGATCGAACCGATTGCCGCGCCCCGGCGCAAGCTGTGGCTTTTCGGCGCGGGCCATGTGGGGCGGGCGGTGGTCGGGGTTCTCGCCCCCTGCCCCGAGTTTGACATCACCTGGATCGACACCGCGCGCGACCGCTTTCCGGGCGCGCTGCCCGCAGGCGTCGACGTGCTGTTTTCGCCCACGCCCGCGGACCTGATCCGCTTCGCGCCGGCCGATGGCGAGCACCTGATTTTCACCTACAGCCACGCGCTGGATCTCGAGATTTGCCACCGCCTGCTGACGCACGGCTTCAAAAGCGCCGGTCTGATCGGCTCGGCCACCAAATGGGCCCGGTTCCGCAGCCAGCTGGCGCGGCTTGGCCATGCGCCCGACGCGATTTCGCGCATCACCTGTCCGATCGGACGGCCCGAACTGGGCAAACATCCCCAGGCCATTGCCATCGGCGTGGCCAGCGTGCTTCTTTCGCGCGCGGGGCAATCAGAAAAAACTGACCAGACACCAACAACAAACCAACCAACGGGGAGACATCATGAGCGGAGCACTTCTGGCCGTTGACGGGGTAACCAAGGCATATCCCGGCGTCGTCGCCAATGATCATGTGAGCTTCAGCGTCGCACCCGGCGAGGTGCATGCGCTGCTGGGCGAAAACGGCGCCGGCAAATCGACGCTGGTCAAGATGATCTACGGGCTCGTGCGCCCGGATTCCGGGCACATGACCTGGAACGGGAACCCGTATGAACCGGCAACCCCGCATTACGCGCGCCAGACCGGCGTCGCGATGGTGTTCCAGCATTTCAGCCTGTTCGAAGCACTGAACGTCGCCGAAAACGTGGCGCTGGGCATGGAGGATCCGCCGCCGATGCGCCAGCTGGCGGATCGCATCCGCGATGTCAGCGAAAAATACGGGCTGCCTCTAGACCCCGACCGGCTGGTCGGTGAACTGAGCGCCGGCGAACGCCAGCGGGTCGAGATCATCCGCTGCCTGTTGCAGGATCCCAAGCTGCTGATCATGGACGAACCAACCTCGGTTCTGACCCCGCAAGAGGTTGGCATCCTGTTCGAAACCCTGCGTCGGCTCAGCGCCGAAGGCACCGCGATTCTGTATATTTCCCACAAGCTCGAAGAAATCCGCAGCCTGTGCGACGAAGCCACGATCCTGCGGCTGGGCAAGGTGGTGGGCAACTGCAACCCGCGCGAAAAGACCGCGCGCGAACTGGCCGAGATGATGGTCGGGCAGACGCTGCAGATCCCGACCCGCGAAGCCGGCGAACCGGGGCCGGTGGTGCTGGAAATCGACGGGCTCAGCGTTGCCTCGTCCAACCCGTTCGGCACCTCGCTGAAGGATGTGAAACTGCAGGTTCGCGCCGGCGAAGTGGTGGGCATTGGCGGCGTCGCCGGCAACGGGCAGGACGAACTGCTGGCCGCCCTGTCGGGAGAGCTGCTGGCGCCGGCTGGCGCGATCCGGCTCAAGGGCGCGGAAATCGGCCAGCTGGAGCCCAACGCCCGGCGCCAGGACGGGCTGCTGAGCGCGCCCGAAGAACGGCTGGGCCACGCCGCCGCGCCGGACATGAGCCTGACCGAAAACGCCCTGTTGACCGGGGTGATCCGCGAAGGTCTGGCCAACCGCGGCTTCATCGACTGGGGCAAGTCGCGCCGGTTCGCCGAAACCATCATCGAAAAATTCGACGTGCGCACCCCGGGGCCGAACAACGCCGCGCGGTCGCTTTCGGGGGGCAACCTGCAGAAATTCGTGATCGGGCGCGAGGTGATGCAGCGCCCCGACGTGCTGGTGGTGAACCAGCCGACCTGGGGGGTCGATGCTTCGGCCGCGGCGGACATTCGCCAGGCCTTGCTGGACCTGGCCAAGAACGGCGCGGCGATCGTGTGCATCAGCCAGGATCTGGATGAGCTGATGGAGATATCCGACCGTTTCGCCGCCCTGAACGAAGGCCGGCTGAGCGAACCGCGACCGGCCAAGGGGCTGAGCATCGAAGAGATCGGCCTGATGATGGGCGGCGCGCATGATATGGAGGTGGCCCATGTTGAGGCTTGAAAGACGGCCATCGCCGTCGCGGTTCTGGATCGCATCGACGCCGTTGTTGGCGGTGGTGCTGACGATGCTGGCGGGCGGCGCGATGTTTGCCCTGCTGGGCACCGACCCGCTGGCGGCGATCCGCACGATCTTCTGGGATCCGGTATTCGGCGAATTCGCGTTCTATTACCGCGGTCAGTTGCTGGTAAAGGCCGCCCCGCTGATCCTGATCGCCATCGGGCTTTCGCTGGGGTTCCGGGCCGGTATCTGGAACATCGGCGCCGAAGGGCAATACATCATCGGCGCGATCTTTGGCGCCGGCGTCGGGCTGGCGGCCTATCCGACCGAAAGCCGGCTGATCTTTCCGGCGATGGTGATCGCCGGGGCCTTTGGCGGCTGGCTGTGGGCGATGATCCCGGCGATCCTGAAAACCCGCTTCAACACCAACGAAATCCTGGTATCGCTGATGCTGGTCTACGTGGCCGAGGCGATCCTGGCGTCGATGGCCTCGGGGCTGTTGCGCAACCCTGACGGCATGGGCTTTCCGGGCAGCCGGAACTTCAAGGACTACCCGGCGGCGCATAACAATTTCCTGATCGAAAGCGCCGGGGTGCACTGGGGGGTGATCGCCGCCCTGATCGCGGTGATCTTTGCCTATGTGCTGCTCAACCGGCACCTGCTGGGCTTCCACATCCGGCTGGCGGGCGAGGCCCCGAAGGCGGCGCGTTTCGGCGGCGTCAACCCGACCCGCCTGGTGGTGTTTTCGCTGGGCGCTTCGGGGGCGCTGGCGGGCATGGCCGGGCTGTTCGAAGTGGCCGGCCCCGCCGGGCAGATCAGCATCGACTTCAATTCCGGCTACGGGTTCACGGCGATCATCGTCGCCTTTCTCGGACGCCTGAACCCGATCGGCATCCTGCTGGCCGGGCTGTTGATGGCGCTGACCTATGTGGGGGGGGACGCGGCTGCGGCCCAGCTGGGCCTGCCGTCGGCGGCGATCCAGCTGTTGCAGGGGATGCTGCTGTTCTTTCTGCTGGCCGTCGATGTGCTGGCCAATTTCCGAATTCGACTTGGCAAGACGGAGGCCGCGTGATGGACCTTTCCTCGATCAACCCGCTGATCCTGCTGGCCTCGATCATGGTCGCTTCGACCCCGATCCTGCTGGCCGGCATCGGCGAACTCGTCTGCGAAAAATCCGGCGTGCTGAACCTTGGCGTCGAAGGCATGATGATCACCGGGGCGGTCTGCGGCTTTGTGGTGGCCGTCGAGACCGGCGACCCAGCGCTGGGGTTCGTGGCGGCGGCGGTGGCCGGGGCGGTGCTTTCGCTGCTGTTTGGCGTCATCACCCAGCTGCTGCTGTCCAACCAGGTCGCCTCGGGGCTGGCGCTGACGCTTTTCGGGCTGGGGCTGTCTTCGCTGATCGGTCAAAGCTATGTGGGCATCAAGGCCCCGCCGACCGTCAATTTCAACGTGCCGCTGCTGGCCGATATCCCGATCATCGGCCCGATCGCCTTTCGCCATGACCTGATGGTCTATTTTTCCATCGCGCTGGTCGCCGTGGTCTGGGCGGTGCTCAAGTTCACCCGCGTCGGGCTGGTGCTGCGCGCGGTGGGCGAAAACCACGAAGCGGCGCATGCCCTGGGCTACAAGGTGGTGCGCATCCGCATGATCGCGATTGCTTTCGGCGGGGCCTGCGCCGGGCTGGGCGGCGCCTACATCAGCCTGATTCGCGTCCCCCAGTGGACCGAAGGCATGACCGCCGGCGCCGGCTGGATCGCGCTTGCCATCGTGGTTTTCGCCAGTTGGAGACCCTGGCGCATCCTGCTGGGCGCCTATCTTTTCGGCGGGGTCACGGTGTTGCAGCTGAATCTGCAGGCAGCCGGGGTCAATATCCCGGTGGTCTACTTGTCGATGTTGCCATATCTGGTAACAATTCTCGTCCTGGTGCTGATGTCGGCAAGCCGCAGCCGCGCCGCCTTGGGCGCACCCGCCGCACTGGGACGCACATTCCACGCCTCGCAATAGCGGGCACCGCCACCAAACCGGGCAATGGCCCGAAAACAAGGGAGAAACACATGAAACGCAGAACAGTTCTGAAGGGCGCGGGCGCGCTTGCGCTTGGCACCGGGCTGGCCGGCACCGCCTGGGCCCAGTCCAAGACCAAGGTCGGGTTCATCTATGTCGGGCCGATCGGCGACGGCGGCTGGACCTACCAGCACGAACAGGGGCGGCTCGCGCTTGAGGCCGAGTTCGGCGACGCGGTGGAAACCGTCTACCAGGAAAGCGTGCCCGAGGGCGCCGATTCGGTGCGCGCCATGACTCAGATGGCGCTTGGCGGCGCCGACCTGATCTTTGCCACCTCCTTTGGCTACATGGACCAGGTGCTGGAAGTCGCCGCGAAGTTCCCGAAGGTGAAGTTCGAACACGCCACCGGCTTCAAGCGCGCCGAAAACGTGTCGACCTATTCCGCCCGCTTCTACGAGGGGCGCGCGGTGCAGGGCACCATTGCCGGGCGCATGACCAAGTCGAACAAGATCGGCTATATCGCGTCTTTCCCGATCCCCGAGGTCATTCGCGGCATCAACTCGGCCTATATCCACGCCAGGAAGGTCAACCCGAATGTCGAGTTTTCGGTGGTCTGGGTCTACACCTGGTTCGACCCGGCGAAAGAGGCCGACGCCGCCAAGGCGCTGATCGAACAGGGCGCCGACGTGATCCTGCAGCACACCGACAGCACGGCGCCGCAGGCGGCCGCCGAAAAGGCCGGCAACGTCTATACCTTCGGCCAGGCTTCGGACATGGCGCAATACGCGCCCAAGCCGCGGCTTTCGTCGATCATCGACAACTGGGCGCCCTACTATATCGAGCGCACCAAGGCGGTCATGGACGGCACCTGGACCAGCGTCGACACCTGGGACGGGATCGGCAAGGGCATGGTCGGGATCGGCGAGATCTCCAGCGCGGTTCCCGCCGACGTCAAGGCCGAAGCCGAAGCCCTGCGCGACGCCATCGCTTCGGGCAGCTACCATCCGTTCACCGGCCCGCTGAACAAGCAGGACGGGTCGGCCTGGCTGGCCGCGGGCGAAACCGCCGACGACGGCACGCTGGCCGGCATGGGGTTCTATGTCGAAGGACTCACCGGCGAGATCCCGAACTGAGCGGGCTCAGCCGACAAATCACTGCGAAGGCCCGGAAACTTGCGTTCCGGGCCTTTGATTTTGCCGCGGTGCATGGCAGGATCTGGCGCGGTTTTCAGCCAGGCACGGGACGGGCAGGATGACGGATTTTCTGGTTATCGGCGGCGGCATCGCCGGCATTTCGGCGGGCGCGCGGCTGTCGCACCTGGGGCGGGTCACGGTGCTCGAGGCCGAAGATCACCTGGGCTACCATGCGTCGGGCCGCTCGGCGGCGATGTTCGACGAAACCTATGGTTTGCCCTCGACCATCGCCCTGAACCGGGCCAGCAAGGCCTATCACCAGACCGCCAACGGCGGCGTCATGTCGCCGCGCGGGCTGATGCTGATCGGAACCGATGACACGCGCGACGCCTTCGCCCACGACATGAAGACCATGGGCATGGCGCCGATGTCGGTGCCGGACGCCTGCGAAATGGTGCCGGTTCTGAACCCCGAGGTGGTGCGCGACGTCGGGTATCACGCCGAAGCCTGGGATCTCGACACCGACCGGCTGATCCAGAACTTTGCCCGCGAGATCCGCGCCAATGGCGGCCAGGTGCTGACCGGCGCGCGCGTCGGGGGCATCGAAAAAACCGCGGCGGGCTGGCGCGTCGAGGCGCCGGGCGGGCCCTTTGAGGCGCCCATGCTGTTCAACGCCGCCGGCGCCTGGGTTGACCAGATCGCCTGCCTTGCCGGCATCCGCCCGATCGGCTTTACGCCGATGCGCCGGTCGATTGCGCGCATTCCCGCACCGGGCGGCCACGACGTTTCGCGCTGGCCGATGGTGTTCGGGGCGGGCGAAGCCTGGTATTGCAAGCCGGACGCGGGCAAGCTGCTGGTGTCGCCCGCCGACGAAGACCCGGTCGAACCGCACGACGCCTGGGCCGAAGATCTGACGCTTGCCGAAGGCATCGCGCGCTATGAGGCGGTGATGAACGAGCCGGTGACACGGCTGGTCAGCAGCTGGGCCGGGCTGCGCACCTTTTCGCCCGACCGTTGTCTGGTGATCGGACCTGACCCGGAAGACAGCGCGTTCTTCTGGGTTGCCGGGCAAGGGGGTTACGGCTTTCAGACCTCGCCCGCCGCCAGCCAGCTGGTCGCCGATCTGGTGGCCGGGCGGGCTTGCGAGATCGACGGCGACACCCGGCGCGCGCTGGACCCGGCGCGGTTTGGCTGAACTGCCGGTCGGGGCTGGCTGAGCGCAGGCCGGGCGGCGGGCAACGCCGCGACCCTACAGCCGGTCCGGCAGGAAATTCGCCGCGTCGACCACCCGGTATTTCACCCGCGGATAGGCATGTGGCTGGCGTTTCAGCCGCGGGAACAGGTGCAACAGTTCGGCCCGCAAATGCGCCGCCAGAGCGATGGTGCCGGTCGCGTTGGCAAGGAAGCTTTCCACCGGCAGGCCGTTGGCGCAAAACACCTGATGGCTGTCGAAAACCAGGGTGAACAGCCGCAGGTCGCCGGGGGCAAAGTCGATATACGCATCGTCGCACCCCGCCGCCAGGTCGCAGGCCCGCACCAGGCATCCGGCGGTGCTTTCCTGCCCGCTGACCCGATAGCCCGGCACCAGAACCCGCTGGTCCGGGGCCAAAAGCACCCGGTTTTGCGGCAGCATCGGCCCCAGCGCGCGCGGCAGCAGGCAGACCGGGGCCAGCGCCCGGTCGGCGTTGATCCGGGCCGGGGAAACCACCCGTTTCCAGACGCGGCGCACCGGTTGCAAACCGTTGTCGCGCGTCACGATCAAATCACCCGGTCGCACCATTTCCACCCGGCGCAGCCCGCACGGGGTGCGCACGCTGGCGCCCTCGGCGATGCCCCCGGGAAAGGCGGGGCGCGTGGCCGGTCCGGCGGTGGCCGAGCCCAGCGTCGGGTTTTCCAAGATCAGCGGCGCTTGTGCGGATGCGGTCCGGGCCGATGCGGGCGCGGGCGCGTCGCCGCGAACAACGCCAATCTTCGCCCGCCCGGCCTGTCCAGCGTCGGCCCCGGCCGGGTCGGTTCCTTTCAGGTCAGCGTTTTCCCAGTCGGCATTTTTCAGGTCGATCTTTCTCAGATAGGACATGCGTCACCCAAGTTGCGTTCGCCCCACGCCTTGGTCAGCATAGGCGAATTCCGGTAACAAAAGTTAACGGCCACGCGCAAAACCCGCGTTTTTTGTGTCGCATTTTAGGGATCCGCGCGCCGCCGGCGCTCGGGCGGTTCAGCCGTCGGCGCGGATCGTCGCGTTGGTGGGGTCGTAGGGGCTGTCCCGGGTGACCTCGCAATCCCACAGGCGGTCGAACATCCTGACCTGCAGCTTTTGCCCGGGGTCAGCCAGGTCGGGGCGCACATAGCCCATGCCGATCGACCTGCCGAACGCCACCGACCAGCCGCCCGAGGTCAGCCGCCCCACCTTTTCACCACCCGAATACAGCGCTTCGCGCCCCCAGGGGTCGGCGTCGTCCGGCCCGTCGATCAGCACGGTCACGCATCTGCCGCGAATGCCCTTGTCCAGCATCGCCTGCTTGCCGCGGAAATCCTTTTCCAGGGCCACGAACCGGTCCAGCCCGGCCTCAAGCGGGGTGGCGTCGCGGCCCAGTTCGGTGCCAAAGGCGCGATAGCTCTTTTCCTGCCGCAGCCAGTTCTGGGCCCGGGCGCCCACCAGCTTGAGGCCATGCTTTTCCCCGGCGTCAAGCAACTGATCCCAAAGGTAATTCTGCATCTCGATCGGATGGTGCAGCTCCCAGCCAAGCTCTCCGGTATAGGCCACTCGGATCGCCACGACCGGGCACATCCCGAGTTCGATCCGGCGCAGGCTCAGCCACGGAAACCGCCTGTTCGACAGCGCCGTTTCCGGTTCCGGGTCGCGGATCAGGTCGCGCAGCACATCGCGCGATTTCGGCCCGGCAATGGCAAGGACGCCGTAGCGCGTGGTCCAGTCCTCGACATTGATGCGGCCGAACTCGGGCTCCTTGTCGGCAACCGCCTTGAGCAGCCAGTCGCGATCGTAAGCATGCCAGGCCCCGGCCGAGATCAGCACGAAGCGGTCCTCGGCCTCGCGCAGGATGGTGTATTCGCTGCGCGTGGTGCCGGCATCGGTCAGCGCATAGGTCAGGTTGATGCGCCCGACGCGCGGCAGCCTGTTGGTGGTGAACCAGTCCAGAAAGGCCGCCGCGCCGGGACCATGCAGCACATGCTTGGCAAAGGCGGTGGCGTCGATCAGCCCGACGCCCTGGCGGATCGCGCGGGCCTCGGCTTCGGCATATTTCCACCAGCCGCCGCGCCGGAAGGATCTGGCCTTTTCGTCAAAGTCTTGCGGGGCGTCGCCGGGGCCGTAGTAATTCGGCCGCTCCCAGCCGTTGACCTGGCCGAACTGGGCGCCGGCGGCCTTTTGCCGGTCGTAGGCGGGCGAGGTGCGCAGCGGGCGGCAGGCGGGGCGTTCTTCGTCCGGGTGGTGCAGGATATAGACGTGGGAATAGCATTCCTCGTTCTTCCTCATGGCGTATTCGGTGGTCATCCAGTCGCCGTAGCGCTTGGGGTCGAGGCTCGCCATGTCGATTTCCGCTTCGCCCTCGACCATCATCTGGGCCAGGTAATAGCCGGTGCCGCCGGCGGCGGTGATGCCGAAGCTGAAACCCTCGGCCAGCCACATGTTGCGCAGGCCGGGCGCCGGGCCCACCAGCGGGTTGCCATCGGGGGTATAGCAGATCGGGCCGTTGAAATCGTCCTTCAAGCCACTGTTTTCGCAGGAGGGAATGCGGTGGATCATCGCCATGTACTGGGCTTCGATCCGCTCCAGATCCAGCTGGAACAGATCGGCGCGGAACGTGTCGGGCACCCCGTATTCGAATCGCGCCGGGGCGTTTTCCTCGTAGACGCCGAGGATCCAGCCGCCGCGTTCCTCGCGCACGTAGGACTGGGCGTCGGCGTCTCGGATCACGGGGTGTTCGGGGTGGGTCTTGCGCCATTCGACCAGCGCCGGGTCCCGGTCCATCACGATATACTGATGCTCGACCGGGATCGCCGGGATCTTGATGCCCAAAAGCCGCGCGGTGCGCTGGGCGTGGTTGCCGGTGGCGGTGACCACGTGCTCGGCGGTGATCACCACCTGTTCCTCGCCGGGCACAAGGTTACCGCCCTTTTCCACCATCTTCGTGCAACTCACCCGCCATTCCGAACCGGTCCATTCATAGGCATCCGCCTGCCAGCGGCGCTCGATCACGCAGCCATGCTGGCGCGCGCCCTTGGCCATGGCCTGGGTGACGTC
>JAJRUE010000045.1 GCA_024277955.1 Alphaproteobacteria bacterium | reverse complement strand
GCGCGCCGTGCGGACGGCAGCGATCCGGCAAGCGCCAGGCCCGCCGAAAAGGCCTCGGGGCCCGAGATGCGCACAACCGATACCCCCGCCTTGCCGCGCGCGGAAGCCAAGGAATAAATCGTGTCCATTTCGTACTAAGTTATTGTTTTACAACAATTATCAGGCATTCATCGAATCGAAGAACTCGGCGTTGGACTTGGTCTGCTTGAGCTTCGAAATCAGGAAGTCGATGGCGTCGGTGGTGCCCATCGGATTCAGGATGCGACGCAGCACATAGGTTTTCTGCAGGTCCATCTTGCTGACCAGAAGTTCCTCTTTCCGGGTGCCGGATTTCAGGATGTCCATCGCCGGGAACACACGCTTGTCCGCTACCTTGCGGTCCAGCACGATCTCGCTGTTGCCGGTGCCCTTGAATTCTTCAAAGATCACCTCGTCCATGCGGCTGCCGGTGTCGATCAGCGCCGTGGCGATGATGGTGAGAGAGCCGCCCTCTTCGATGTTGCGCGCAGCGCCGAAGAAGCGTTTGGGACGTTGCAGCGCGTTGGCATCGACGCCGCCGGTCAGCACCTTGCCCGAAGACGGCACCGTGGTGTTGTAGGCGCGCCCGAGCCGGGTTATCGAATCGAGCAGGATCACCACGTCGCGCTTGTGTTCCACCAGGCGCTTGGCCTTTTCGATGACCATTTCCGAAACTGCCACGTGGCGCGTCGCCGGTTCGTCGAAGGTCGAGGAAATCACCTCGCCCTTGACCGAACGCTGCATGTCGGTGACCTCTTCGGGGCGTTCGTCGATCAGCAGCACGATCAGGTAGCATTCCGGGTGGTTTTTTTCGATCGAGTTGGCGATGTTTTGCAACAGCACGGTTTTACCGGTGCGCGGCGGCGCCACGATCAGCGACCGCTGGCCCTTGCCGATCGGGGCGATCAGGTCGATGATCCGGGCGGAACGGTCCTTGATCGTCGGGTCTTCGACTTCCATCTTCAGGCGCTCGTCCGGATAGAGCGGCGTCAGGTTGTCAAAGTTGATCTTGTGGCGGGCCTTTTCCGGATCCTCGAAATTGATCAGCGTCACCTTGGTGATCGCGAAGTAACGTTCGTTTTCGCGCGGCGCCTGGATCACCCCGTCAACCGTGTCGCCGGTGCGCAGCGAATGGTGGCGGATCATTTCCGGCGAAACATAGATGTCATCCGGGCCGGCCAGGTAGTTCGCTTCGGGCGAGCGCAGAAAACCGAACCCGTCCTGCAGCACCTCAAGCACCCCGTCGCCCGAGATTTCCCAGCCATCCTCGGCGCGTTCCTTGAGGATCGAGAACATCATCTCGCCCTTGCGCATGGTCGAGGCGTTTTCGATTTCCAGTTCTTCCGCCATCGCGAGCAGATCCTTGGGGCTTTTCGCCTTGAGATCCGAAAGGTGCAGGGTTTCCTGGGTCTCGGGTTCCTGGGAAACCGTTTCCTGGGTCTCAGTGTCTTCGGTCAGGGTATCGTCTGTCATGGGAAAATTTCCGTCGGCCAGCGCGAAAGGCTGGCGATCCGTTTTCATTCTGGGAATATCAAGACAGCCGGACGGCTGCTGCGCTGGTAAATAGGCGCAGCCAGCGCCCGAGTCAACGTCCGATCACCCGCGCGGCACTCAGAACGGCCGGGCGATGACCGAAAAGACGATGATCACCAGAAGCAGCGTCGGCACTTCGTTCATCAGCCGATACTGCCGCCCGGTCAGCGTCTGGGTGCCGTTCAGAAACTCTTTCCGCCGCCGGCCCAGCCAGTGGTGGAACCAGGTCATCGCCAGCACCGCCCCGGCCTTGGTCCAGGGCCACACAAAGGACCAGTCGACGATCCCCGGCGTTGCGATCAGCAGTCCGCCAAAGGTCCAGGCGGCGATCATTGCCGGGTTCATGATCGCGCGCAAAAGCCTGACCTCCATCGTCTGGAACAGCTTGGCGGTTTCCCCTTCCATGCCGACGCTTTCCACGTGGTAGACAAACAGGCGCGGCATGTAGAACAGCCCCGCCATCCAGGCGATCACCGAGATCACATGAAGCGACTTGATCCACGGGTAGGCCGAAATCAGAAAATCCGACATTACGCTTTCTTCCAGGTTCTTGCAGGCAATCGGGTCGCCCTACCCTTAAATGAAAAGAAGAAAGAAAAGAATGATGATTATGTAGGGCCTGTGGACGATGTGGATTAATGGGATATCACCGGAATGATCCACAAGGCGACGGCTGTGGGCCGATATTCCACAAGCTGGGGATAAGGCGGCGGAATATCAATATTTACCGTTTAGTTTCATTATCTTACCGAAAAACAAGAATTACAGAATTGGGGAAGGAACCGGGGCGAATCGTTCCTTGTAAAACCATACACCCCGCAACCTGTCGCCTGTCCACGGTGGAGCAAACACCACGCCGCGCCCTGGCCGGGCCGCTTGATCCCCCGGCGCGGTCTGATACGGTTTTCCGGCCATTTCATGCGGCGATTCATCGCCGGTTTATCCACAGAGATACACCCATGCCCGACAGGATCATCCTTGCCAGCGGATCGGAAATTCGTCGCCAGATGTTGGCGCGCGCAGGTGTCGCGGTGGATCGCGCGGTGGCGCGGCTGGACGAAGAAACGATCCGCGACGCGATGCTTGCCGAAGGCGCCAGCCCGCGCGATGTCGCCGATGCGCTGGCCCAGGCCAAGGCGCTGAAGATCGCCGGACGAAACCCCGAAGCCCTGGTGATCGGCTGCGATCAGGTTCTGGCCTTTGAAGGCGATATCCTGGGCAAACCACGTGACCAGGCCGATGCGTTGGACCAACTGCGTAAGCTGTCGGGGCACCGGCACCGGCTGATTTCGGCGGTGGTGATCTGCGAAGAAGCGCGCCCGGTCTGGCGCTTTGCCGGGACCGTCGACATGCAGATGCGCGAGCTTTCGTCAGCCTATCTGCAGGACTATGTGGCGCGCAACTGGAACAGCATCCGCGGCAGCGTCGGGGGATACAAGCTGGAAGAAGAAGGCGCGCGATTGTTTTCACGCGTGGAAGGTGATTACTTTACGGTCCTGGGACTGCCGCTGTTAGAACTTCTTGGCTACCTGACACAAAGAGGAATTCTGCCGGGATGAGTGAACACAAGATACCGCTGGCCGGCGTCATCGGATCGCCGATTTCGCACAGCCGATCGCCGGCAATCCACACGCATTGGCTGAAACTGCATGGTATCGCCGGGTACTATGTGCCGATGGATGTGGCGCAGGCGGACCTGGACCGGGTGTTGCGGGCCTTGCCGGCGATGGGTTTCGTCGGGGTGAATGTCACGGTTCCGCACAAGGAAAAGGTGTTGAACATCGCCGATGTGGTGACGGATCGCGCGGCGCTGATTGGGGCGGCAAACACCTTGATCCTTCGCCCGGATGGCAAGATTTATGCCGATAATACAGATGGTTACGGATTTATCGAAAACCTGCGCCAGGGCGCGCCCGGCTGGGATCCGCGGTCTGGGCCGGCGGCGGTTTTCGGGGCCGGTGGGGCGGCGCGCGCGGTGATCGCTTCGCTTCTCGATGTGGGCGTGCCGGAAATCCGCCTGTCGAACCGCACCAAGGCCCGGGCCGAGGCGCTGCGCACCGAGTTTGGCACCAAGATCAGCGTCGTCGACTGGGTGAAGGCGGGCAACATGCTGGATGGCGCCGCGCTGGTGGTGAACGCCAGCGCGCTGGGCATGCAGGGCAAACCCGACCTGCGGGTGCCGCTGGATGCGCTGTCGCCGTCAACCGTGGTGACCGACCTGGTCTACACGCCGCTGGAAACCACCTTGCTGGCCAAGGCGCGCGAGGTCGGTTGCCAGACGGTTGACGGGCTGGGCATGCTGATTTTTCAGGCGGCGCCGGCCTTTGAACGCTGGTTCGGCCCCCGGCCCGAGGTCGACGAAGAAACCCGCCGCGTGGCGCTGAGCGCATGACGCGCAGGCCGTTCGTGATCGGGCTGACCGGCTCTATCGGCATGGGCAAGACCACCACCGCACGGCTGTTCGCCGAAGAAGGCGCGGCGGTCTGGGATGCCGATGCGGCGGTGGCCCGGCTTTACGCGCCGGGCGGCCGGGCGGTTCCGGCGATTGCCCGGCTGCATCCGCCGGCGGTGCACGATGGCGCGGTGGATCGCGAGGCGCTGCGCAAATGGATTGCCAGGGACGATAGCGCCTTGGAAAGGCTGGAAAAAATCGTGCACCCGCTGGTTGCAGAAGATCGCGCGCGGTTTCTTGAGAGCGCCGACAGAGATATTGCCGTGCTGGATATACCGCTGCTGTTTGAAACCGGTGGCGATGCGGCGATGGACATGGTGGTCGTGGTGTCGGCCCCGCCCGAGGTGCAGCGTGAACGGGTGCTGGCGCGCCCCGGCATGACGCCCGAGCGGTTCGAGCTGATCCTGTCGCGCCAGATGCCGGATCGCGAAAAGCGCGCCCGGGCGGATGCGGTGATCGTGACGGACAGCCTTGAAAACGCCCGCCGGCAGGTTCACGACTTGGTGCAGCGGATAAGACGGGAAGCAAAAGATGCGTGAAATTGTGCTGGACACCGAAACCACCGGGCTGGATCCGCAGACCGGCGACAGGATCGTGGAAATCGGCGCGGTCGAGCTGTTCAACCACCTGCCCACCGGGCGGACCTATCACCAGTATATCAACCCGCAACGCGAAATGCCGACCGAGGCCTTTGAAGTGCACGGGCTGGGCGACGAATTTCTGCGCGACAAGCCGGTGTTCGAAAAGATCGCCACGCAGTTTCTGGAGTTCATCGGCGAAGCGACGCTGGTGATCCACAACGCCGCCTTCGACATGAAGTTCCTGAACGCCGAGCTGGGCTGGGCCGGGCTGCCGCTGATCCCGAATTCGCAGGCGCTGGATACGCTGGCCATCGCGCGCAAGAAATTTCCGGGCTCGCCCAATTCACTGGATGCGCTGTGCCGCCGCTTCGGGATCGACAACTCGTCGCGCACGCTGCACGGGGCGCTGCTGGACAGCGAAATCCTGGCCGAGGTCTATCTTGAACTGATCGGCGGGCGGCAGCCGGATTTCGGCCTGTCGGGGGCGGCCTCAACGCCCGGCGGCGACCGGAATGCGGTGGACTGGCGGCCCAGGGCCCGCCCGCAGCCCCTGCCCGGCCGCATCTCGGATGCGGAAACCGCGGCGCACGCGGCCTTTGTCGAAAGCCTCGGTGAAGACGCGCTTTGGAAAAAACCGGGATAGCGGCCGGGCGGACCAAGGTTTTTGGAAAAAACCTTGGTCAAGGCGCTTTTCAAGCGCCTTGACGGCCCGGTGGTCCGAGCTTGCGCCTAGGACGGCTGCTGGTTGGCGGCGGCTTGTTGCGCGGCGGCCTGCTGTTCCATGTTCTGACGATAGAGCGCCACCCAGTCGATGGTGTCCAGGTTCAGCGGCGGAAAGCCCCCATCGCGCACGACATCATGGACGATGCGCCGCGCGAACGGGAACAGCATCCGCGGGCATTCGATCATCAGGAACGGATGCAGCTGTTCGTTGGGCACGTTCTGGATGTCGAAAATCCCGCCATAGTCGAGCTCCATCAGGAACAGGGTGTCTTCGGTGCCCTTGTTCTTGGCGTTGATCTTGAACTTGGTCGAGACTTCGAACTGGTTGTCGCCGGGGCGTTTCTTGCCGTCGAGGCTGACCGAAACGCTGACATCCGGGGTCACGTCCCCGCTGATGCCCTTTTGCGCCACGATGTTTTCAAACGACAGGTCGCGGATGAACTGCCCAAGGATCTTGAGCTGGATCTGCGGCGGGTTCTGCCCTTCGGCGGCGCCGTTGTTTTCGGCTTTGTCGGCCATGACTGGTTTCTCCTGCAAATTTTGTCGCACCGTCACTAGCAGGTCATCGGGCGGGTCTCAATGCCCGGTCCAGCCGGATTTCCCGGGGCCGTCGGCGCCGTCCGCATCGTCGATTTCGCGATACTCGCCGTCGATCACATCGCCGCGGCCGGGGCCGGGGGGCGGGCCGCGGTAGGTCTCGGCGCCGGTGACGGTAAAGCTTTCGACCTGGACGCGCGACCGCAGGTAGGCGATCACCGCGCGGCGCACCGGCGGGATCAGCAGCGCGAACCCCACCGCATCGGTGAAAAACCCCGGCGTCAGCAGCAGTGCGCCGGCCAGCAGGATCATCGCGCCATGCGCCAGCGGTTCGGTCGGGTCGCGCATTTCGCTGAAGGATGACCGCAGGTCGTTCATCGCCATCACCCCTTGCGCCCGGATCAGCCGGGTGCCGAGAATGGCGGTGAAAATCACGATCGCGAGGGTCCACCACAGGCCGATCGCTCCGCCAACCTGGATGCACAGGGCGATTTCGATCAGCGGAACCGCCAGAAACAGGAAAAATAGCAACACTTGGGCCTCGTCATGTGGTGTTTGGTCACGGTTATGGCCACGGTGGACTTGATCGCGACCCTACCTTACATAAGTGCCAATCGAGCCCGTTACCACCCGATCACCTGAATAGGGAACAATATGAACTCTGCCGTCATCCAGCTTCTGGTGCTTGCCGGAATTGCGATATTTCTGATCTTGCGCCTGAAAAACGTGCTGGGAACCCGCGACGGGTTTGAAAAACCGCCGGTGGCGGCGCCTGCGCGCGGCGTGGCGCGCGACAAGTTCGAGGTGATCGAAGGCGGCATGGACCGCGACATCACCGACCATGTCGACGAAAATAGCGCCGCCGCCAAGGCGCTTGCCGCGATGAAAAAGGCCGAACCGGAATTCAACGTCACCGAATTTCTGGCCGGCGCGCGCGGGGCGTATGAAATGATCCTCATGGCTTTCGAGAACGGCGATCTGGACCAGATCCGGCCGTTCCTGTCGGACGATGTCTTTGTGACCTTTGCCGATGTGGTGGCGATGCGCGAAAAGGAAGGGCTGAAGATCGACGCCAGCTTTCTGGGCGTGCGCGAACTGACGCTGCTGGATGCGGATTTCGACGAAACCAGCCGGGTGGGCGAAATCAAGGTGCGCTTCGTTGGCGAACTGACCTCGGTCGTGCGCGACCAGGATGGCAATATCGTCGAAGGCAACCCGAAAGAGATCAAGCGGCAAAAAGACGTATGGACCTTTGCGCGGAAAATGGGCGTCGACGACCCGAACTGGCAACTGGTCGCTACCGGGGAATGATCCGCGGCCTTGTGGCGGTGGGGCTGGTGGCCGCGATGGCCGCCACCGCCCCGGTGGCCAAGGCCGAACAGACCCGGAAAATCCTGACGTTTCAAGACCTTGACGGTTGGCGCGCCGATGATCATCGGGCAGCGCTGGGCGTATTCCTGTCCACCTGCGGCGATCTGCGGGGGGCCGAATGGGCGGCGCTGTGCGCGCTGGCCGCCACCCACCCGAAACCACGCGCCTTTTTCGAGCTGTTCTTTCGCCCGGTATTGATCGAAGACGGATCCCCCGCCCTGTTCACCGGCTATTTCGAACCCGAACTGGCCGGGTCGCGCAAGCGCAGCGCCCGATTCCGCTTTCCGCTGTATCGAAAGCCGCCAGAACTGCGCAGCGGCGAGCTTTGGTTCACCCGCGAAGAAATCGAGGGCGGCGGCATCCTTGATGGGCGTGGGCTGGAAATCGGCTGGGTGGATGACCCGGTCGAATTGTTCTACCTGCAGGTTCAGGGATCCGGGCGCATCGATCTGGACGACGGGACCACGATCAGGGTCGGCTATGGCGGCACCAACGGCCATCCCTACAAATCGCCGGGCAAAGAGCTGGTTCGCCGCGGAATTTTCACGCCGCACCAGGTGTCGGCGCAGGTGATCGGCAACTGGGTGCGGCGCAACCCGATCAAGGGCATGGCGCTGCTCAGATCCAATCCGGGCTATGTATTTTTCCGCGAATTGCCCGGTTTAGGGTCTGAATCCGGGCCTTTGGGGGCGATGAACCGACCGCTGACCCCCCTGCGGTCGCTGGCGGTTGACCGCCGCTTTGTGCCGCTGGGCGCGCCGGTCTGGGTGGAAAAGGGCGGGGCCGACGCCTTTCGCCGGCTGATGGTTGCGCAGGATACCGGCTCGGCCATCAAGGGGGCGCAACGGGGCGATCTGTTCATGGGCACAGGTGATGCGGCGGGCCGGGCGGCGGCGCGGATCAGCGACCCCGGACGCATGGTGGTGCTGCTGCCGATCGAGCTGGCCTATGCCAGCGTGTCCGAGGCCGGGCAATGAGCGGGCGCAAGCCGCGCGGGTTGCGGCCCGACGAAGAAGCCCTGTGGCGCAAGGTGCGCGACAGCGCCACTCCGCTGCACCCGGAAAAGCGCCCCAGCCTGCCGCAGGCGGTGAGCCGGGCGCTGACGCCGGTGCCGGCGCCGCAAAAACGCCAGGCGATCGCGCCCTTCGAGATCGGGCAGAAAGCAAACGGTGCGGTCTGGCCGGGGGCGATCAAGGGGACGGCTCCGGGTGGCGGCGCGCTGAACATGGACCGCAAGAAGTTCCAGAAGCTGAAACGCGGCAAGCTGTTGCCGCAGGCGCGGCTGGACCTACACGGGATGACCATTGCGCAGGCGCATCCGGCGCTGGTGGCCTTTGTTCTGAAGGCGCATGGCGACGGGCTGCGGCTGGTGCTGGTGATCACCGGCAAGGGGCGCGCCGGGGTGGATGACGGGCCGATCCCGACCCGCAAAGGGGTGCTGCGCCACCATGTGCCGCAATGGCTTCAGGCCGCGCCGCTGAAAGGCGTGGTGTTGCAGGTGAGCGAAGCCCATACGCGCCACGGCGGCGGCGGGGCGCTGTATGTTTATCTGCGTAACCGGCGTTAGGGGTCTGGGGTAAAGCAGGTTCTGCCGGATTTGACGAAAGTGGACCAGAGGGCATGCG
>JAJRUE010000007.1 GCA_024277955.1 Alphaproteobacteria bacterium | reverse complement strand
GTCGGCGCTGGGAAATGTGTTCAGCTTCAGCTGAACCGGCCCGCCGCCCCGCTGACCGCCGCCAGGGTCAAAACCCGATCCACCTGCGCCGCCAGCGAGAAAGGCGCGGAATATCTGACGCTCGGGACGCGCGCGACAGGGTGGTTTCCTTTCCAAGCGGCCCGCGCGGCTGAGAAGAAATGCCGTTCACGCCCGGAGGGTTTGGCAGATTTCAATCCTGACAAGGCACAGGGCCGCAGGAATAGTGGTTGCATTTCAAGGGCCTGTAACGCAGCCAGTGCGGAAATCTGCAACCCTGGCGATGCAGGTTGATCGGGTTTTGACCCTAAAGCTGATCCTGCGCCCCGTCGGCCAGGCCCTTCAGATACGCCCCATAGCCGTTCTTGGCGAAGATCCGCGCCCTGGCCTGCATCTGGTCGGCGTCGATCCAGCCCTTGGCAAAGGCCACCTCATCGGGCGAGCCGACCTGCAGCCCCTGGCGTTTTTCCAGGGTGCGCACGAAATTGCTCGCATCCAACAGGCTTTCGTGGGTGCCGGTGTCAAGCCAGGCATAGCCGCGGCCCATCCGTTCCACAATCAGCGTGCCCTCGGCCAGATACATTTCCAGAAGCGAGGTGATCTCCAGTTCCCCCCGCGGCGAAGGCTGCACCGCGCGCGCGCGCTCGGGCGCGGTTTCGTCCAGGAAATACAGCCCCGTCACCGCGTAGTTCGACGCGGGGTTTTCCGGCTTTTCGATGATCGACTGCACCGCGCCATCGGCGTCGAAACCGACCACCCCGTAGCGTTCCGGATCGGCCACGCGGTAGCCAAAGACGGTGCCGCCACTGGGCCGCGCGCCGGCGCGTTCCAGCATCTCGGGCAAGCCATGCCCAAAGAAAATGTTGTCGCCCAGCACCAGCGCCGACGGCGCGCCATCGAGAAAGTCCTCGGCCAGGATAAAGGCCTGCGCCAGCCCGTCGGGCGAAGGCTGCACGATATAGGTCAGCCTCAGCCCCCATTGCGACCCGTCGCCAAGCACCTTGCGGAACTGTTCCTGATCGCCCGGCGTCGTGATCACGCAGATCTCGCGGATACCGGCGAACATCAGGGTCGTCAGCGGGAAATACACCATCGGCTTGTCGTAGATCGCCAGCAGCTGCTTGGACACGCCAAGCGTCACCGGATACAGCCGCGTGCCCGAACCGCCGGCCAGGATGATCCCCTTACGCTGTTTCACATTCGCCTCCAGAATTTCTTGTCATCAATTCTCGCGCGCTCAGGCAGAGACGCCCAGCCGCGTGCCGACGCCTTCGCGCTGCTGCAGCGCGCGCCACCAGTCTTCGTTGTCCAGATACCACTGCACGGTTTTCGCCAGCCCTTCATCCAGGGTCAGCGAGGGTCGCCAGCCCAGTTCGTTTCGGATGCGCGCCGGGTCGATCGCATAGCGCAGATCATGTCCCGGCCGATCCTTGACGAAGGTGATCAGATCGGCGTGCGGGCGCGCGGCGGGCCGGCTTTCGTCCAGGATGGCGCAGATCTTTTGCACCAGTTCCAGGTTGGTCGCTTCGTTTTCGCCGCCAATGTTGTAAGTGCGCCCGTCCCTGCCGTTTTGCAGCACGCACAAAAGCGCGTCCGCGTGATCCTCGACATACAGCCAGTCGCGCACGTTGTCGCCGCGCCCGTAAACCGGGATCGGCTTGCCCGCCAGCGCGTTCAGGATCACCACCGGGATCAGTTTTTCGGGGAAGTGGTAGGGGCCGTAATTGTTCGAACAATTCGTGATCACAACCGGCAGACCATAGGTTTCGTGCCAGGCGCGCACCATGTGATCGCTGGCCGCCTTGGACGCGGAATAGGGGCTGTTGGGGGAATAGGGTGTATCTTCGGTGAACTTGCCGGTGGGGCCCAGCGATCCATAGACCTCGTCGGTCGAGATGTGGTGAAACCGGAACCCCGCCGGGCGGCCATTGGCCTGCCAGTAGGCGCGCGCCGCCTCGAGCAGCCGGTAGGTGCCGGTCACATTGGTGTCGATGAAGGCGCCCGGCCCGTCGATCGAGCGGTCGACGTGGCTTTCGGCGGCCAGGTGCATGATCGCGTCGGGGCGATGTTTGTCGAGTATCCTTGCCAGCGCCGCGCCATCGCGGATGTCGGCGTGCTCAAAGGCGTATTTCGGATCGTCCGCGACACTGGCGACGTTTTCCGGGCAGGCGGCATAGGTCAGGGCGTCCAGGTTGACCACCTCGTGACCATCGGCAATCGCCCGGCGCACCACCGCCGAGCCGATGAAACCGGCGCCGCCCGTAACCAGAATCTTCATGTTTTTCGACCTTTCAACAACGGCACCTGTCTGCCCATCCAATCATTTCGCGGCAGCAATACGCCAGCGGCGGCGCATTTTCCATCCAATACCGCGCCTTGGCGCCACGCCCCTATTGCGACAGCTCGCGCAGGACATCCGCCAGGTCCTTGCGCCAGTCCGGCTGAGCGATCCCGAATTCGCGCTGCAGATCGCTGCAATCCAGCCGCGAATTCAAAGGCCGTTTCGCCGGTGTGGGATAGTCTCTGGTGGGAATGTCCCTGACCTTCACCGACAGCCCCGCCTGGGCAAAGATTTCGCGCGAAAACCCCGCCCAGCTGGTGTCGGGCGCACCGCAGAAATGGTAGATCCCGCTGCGGCCCCGCCCCGCCAGCAAGGCATCCCCCACCCTCAGCAGGGCCTCGGCAATCGATGCGGCGCTGGTCGGCCCGCCGATCTGGTCTGCAACGATCGCAAGCTCGTCGCGTTCGCGCCCGAGGCGCAGCATGGTCTTGACGTAGTTCTGGCCGTGGGCGGAAAACACCCAGGACGTGCGCAGCACCGCATAGCGGCCACCGGCGGCTACCACGGCTTCGTCGCCGGCCAGCTTGGTGCGCCCGTAGACCCCCAGCGGGCCGGTCGGATCGTCGGGCTTCCAGGGTGTTTCACCCGCGCCCGAATAGACGTAGTCGGTGGACACATGCACGAACGGCACCCCCGCGTCGGCCGCCGCCCGGGCCATTTCGCCGGGGGCGTCGCCGTTCAGTTTGGCGGCCAGTTCGGGCTGGGTTTCGGCCTTGTCGACGGCGGTATAGGCGGCGGCGTTGATCACGAGGTCCGGCTGGACCCTCTCGATCTGCGCGGTGGCGGCGCCGGGCACTGTCAGGTCGACCTCGGGCGGCTCGAGCGCGATCACCTTTCGCCGGCGGCCCAGTTCGGTTGCCACCTGTCCGGTTTGTCCGAAGACCAGGATTTTCATGCGTCCACCTCGTAAACGAACGGGTTGTCCAGATCCGCCAGCAGCGGCGCGGCGGCGTCCTTTTCCGACAGCACAGCCGCGGACGCGTCCACCGGCCAGTCGATCCCGATCGCCGGGTCGTCAAAGCGCACGGCGCCGTCGCATTCGGGGGCGTAATAGTCGGAACATTTGTAGATGATTTCTGTGTCGTCCTCGAGCGAGGCAAAGCCGTGCAAAAACCCCGCCGGAACCAGCAACTGGCGGCCGTTGTCAAAGCTCAGCTCGGCCCCGAACCAGCGGCCATAGGTCGGCGAGCCGACGCGAATATCCACCGCGACATCGAACAGCCGCCCGCGCCCGCAGCGCACCAGCTTGGCCTGGGCATGGGGCGGCGACTGAAAATGCAGGCCCCGCACCGTGCCCGCGCGCGCCGACAGCGAATGGTTGTCCTGCACGAACTCGATGTGAATGCCATGTTCGGCCATGCGGGCGCGGTTGTAGCTTTCGCTGAAAAACCCGCGCGCATCGCCGAACCTGGCCGGTGTGATCAGTTTCAACCCGCCGATCCCGGTGTCTTCTATTTTCACGTCTGGCCTCGTATTCCTTCGTTGAGGTTCCCTAGCAAGGCATTTGGCGGATGTCACCCGTTGGCGTTGCGCAAGCTGGCGGCGGGCCGGTATCGGTGCTAGTTCGGGGGCAATCCTGGGGCGGAGACGCGATTGTGGCGCGACGGGCAAAGAATATCCTGTTCATCATGTTCGACCAGCTGCGGTTCGACTACCTCAGCTGTGCGGGTCATCCGCATCTGCACACGCCGCACATGGACGCGCTGGCAGCGCGCGGGGTGCGCTTTACGCGGGCCTATGTGCAGTCGCCGGTGTGCGGTGCCTCGCGGATGAGCACCTATACCGGGCGCTACACCTCAAGCCACGGGGCGCAATGGAACGGGTTTCCGCTGCGGGTTGGCGAAATGACCCTGGGCGACCATCTGCGCGCCGCCGGCATGGGCTGCTGGCTGGTGGGCAAGACCCACATGCGCGCCGATGTCGAGGGCATGAAGCGGCTGGGGCTTTCGCCCGACAGCGTGATCGGCGCGCGCCAGGCGCAATGCGGCTTTGACATCTGGTGCCGCGACGACGGGCTGTGGTCGCAAGGCCCCGACGGGCGCTATGACGACGGCGAAAGCCCCTATAATGCCTACCTGAAATCAAAGGGATACGACAGCGAAAACCCCTGGGCCGATTTTGCCAACGCCGGGATCGAAGACGGCGAAACCGCCAGCGGCTGGTTCATGAAGAACGCCGCCAAGCCCGCCAATATCCGCGAAGAGGACAGCGAAACCCCCTGGCTGACCGGCGAAGCGATCCGCTTTATCGACCAGGCCCGGGCCCCCTGGTGCGCCCATGTTTCCTACATCAAGCCGCACTGGCCCTACATCGTCCCGGCCCCCTATCATGCGATGTTCGGCGCCAACCAGGTGCCGGCGCCGGTGCGCAGCGAGGCCGAGCGCGACGACCCCAACCCGGTTTTCGCGGCCTTCATGGACACGCCGGTCGCCCATGCTTTTTCGCGCGAAGAGGTGCGCCGCGCCGTCATCCCCGCCTACATGGGTCTGATCAAGCAGGCTGACGACCAGATGGGCCGGCTGTTCGCCTACCTGCGCGAAACCGGGCGGATGGACGACACCATGATCGTCGTCACCTCGGACCACGGCGACTACCTGGGCGATCACTGGCTGGGCGAAAAGGATCTGTTCCACGAACCCTCCGTCAAGGTGCCGCTGATCATCTACGACCCGTCCCCCGAGGCCGACGCCACCCGCGGCACCACCTGCGACGCGCTGGTCGAGGCGATCGACCTGACCGCCACCTTCATCGAAACCGCCGGCGGCAAGGTGCCCGCCCATATCGTCGAGGGCCGGTCGCTGCGCCCGC
Source organism: Alphaproteobacteria bacterium (assembly GCA_024277955.1). Taxonomy (GTDB): domain Bacteria; phylum Pseudomonadota; class Alphaproteobacteria; order Rhodobacterales; family Rhodobacteraceae; genus JAJRUE01. Next base: position 6 of record JAJRUE010000007.1, on the reverse strand, counting down.
TGCTGC
>JAJRUE010000044.1 GCA_024277955.1 Alphaproteobacteria bacterium | reverse complement strand
ATCGGGCGGCTGGGGGCCGGGCTTTGAACCATTCGTTCGCAGCGCCGGCAGGATTTCTTGACCCGGGCGATCTCGATGACCTTGAGCCGGGCGGTGATCATCTCGAGCAGTTCGCTCACGTCTTCGCCCACCACCCGCGAGCCATGCCGCCGCAATCCGGGCAGGTCTCGCCCGGGTCCAGTTCCCGGCGCTCGCGCGGTTGATCTGCGGACACACGCGGTCTGCGGCGGGGCCGGGCCTTGTCGGAGACTGCTGGAGTTGAACTCTCCGCATCCTCACCGCCATCATCGACCGGGCCTTCCTCGGCCAGCGTCACCTGCAGACCTTCGAGCGCCAGTTCCAGCTGCTCGATCTCGCGTTCGATCTTTTCGGAACTGGCTCCGAACTTCTGCTTTTGCAATCTGGCGATGCGCTTGCCCCTGCGACTGGACCAGCAAATCATGGGCCCGCAAGGTTGCCGACATCCTGGCATTTTCCGCCCGGCACGGGCGACGATCATCGCCTTCAGAGTAGCGGGATCATCGGGCAGAACCGTGGGTGCGTCAGACATGCGCATGGATAACACCGGCATCGTGGGAATGCCATAAAAACAAGCAATAACAGGGGGGTAAATTACCCAACCCGGGCCGGCGGCGCGCCCCAGTTCGGCCGCCGCCAGTCGATCCGGCCTGGCCCTGCGCTGGCGCTTCGGGCGTTCGTCCCTTCGAAAGGTCCCCCGGACCTTTCGATCGGCTCTGCCGACCGCTCCTCACCCCACAGCATCGCAAGCTGTGCCGAGGTCAGCCGAACAGCCCCGTCATCCGCCTTCGGCCAGGGAAACCGGCCCTTCTCCAGAACCTTGTAATACAGGCAGAACCCCTGACCGTCCCAGTACAGCAGCTTGATCCTGTCACCACGCCTGCCACGAAAGGCAAACACCGCTCCGCCCGTCGGCCGCTGGCGCAGCACGTCCTGTGCCAGCGCCGACAACCCGTTGATCCCCTTGCGCATGTCCGTCACCCCGCAGGCAAGATAGACCCGCACGCCCGTGCCCGGCCCGATCATGCCGTCTCGACCAGCCGGATCAGTCGGGCAAGATCATCTTCCTGGAGCCCGCCGTTCAGGCGCACCACGCGGCCGTTGCCCAGCACGATCTCGATGCTCATCTCATGCCTCGCCGACGAACCGGAACGAAGAGGCTCCGCAGAGGCATCAAGCGCCAGGAAAACCGTGCCGTCCGCGCCCGGCCAAAGCCCCTTGCGCCGCAGAGCACGCCTCCAGGGTCAAATGTGCTGGCGCGTCAGATCGTGCCGGCGGGCGACATCGCTCACCGTCGCGCCACCAATGCCAACCTCGCGCAAGATCGACAACTTCTCCTCATCCGACCAGTGCCGCCGCCGCTCAACACCGACAATAACCTCATGACGCATATCCCGCTCCTGCCTGATACGACGTCGTTAACGACGTCAATAACGACGGAGTATAAGATCTGCTCTCACGGTCAGGCAGGCGGTAGCAATCGGGTGGTTACGTCCTTTTTGACCGTGCCCGGAAATCCCTGATTGCTTTCCGGGTCCATCACGAAGCCGCCCTCGCGAACCACGATCTCGCCGGCAATCTCGTCCACGGACGTGTTCACTCTCCAATTCCGAAGATCTTCAACTTCACCGCCACCCCGCCGAGCCGGGAATCCCTGCTGTCACCTCCAGCGTGATCTTCCACTGAACCACCCCGGGTTTGCCTGAGGCTCCAATAGGGCCATTCGCCCTCAAGGGGGCGGTTCAGAAACGCGCCGACCCGTTCGTCGATCTCGCCGCAAAGCCGGGAGACCTGGCTCTTCGACACACCGGTCATCCCCATCGCCTTGACCAGATCGTCCACCGATCGTGTCGAAAGCCCCCGGACATAGGCTTCCTGTATAACGGCTGTCATGGCCTTCTCCGCCGCCCGGCGCGGCTCCAGGAACTCGGGGAAGTAACTGCCCCTGCGAAGCTTCGGGATCTTCACGTCGACCCTGCCAGCGCGCGTCTCCCAGCCCCGGGTCCGATAGCCATTGCGATGGTTGACCCGCTCGGCGCTGCGCTCATGCACGCCGGCACCACAGAGCTGGTCGACGTCCAGCGCCATGAGGCGGTCGGCGACAAACCCGAGCATCTCGGCCAGCAGCTGGGTGTCCGATGTCTGAGACAAAAGCGCGCGCAGGGCTGCGGTCTCTGATAAAGTGTCCTTGGTCATGGTTGATCTCCTCGGTCAAAGGTTGGGTCCGCAAACCAGACCTTAGCCGAAGAACACCCGTGGCCGCCAAGCAATCCGCGCGGGCCTCGCTTCGCTACACAAAGGCTCCGCTCAGCCCGCGCTGCCGGCGGAAATTACACCATCCCGTGGGACACTATCTTCGATTGATGTTCCATCTCGCCAAATGCCACCGACATCGAAGTGTTCAGGTTGCGTTATAAAATACTGATTTTTTTCAGTATGTTGCAGAAAATTCACCAAATCACCGCAGTCAAGAGGTTCAGAGAAAAACGGCCCGGAGAGACCAATTTCCGGTATTTCGCGGCCACCAAGGTGAATAGCCCGTCGGCGTAACCCTTGAAAACAACGGAAAAATCCGGCGGCAGCGGGGGCAGAGAAACCTTCCTCACAGGTCAGTGGCGGAGGAGGAGGGATTCGAACCCCCGGAACGCTTCCACGCTCAACGGTTTTCAAGACCGCCGCATTCGACCACTCTGCCACTCCTCCGGCAAAGGCGACACTTATCGTCCAATCCTCGATTCTGAAAGCCCCGCCAAAAAGCCAATTTCTGCCGAGCCGCACCACGACTCTTTTCATGCGGCGGCAAGGCAGGTATCATGTGGCCACGACCGCAACGAAACAACGCGGCACATCGGGCATTCACAGGGCGCGCTGGCGCCGTCGAAAGGGGCATGGCATGGCAATTACAGGCGCCGGACGTTTGGCATTGGTCGTGACGAGCTTTGCATTTCTCTCTGCGTGCGAGCAAGGCAAGCCATTCAAATTGTTCGACAAACCCATTTTCGGTGGCAACCGGGCCGCCAGCGCCGACGGCGCGGCCGCAGCCGCGCCCACCGGCACCACCATCCAGGAAGACGTGGAGTCGCCCGAGGTCTTTCAGAAAACCGACGCCGGGCTTTGGGACGGGCGGCCTTCGCTGGGCGGGGTCTGGATCGCCTATCCGGATGTCGCCGACCCCGAGCGCGTGATCATCCGCAACATCGACAACGGCAAGTCGATCATCGGGGCGCTGTTCCGCCGGGAACGCGCCAATCCGGGACCGAAATTCCAGGTGTCGTCCGATGCCGCCGCCGAACTGGGCATGCTGGCCGGCGCCCCCGCCAAGCTGAGTGTCACCGCCCTGCGCCGGGTCGAGGTTCCGGTGGAACCGGCCGCCAGCGAAGCGCCGGCGCCAGGGGCTTCGGCCTCGACCCCCGCTTCGGCCTCGACCCCGCCGGTGCCCCGCCCCGCCCGACCGGGCGCGAACAGCGGCATCGAACAGAGCACGCTGGATCCGGTCACCGAAATGGCCGCCTCGGCGATCGAAGCCGCCACCGCGGCGCAAGCGGGCAACCAGGGCGCGAAACCGGCGCCCGCGCCGCGTTCGGCGCTGGAAAAGCCCTATGTGCAGATCGGGATTTTCGCAGTCAAGGCCAATGCCGAAGACACCGCCAGCCTGCTGCGCAACTCGGGTATCGTGCCGACCATCAAGAAATTCGAAACCAACGGCAAACCCTACTGGCGCATCGTCGTCGGGCCGGTCACGTCGAAGGCCGACCGCCGGGCGATCATCCGCAAGGTCGCCGGGCTTGGCTTTGGCGACGCCTACCCTGTCACAAACTAGCACGCATACCAGGTCACCACCCAGCCCAACCCCCAGCAAACACGAGGCCCCTCCCTCATGCCCAGGTTCCTGTCGCGGCAATTTCTGAGACTGTTCACCTTTCTGTTTGCGCTGATTTCGTGCAGCGTGCCGGCGATGTCGGCCTACGATTCCCTGGCCCGCGCCGCCTACATGTATGACATCACCACCGACACGGTGCTGCTGGAAAAGAACGCCGATGTGGCCTTGCCGCCGGCCTCGATGTCCAAGCTGATGACGCTGAACATGCTGTTCGAGGCGCTGCGCGACGGGCGGGTGACGCTGGAAACCCGCTTTGGCGTGTCCACCAGGGCCAAGAACATGGGCGGCTCGACCATGTTTCTCAATGAAACCGACCGGCCCACGGTGGCCGAGCTGATCCAGGGGATCATCGTGCTGTCGGGCAACGACGCCTGCGTCGTCGTGGCCGAAGGGCTTGCCGGCACCGAAGAAGCCTTTGCCCGGCTGATGAACGAGCGCGCCAAGGATCTGGGGATGAAGAATTCCACCTTCGCCAACGCCAGCGGATGGCCCGACCCGAACCAGCGCATGAGCGTGCGCGACCTGGGCATTCTGGCCACCCGGCTGATCACCGAGTTCCCCGAATACTACGGCTATTTCGGGCAAAAGGAATTCGCCTTCGACAACCGCGCGCCCGACAACCGCTTCAACCGCAACCCGCTGCTCAAGCTCGATATCGGCGCCGACGGGCTGAAAACCGGCCACACCCAGGAAGCGGGCTTTGGCCTGGTCGGGTCGGCCAAGCAGGGCAACCGGCGGGTGGTTTTCGTGATCGCCGGCCTGCCCACCAAAAAGGACCGCGCCGAAGAATCCGAACGCATGGTGAACTGGGCCTTTCGCCAGTTCATCCAGAAAACCGTGATCCGCAAGGGCGACGAGGTGGCCCGCGCCAAGGTCTGGCTGGGCGATCAGGACGACATCGGCCTGGTCCCCACCCGGGACGTGTCGCTGCTGCTGCCGGCGCTGGCGCGCGATGCGCTGGCCGGCGAGGTCACCTACCGCGGCCCGCTTGAAGCGCCGATCACCAAGGGCCAGGAAGTGGCCGAACTGACGCTGTCGCGCAAGGATCTGCCGGATGTGCGCATTCCGCTGGTCGCCGATCGGGACGTGGCGCCGGGCGGGTTCCTGCCGCGGCTGCGCACGGCGCTCGATGTGCTGATCGCCCGCTATACGCAGGGGGGCGTGGGCCTCGACTGATGGGCGCGGGGCTGTTCATCACCTTCGAGGGCATCGACGGGTCCGGCAAGTCGACCCAGGCGCGCCTGCTGGCCGAAACCCTTGGCGATGAGGGCCACGACGTGGTGCTGACCCGCGAACCGGGCGGCTCGGCCGGGGCCGAAGACATCCGCCGCCTGGTGCTGCAGGGCGACCCCGACCGCTGGTCGCCGGAAACCGAGATCCTGCTGTTCACCGCGGCGCGCCGCGACCATCTGGAAAAGACCATCGACCCGGCGCTGGCGGCGGGGCGCATCGTGGTTTCCGACCGGTTCGCCGACTCCACCCGGGTCTATCAGGGCATCACCCGGGGCGACCTGCGCGAAACGGTGGACGCCCTGCACCGGCTGATGATCGGGCGCGAACCGGACCTGACCTTCATCGTCGACATGGACCCGGCGCTGGGGCTGGAACGGGCGCTCGCGCGCCAGACCGCCGAGGAACGCTTTGAAGGCTTCGGCGTCGACATGCAGATGCGCATGCGCGCGGGCTTCCTGGCCCTGGCCCGGGAATTTTCCGATCGCTGCGTCGTCGTCGACGGCAACCGCGAAATCGGCGACATCGCGGCCGAAATCGCCGCCCTGACCCGCGCCCGCCTGGCATGAGCGCCACCGCCGACACCCCTGAGCCGGATCGCGTCGAAGGCGCGCCGCACCCGCGCGAAACCCGCGCCCTGGTGGGCCAGGACGCCGCCGAGGCCGCGTTTCTGGAAGCCTTCGACGCCGACCGGCTGCATCATGGCTGGCTGATCAGCGGCCCGCGCGGCGTCGGCAAGGCGACGCTGGCCTGGCGGATCGCGCGCTTTTTGCTGGCGACCCCGGTGACCGGCGAAGGCGGCAACGACGGCGGCGGCGGGCTGTTCGGCGACGGCGCCCCTGCCCCCGCCCCTGCCAAATCGCTCGACATCGCCGATGATCACCCGGTGGCCCGGCGCATCGCGGCGCTGGCCGAACCACGGCTGTTCCTGCTGCGCCGCGCCTGGGACGACAAGGCCAAGCGGCTCAAACAGGTCATCACCGTGGACGAGGCGCGCAAGCTCAAATCCTTTTTCAACCTGTCGGCGGCCGATGGCGGACGGCGCGTGGTTATCGTAGACTGCGCCGACGACATGAACACAAGCGCCGCCAACGCGCTGCTGAAACTACTGGAAGAGCCCCCCGACGATGCCATTCTCCTGCTCGTCAGCCACCAGCCTTCGGGCCTGCTGCCCACCATCCGGTCGCGCTGCCGCGAACTGCGCTGCAAGCCGCTGGACGCCGACCAGCTGGCCCGCGCCATGACCGCCGCCGGTTCGCAGGACGACACCGACAAGGCCGCGCTGGCCGAACTTGCCGGCGGCTCGGTCGGCGAAGCCATGCGCCTGGCCAACCAGGACGGCATGCAGGCCTACCGCGACATCGTCAACCTGTTCGCGACCCTGCCCGACCTGGACCGCGCGCAGGCCCTGAAACTCGCCGAAAGTGCGGCCGGGCGCGGCAAGGCCGAGCGCTTCGAACTGCTGCTGCGCCTGTTCGACCTTTTTCTGGTGCGCACCGCGCGCACCGGCGTTTCCGGCCCGCCGCTGGTGGAAGCCGCGCCCGGCGAAAGCGCGCTGATGCAGCGCCTGTCGCCCGCTCCGCACGCCGGGCGCGCCTGGGCCAACCTGCAGCAGGATCTTTCGGCGCGCGCCCGCCACGGCCAGGCGGTCAACCTCGACCCGGCGGCCCTGATCCTCGACATGATCTTCAAGATCAACGACACCGCCGCCCGGCTGGCCCCGCGCTGAACGCCGGCCACCGGCGCCCCCCGCCCGGCGGGCGGGGCCAGAAAAAACCTTGCGCCCGCAAGGGCGCTCCTTTCGATAACCGCTGCCAATTCGGTTGAACCTGCCCGCAGGTGCGCTAAACAATCCGGGTATTCCCAAGCGCGAAGGTCCGCATGACCGACCAGATCGAGATAACCGACAGCCATTGCCACCTGGATTTCCCGGATTTCGCCGAGGAACTGCCCCAGGTGATCGACCGCGCGCTTGCCGCCGGCGTCACCCGCATGGTCACCATCTGCACGCGGCTGAAAAACGAACCCGCCGTGCGCGCCATCGCCGAGGCCCACGCCCCAGTCTACTACGCCGCCGCCACCCACCCGATGAGCGCCGCCGAAGAACCGCTGGCGCGCGTCGAAGACCTTACCGCGCTGGCCCGCCACCCGAAATTCGTCGGCATCGGCGAAACCGGGCTGGACTATCACTACACCGCCGAAAGCAAGGCCATTCAGCGCGAAAGCCTGTTGATTCATATCGAGGCGGCGCGCCAGACCGGCCTGCCGCTGATCATCCATGCCCGCGACGCCGACGAAGACATGGCCCGCATCCTGAGCGCCGAACACCGCGCCGGCGCCTTTGGCTGCGTGATGCACTGCTTTTCCTCGGGCCCCGCGCTGGCAGAAGCGGCGCTGGACCTGGGCTTCTACCTGTCGATGTCGGGCATCGCCGCCTTTCCGCGGTCGCAGGAACTGCGCGACATCTTCGCGCGCGCGCCGCTGGAGCGCATCCTGGTGGAAACCGACGCCCCCTACCTGGCCCCGCCGCCGCACCGCGGGCGGCGCAACGAACCGGCCTTTGTCGTCAACACAGCCCGCGTCGGGGCCGAGGTTTTCGGCCTGGACTACGCCGATTTCGCCGCCCGCACCCAGGCCAATTTCGACCGCCTCTTCACCCGCGCCGCCGCCGCGCCGCAGGCCGGCTGATGGCGGGCCTGCGCTTTACCATCCTGGGCTGCGGCTCGTCGGGCGGCGTGCCGCGGCTGGGCGGCAACTGGGGCAACTGCGACCCCGAAAACCCGAAAAACCAGCGCCGCCGCTGTTCGCTGCTGGTGGAACGCTGCACCGATCAGGGCACCACGCGGGTGCTGATCGACACCTCGCCCGACATGCGCGCGCAGCTGCTGGACGCGGGCGTGGGCGAACTGGATGCGGTGGTCTACACCCATTCGCATGCCGACCACATGCACGGGATCGACGATCTGCGGATGATCGTGTTCAACATGAAGGCCCGGGTGCCGGTCTGGGCCGACGGCCCCACGCAAGAGGCGCTGCTGTCGCGCTTTGGCTATGCCTTCGTGCAGCCCGAAGGCTCGCCCTACCCGCCTATCCTCGATCTCAACACCATCAACGGCGACATCACCATCGAGGGCGCCGGCGGCGCGCTGGTGCTGCATCCGTTCGAGGTGCGTCATGGCGCGATGGACGCGCTGGGGTTTCGCATCGGCCCGCTGGCCTACCTGCCGGATGTGTCCGAAATCCCCGACGCCGCGCTGCCGCTGCTGGAAGGGCTGGAGTGCTGGGTGCTGGACGCGCTGCGCCGCGATCCGCACCCGACGCATTTCCACCTGGAACGCACGCTGGCCTGGATCGAACGGATGCGCCCCCGCCGCGCGGTGCTGACCAACCTGCACAACGACCTGGATTACGCCACGCTCGACGCCGAGACCCCCGACCACATCACCCCCGCCCATGACGGGATGGTGCTGAGCTTCGAAACCTGAGATGAGCGCGCTCATCGATGTCATCCTGCCTGTGTTTCTGGTGATCGGGTTCGGCTATGCGGCGGCGCGCAGCGGGGTTTTCAGCGAAATCGCCGTCAACGGGCTGATGAACTTT
>JAJRUE010000043.1 GCA_024277955.1 Alphaproteobacteria bacterium | reverse complement strand
TTGAGCGCCAGCCCCACCGCCGTCACCCGCCAGTAGTTGGCATGGGCCAGCCACTGGCCGACCTTGGCCCAGAGCGGGGGATACAGGAACGGATAGATCGCGTCGCTGTAGCTGTAGGTCTGTTCCATGTAGCCGCGCCATTCGCTGGGGGGATACATCCGGAACACCTCGCCGGTGGCGCCGTAAACCTGCCCCGGCTGGCCGTCGTTGAGAAAGGTTCCCGCGATCCAGGTGGCCATCAGATCGGGCGAGGGCATCGGGAAATAATGATAGAACGCCGCGCCGAATCCGGCCAGCAACACGGCGGCGGACAGCCGAAACTCGATTTTCGTCATGATCCTGCCGGGGCCTGTCGCTGGTGTCGATGCCGCGGAACCTTATCACGGTCGCGCCCGGCATCAAATCCGTATTGCCACGGCTCCGGGGCGCGGTCGCCCGGGGGCGCGACGAATGCGCGGCCGGTCGCGCCGGTTATTCCGCCGCGTGGCGCAGGGTCTCGGGATACTTGTCATCGCGATACAGGTATTCCCGGGTCAGCGGCACCGCATCCTGCTGGCGCGACAGCTGGAACTGGAACACCACCTGGTCGTCGATGCGGAACGTCAGCTCCGAGCCAAGCAGATAGTAGCGCCACATCCGGCAGAACCGGTCATCGTAGATGTCGCGGGCCTTGTCGAGATTGGCTTCGAACCGGTCGCGCCAGTGGCGCAGGGTTTCGGCGTAATGCAGCCGCCAGACCTCGACATCGTCGATGAACAGGTGTTCATGCTCGATCGCGGCCGAGGCTTCCGACATCGCCGGCACATAGCCGCCCGGGAAGATGTATTTCAGGATGAACGGGTTGGTCGTGCCCGGCCCGTCGGTGCGCCCGATGGTGTGGATCAGGGCGATGCCGTCGGGCTTGAGCCGTTCGCGCACCTGCCGGAAATATTCCCGGTAATGGGGCACGCCCACATGCTCGAACATGCCGATCGACACGATCCGGTCAAAGGTTTCGGTCACGTCGCGGTAGTCCATCAGCCGGATGTCGATGCGGTCCTCCAGCCCGGCTTCGGCGACGCGCTGGCGGGCCAGGGCGTGCTGTTCCTCGGACAGCGTGACGCCGACCACGCGCGCGCCGTAATCGCGCGCCAGCGTCAGCGCCATGCCGCCCCAGCCGCAGCCGATATCGAGAACCGTCATCCCCGGTTCGATCAGCAGCTTGCGCGCGATATGGTGCTTCTTGTTTTCCTGAGCCTGTTCGAGCGTCTCGTCCGGGTGGCGGAAATAGGCGCAGGAATACTGCCGGTCTTCGTCCAGGAACAGATCGTAAAGCTCGCCCGACAGGTCATAGTGATGGGCGATGTTGCGCTTGGCCCGCCGGGCCGGGTTGAACTGCCACAGCCAGCGCAGGGCCTTGCGCCCGGCCTGCAGCGGCTTCAGCCACCAGGCGATGCCGTTTTCGTGCTTGTTGCGGATGGCCAGCGTCAGAAAGGCGCGCAGGTCGTCGCCCTCGATGGTCAGCGTGCCATCCATGTAGGATTCGCCAACCGCAAGTTCAGGATCCAGCGCCAGCGCGCGCAATGTCTTGTTGTCGTGTATCGTCACCGAAACCGGCGTGGCGCCGGCTTCGCCGTAGCTGCGCGTGCTGCCGTCCGGGTATGTCAGGCGCAGGGCCCCGGTCTTGACCAGGCCGCGCAACAGTCTGTCGAGCAATGCTTTCCACATGGTAACCCCCACTCGTGCAACGGGCGGCAGTCCGCATCAGGTTCGCGCTATCTAATTGTATCCTTGTCCTGACACCCCAGCCATCTGCGACATTCTGTCCATTTTTTGGGCATTTGTAAAGAATTGCGGCACAAGCCCCGGACCAGCGGGTCGCCATGCCGCTTGACTTCCGGGCGCGCACAAGGTGTATCGGCGCGGACCGTTTCACGCTTGTAACAAAGGCCCCGCCATGCACGCCTATCGCAGCCACACTTGCGCCGATCTGAACACTTCACATGTTGGTGACAAGGTTCGCCTGTCGGGCTGGGTCCACCGGGTGCGCGACCACGGCGGCATCCTGTTCATCGACCTGCGCGACCATTACGGCATCACCCAGGTCCTGTGCGACCCCGACAGCCCGGTGTTTGCCGAGGTCGAAAAGGTCCGCTCCGAATGGTGCATCCGCATCGACGGCGAGGTGAAGGCGCGCGACGCGGACCTGATCAACCCCAAGATCCCCACCGGCGAGATCGAGGTCTTCATCCGCGACATGGAGGTGCTGGGCGCGGCCGAGGAACTGCCGCTGATGGTGTTCGGCGATCAGGAATACCCGGAAGAAACCCGGCTGAAATACCGCTACCTGGACCTGCGGCGCGAAAAGCTGCAAGAGAACATGAAGCTGCGCTCCGACGTGGTCGCCTATCTGCGCCGCGCCATGTGGGAGCGCGGCTTTCGCGAATACCAGACCCCGATCATCACCGCCTCGTCCCCCGAGGGCGCGCGCGACTTCCTCGTGCCAAGCCGCCTGCATCCGGGCAAGTTCTACGCCCTGCCGCAGGCGCCTCAGCAGTTCAAGCAGCTGATCATGGTCTCGGGCTTCGACAGGTATTTCCAGATCGCGCCATGCTTTCGCGACGAAGACCCCCGCGCCGACCGCTCGCCGACGGATTTCTACCAGCTCGACCTGGAAATGTCCTTCGTCACCCAGCAGGACGTGTTCGACACCATCCAGCCGGTGATCCAGGGCTGTTTCGAGGAATTCGGCGGCGGGCGCAAGGTCGATGCCGACTGGCCCCAGATCAGCTACCGCGACGCCGCGCTCTGGTATGGCACCGACAAGCCCGACCTCAGGAACCC
>JAJRUE010000042.1 GCA_024277955.1 Alphaproteobacteria bacterium | reverse complement strand
GGAACTGGTCGCGCTTGATGAAGTTCTTGCGCCGGATCTCGATCGGATCCATGCCCAGTTCGCGGGCGCATTTGTCGATCACGCGCTCGATGGAAAAGGTCGCTTCGGGCCGGCCGGCGCCGCGATAGGCATCCACCGGCGCGGTGTTGGTGAACACGGTCTTCACGTTCACATAGACGTTGGGCACCGTGTAGTTGCCGGCCATCAGCGTGCCGTGCAGAAAGGTCGGCACGGCGGTGGAAAAGTTCGACAAATATGCGCCGACATTGGCCAGGGTTTCGGTGCGAAAGGCCAGGAAGTGGCCTTCTTCGTCGGTGGCCAGCTCGATCCTGGTCACGTGGTCGCGGCCATGCGCGTCGGTCAGGAAGGCCTCGGTCCGGGTCGCGGTCCAGCGCACCGGGCGGCCCAGCTTTTTCGAGGCCGCCAGCACCAGGGCTTCTTCGCCGTAGTGGTAGATTTTCGACCCGAAGCCGCCGCCCACATCGGGCGCGATCACTGTCAGCTTGTTTTCCGGGATGCCCATCACGAAGGCCGAAATCAGCAGCCGCGTCAGGTGCGGGTTCTGCGAGGTGGTGTAAAGCGTGTATTCGTCGGTGCCCGGATCGTAATCGGCCATCGACGAACGCGGCTCCATCGCGTTGGGCACCAGGCGGTTGTTCACCAGTTCCAGCGTGGTCACATGGGCCGCGCCCTTGATGGCGGCGTCGGTGGCTTCGCGGTTGTCCTCGATCCAGCCCCAGTCGAAACACTGGTTGGTGCCGATTTCGTCATGCACCAGCGGCCCGCCTTCGAGCGCGGAGGCCATGTCGATCACCGCCGGCAGTTCTTCGATATCTGCGACGATGGCTTCGGCGGCGTCGCGGGCCTGGGCTTCGGTTTCGGCGATCACCGCGGCATAGGCGTCGCCCACATGGCGCACCTTGCCATGCGCCAGAACCGGGCGCTTGGGCTCCTTCATCGGCTCGCCGTCGCGGCTGTGGATCAGCCAGCCGGCGGGGTTGCCGCCCACCTCGACGAAATCCTCGCCGGTGAATACCGCCAGCACGCCGGGCATGTTTTCCGCTGCACTGGTGTCGATCGAGTTGATTTTCCCGTGCGCCACCTCCGAGCGGACAAAGACCGCGTAGGTCTGGCCCGGCAGGGTGATGTCGTCGGTGTATTTTCCGCGGCCCGTCAGGAACCGCACGTCTTCGCGCCGCTTGGTGCTGGCGCCGATGCCTCCGTCTTTCGGCATGGTGTATTCTCCCTTGAATTCGCCGTTTTGCCGGCGTTCTTGCCTATTCGGCGGCGATGGACGAAACGTCCTGGCCGCTGGCGGCCATGATCGCCTTGACGATATTGTGATAGCCCGTGCAGCGGCAGATGTTGCCATCCAGATAGGCGCGGATCTCGGCTTCGCTGGGCTTGGGGTTTTCCTTGAGCAGCGCGGCGGCCGCCATCACCATGCCGGGCGTGCAGAACCCGCATTGCAGCCCGTGGTGGTCCTGAAACGCCTGCTGGATCACCGAAAGAGAGCCGTCCGGGTTGGCCATGCCTTCGATGGTGGTGACATCGCTGCCGTCGGCTTCGGCGGCGAACATGGTGCAGGATTTCACCGCGTCCCCGTTCACATGCACCGTGCAGGCGCCGCACTGGCTGGTGTCGCAGCCCACATGGGTGCCGGTCAGGTTCAGGTTTTGCCGCAGGAAATCGACGAGCAGCGTGCGGCCCTCGACCTCGCCGGTAACGGTCTTGCCGTTAACGGTCATTGTCACAGTTGGCATCGGATCCTCCTTGTTGTCGGTTCTTGTTTGTATCTGGTCGGTTGTTCGTCCGGTCGGCGTCAGGGCCGACAGGTTCGAAAATCAGTGCGAAATCAATCCCTTGAGCCAGCCTTTCTTTTTCGCCGGCGCACCGTCATCGCCACCGTCGCCCCCCTGGTCGGGGGGCTCGCCGCCAGCCTGGTCGGGGTCGTCCTGGGCCGGGGCTTCCAGGATTTCCTGGAACCGGGTGAAGAACTGGTCGGCCATCTTTTTTGCAAACCCGTCGATGATCCGCCCGCCCAGCTGCGCCAGCTTGCCGCCGACCTTGGCTTCGACATCGTAGCCGAGCTCGGTGCCGCCATCCTTGGCGGTGAGGGTCACATCCGCGCCGCCCTTGGCGAAACCGGCGGGGCCGCCCTTGCCTTCGCCGGTGATCGACACGCGGTTGGGCGGGTCCATGTCCGACAGCGTGATCTGGCCCTTGAACGTCGCCTTGACCGGGCCGACCTTCTGGACGACCACCGCTTCGAACCCGTCTTCGGGGTTGCCGGTCATTTCCTTGCAGCCGGGAATGGCCGCCATCAGGATTTCCGGGTTCATCAAGGCGTCCCAGACGGTTTCGGGGGCGGCGTCAATCTGCTGAGCGGCACTAAGTTTCATTCGATACTCCGTAGGAACCTGGGCAAGACCGGCACTGGCAGGCGTTTCACAACCCCAGACAGACCAAGACCGCACCGATCCGCTTGTCGCAGACGGTTGATGGATGCGAGATTTGCAAACTGCCGGTGCTTCGTCAAATCATTATTCCGGGATCGCGCCAACCGGGGGCCGCCACGGTCAGCCCCGGGGGGACGGCGGGCCGGGGCGATAGGCGCAGTCGTCCAGGGTCGAACGGTTCAGTTCTTCAAGGAAGCTCGCGCGCGCATCGCGCAACGGCGCGATCAGCCGGCAGTGCTGCGCCAGGGTGCATTTTCCACCGTCGGCGCGGAAACACTCGACCAGCGCCACCCCGGCTTCGAGATCGCGCACGACATCGCCGATACGGATATCGGTGGCCGGCCGGGCCAGCCGGATACCGCCGCCGCGCCCGCGGCGCGTGACAATGTAGCCGGCCCGCGAAAGCGAGGTGACGACCTTGTTTAGGTGGTGCTGCGATACCTTGAATTCATCGGCCAGATCGCGCGTCGACATGCTGTTGCCGGGGTCGCCGGCAAGCCGGGTCAACACCCGCAGCCCGAAATCCGTAAATGCGTTCAGCCGCACCGCTCACCTGCCCTTCGCGTGGCCCTTTCTCGCGACCGGCGATGCCACCGGCCATGTCCCGCCCCGCGCGCGGCTGGTTCGTCAGGCGCTGAGCAGTTCCAGTTTCGCCGCCGGCAACCGCCCCAGCGCTGCGTCGATCGCACCCCTGTCCATCAGGCAGAACGCGGTCGACAACCCGTCGGCCAGGGCCGCGTTGGGGGCGGAAACGCTGACCAGCCGCCACGCATGCGCCGGTCGTGCGGTTCTTGGGTCGAAGATATGCCCGACCTTGCCGTCGGCGTCCAGAACCGTGCCCATCGGGGCCGAGGTCGCCAGGGCGCGCCCGGCCAGCCTTACCGTCCGGACCGGTTCCCGGGTTGCCGCCCCAGCAGCGTCCGGGGCGACGATGCCCACCTGCCAGGGCCGGCCATCGCGCCGCGAACCCAGCGCGCGGATTTCGCCCATGTTCACCAGAACATTGTCCAACCCCAGCCCGCGCAGCATCCCGACGACCCGGTCGGCCACGAACCCCTGCGCAACCCCGTTCAGCGTCAGCCCCATGCCGGGCCTTGTCAGCACCACCCGCGAGGTGTCGAACTGCAGCTTGTCCCAGCCGATGCGCGCCCGGACCGTTGCCAGGGTGTCTGCGTCAGGCAGGCCGCCGCCCCGCACGGCGCGCGCATAGGCCGCCCAGGCCGGCTGAACCGTCGGGTCGAACGCGCCGCCGGTCGCTTCAACCAGGGTGGCGCAGAGCGACAGCAGGTTCAGCATCTCGGCGGGGGGATCGTTCAGAACCCCGTCGCGGTTCAGCCGGCTGATCGCCGAGTCGGCGCAAAACAGGCTGAAAATCCGTTCCAGCCGCGCCAGTTCGCGTTCCAGCGCCGCAAAAACCGGCGCCGCCTGCGCGGTGCTCACGCCATCCAGCGTCATCGAGGCCCCGGCCCCCATCGTCACCCCGCGCCAGCGCGCCACCGGCACGCCTGCGGCCACCCCGCCCGAAGCCCATCCCGCGGCCCCCGCCCCGGCGGCGGCGGCGGAAATGGTGATGAAACGTCTGCGTGTCAGCCCAGTCATGTTGTCAGCTTCCTTCATTATCCGCGCCCGCCCCCAGAACCAGATCAACCGGAATATCCGCAAGGCGCAGGATTTCGCCGCCGTGTTCGCCTTGAAAGGCCAGCGCGGCTTCGCGCGTCGAAAACGGCGCTATCTCGGGCGCGCCCATGCCGCCCAGGGCGTCCGAGCCGACCACGAAATAGGCCTCCTCGGCCAGCATCCAGTTGTCGGCGCCGGGGTCGTCCCAGCTGGCGGCGCGCGCCATGTCTGACACGTAGAACGCGGTGATCGGCGCGATCTGTTCGGGGTTTTTCCAATAGGCGATACCGTCCGTCACCCGGGCGAAGAACAGCGGCTTTTCCACCCCCTGAAGATGGATCTGCGCCTTGGGTCCGCGCATCTCCACCAGGTTCATCTGGCAAAAGAACGCCGTCGATTCGGCGGTGATGGGCACCGGATCGGGGCGCGTCGCGGCCAGGTCGTCGCGGCAGCCCGCAAGGGCCAGGATCACGATCAGCGCGAACCGCATCATGGCTCGACCCTTTTCAGCAAGCGCCGCGCCAGCGCCAGCCCAAGCAGCGGCCAGAGCAGAAGCGACAGCAGGAACACTCGCCCGTCCAGCCCTCCGGCCGCGCCGGAAAACCCGGTCGCCAGCGACGGGTCGCGCGCGCCCGAAAGGTTGAAGATACGAAAGGCGTCGGCCGGGTTCGCCACCAGGAACCACGAAAACAGCCGGGTCGAAAACAGGCCGCCGTTGTCCATCACCAGCGCCCCCAGCAGGCCCAGGTCGTACAGCACCACGAACAGGATCCACAGCCCGATCGCCAGCCCAGCCGCGGCGCCGGGGCTGCGGGCAAAGGCCGATACCGCATAGCCGATCGCCAGAAAGGACGCGCCCAGCAACAGCGCGCTCCAACCCAGCTGGAACAGCGCCGCCAGGCTCGAGGCATCGGCGCCGCCCACCATCCAGGCCGCCACCCCGGCGATGCCGTAGCCCACCACGACCGCGATCAGCAGCGCGCCAAGATGCGCCGTCAGCTTGCCCAGCAGGACTTCTGCGCGCGACACCGGATAGCTCAGCAGCAGCGCCAGACCGCCGCGTTCGATGTCGCCGGCGATCGCGTCAAAGGACATCAGCAGCGCCAGAAGCGGCACCAGATAGACCGAAAGCGTGGTCATCGAGGCCACCGAGACGGTCAGCAGATCGACCCCCAGCTGGCCGGTCGGGGCCGAGCCGGCAAAGGTAAGCGCCAGCGAAAACAGCACCATCAGCGCGGTTGCGATCAGCACCCAGCGGTTGCGAAGGGCAATCAGCATTTCGGCGCGCGCAATGGCCAGGATGCGGCGGATCATGGCTGGTCCTCCTGTTTGACGGCGTCATCGCGCGCGGTTCCGGTCGCGTAGTAGCGATACAGGTCTTCCAGGCTGGGGGGCAGCACGTCCACGTCGTCCACCAGCTTGCCCAGCGCGGTGATGTCGCTCAGCCGGTCCATCTTGTCTTCCGGGCCGCAGGTCAGTTCGACGCGCCGGCAGTTCACCCGCTGGCCGTGCAGGTCGCGGGCAACCCGGTCGGCGGCGTCGTCATGGGCGGTGATGCGCAGGCGGATCGGCAGATGCGCCCGGCGGCGCAGGTTGGCCAGGCTGTCCAGCGCCACCAGCGCGCCCTCGCGAAGGATGGCGATGCGGTCGGTGCGGGCCTCCAGTTCGGTGAGCGCATGCGACGACACCAGAACCGCCGCTCCGCGCGCCACCAGGTCGTCCACGATATCGTAAAAGTCGTGCCGCGAGATCGGGTCGAGCCCGCTTGTCGGTTCGTCCAGCAGCACCAGGCGCGGACGCCCGATCATCACCTGCGCCAGCCCCAGCCGTTGGCGCATGCCCTTGGAATAGGTGCCGATCCTGCGGCCGGCGGCGTCGGCCAGCCCGACCCGTTCAAGCAGCGGATCGACCACAGAAAGCGGCTCATCCGCCAGCCGGGCGAACAGGCGCAGCTGTTCGCGCCCGCTGAGCGCCTTGGGAAAACTCACGCTTTCGGGCAGGTAGGCGCACAGACGCCGAGCGCGGGCATCGCCGGGCGCAGCGCCAAAGACCGAAATTTCGCCGCCGTCGATTGCGGTCAGCCCCAGGATCATGCGGATCAGCGTGGTCTTGCCGGCGCCGTTATGGCCCAGCAGCGCCATGCGTTCGCCCGCCGCCAGCGTCAGGCTGACGCGATCCACCGTCGCGCGCCCGTCGCGCAGCTTCAGCGCCTCGCGGATTTCCAGTTGCTCAGTTGGCATGGGTTGCCTCCCAGTCGGGGATTTCGATTTCGACGGGTCGCATCAAGGGGTGCGAATCGATCACCCCGCCCGACAAGAGCGACGGAAAGGCCGACTGCGACCAGCGCACCAGCTGCACCGCGGGCGAGCCCAGCAGCAGCCGCGCCGCCGGCTGGGTCCAAAGCACCCGGTCCACCGCGTCATTGGGGCGAAAGGTGTCTTCGGCGATGCCATCGCGGTTCAGGTCGTAAGCAGCGAAGTTGCTCCAGTAATTGCCGCGCCCGTCTGCCGACCAGTCGATCCACCTGGTGCCCACGTATTTCACCTGCGTGCGGTTGCCGACAAAGGCATTGCCGGTCACCGTGTTGCGTTCGGAACCGGCGGTAAAGTGGATGCCGATGCCGCAGCCTTCCAGCCGGTTGCCGGTGATCTCGTTCTTGTGGGCGTTATAGACGAAGATGCATTTTTCCTGCGCCCGGCGCACCAGGTTGCCGCTGATCCGGCTCTTGTTGGTGTAGTTCAGCATGATGCCGTAGTCGCGGTCGCCCAGCGAAACATTGTCGGCAATGGTGACGTTGTCGGAAAACATCACCGCGTAGCCCAGGTGGTTGCCCTGCGAAAGGTTGCCCGAAATTTCACTGTCGCGCGCATACATGTAATGCACCGCGAACCGCAGGTCGCGAAAACGGTTGCCGCGGAAGATGCCGTCGCGGCTGGTGTTCACGAAAATGCCGTCGCGCCCGAACCGGATGTCGTTGTCTTCGACCACCAGACCCGGCGCGTTCCAGACGTAGATGCCGTTGCCCCGGTCGTTCATCCGCCGGTCAAGCCGCCCGGTGATCGCGTTGCCCGCAACCCGCGCGTCGCGCGCGCCGTGCACGTCGACACCGATCAGGTTGCCGACCAGCGTGTTGCCAAGCACCTGCGCCCGGTCCGCGCCCTTGACCAGCCGAACCGCCGCATCCAGCGCCTGGTTCGAACTGCCAGAGCCGCGGATCAGCAGGCCGCGCAGGGTGACATCGGGCGCCTGCACCACGATCACGCTGGCGGTGCCGCTGCCCTCGATGACCGTGCCGGGGTTGCCGGTTATGGTCAGCGGCCGGTCCACGACGACATCGCCCGAATAGGTGCCGGCGCCGAGGCGAAGGACATCCCCCGCCTCGGCCATTTTCACCGCCCGCGCCAAGGCCCCCGGCCCCGGTGACACCGGCCTTTCGGCCGCCGCCGCCGCGCCCCACGCACCAAGAAGCGCGAACAGCAGCACTGCCGCAAGCCAGCTCACAAGGGGTCGGGGGTTCGGTTTCAACGCAGGCTCTCCTGTTTTTCGGCTCAGGCCGGCTCGACCAGCATCCGGCCGCGCATTTCCATGTGCAGCGCGTGGCAGAACCACTGGCAGTAGTACCAGTCCACCCCCGGAATATCGGCGGTAAACGTCACCGAGGCGGTCGCCTGGGGTCCGATCTCCATCGCGATATTGTGGTTGGAAATGGTGAAGCCGTGGGTCACGTCGTCGATGTCATCAAGGTTGGTGACATAGACGGTCACCTCGTCGCCCTGCTTGACCGTGAATTTCTCAAGGCCAAAGACCGGCGCTTGCGAAGTCATGTAGACCCGCACCTTGTTGCCATCGCGGATCACCACGTCATCGCTTTCCAGATCCACGCCGTCAGCCGCCGCCTGGGCGCGCGCATCGGCGAACATCGGATCATCGCGCGACCAGACGTTGACCGGGTTGACGATGTCGCGCCGAACGATGATCGCGTCATGCGGCTCGGCAAAGGTCGGGCCGTCGTGCACCACCTTCATCCTGTCGCCGGACAGGTCGATCAGCTGTTCGTTCTCGGGCTTCAGCGGGCCGACGTTGATGAACCGGTCCTTCGAGAACTTGTTGAGCGAGATCACCCATTTGCCGTCCGCTTCCAGGGTTTCCCCCATGGACGAGTGGTTGTGGCCGGGCTGATACTGCACGTCCACCTTGTCGAGGATCGGGTCGACATCTTCGCCGGCATAGGCCCGGATCGCCTTGTCGATGTCCCACTTGACCACCTGGCTGTCGAGGAACAGCGTGGTATAGGCATGGCCCTTGCCGTCAAAGGCGGTGTGGAGCGGACCCAGGCCCAGTTCCGGTTCCGCGACCACGGCCGAACGCGGGTCGATGTCACTTTCGAACAGTTTGTCCACCTTCTGCACGTCGATCACCGACACCGTCGGCGACAGCTTGCCGGCAATCATCACGTGGCGCTTGTCGGGCGCGGTGTTGACGCCGTGCGGGCTGTTGGGGATCGGGATGTAGCGGGTGTAGTTCTTGTTCTTGCCCTTGCGCCCGTCGATCACCTTGACGCCGTTCAGCACCTGGTAGTCGCCGTTGGCGATGCCTTTCTCGATCTCCTTGATGTTGAACACGACCACGTGGTCCATCTCGTTGGCGGTCATCTCTTCCAGGTTGACGCCCATTTCCGAGTTGTAGCTGGACGCAAAGGCGTATTTTCCCTGATAGTCGGCGTCGCAGTTGTCGAGGTTGCCGCTGACGATCACCTGCCAGGCGACTTCCATGGTGTCGCCGTCGATGGCGGTGAAGATGTTCACATATTGCGACGGATCATCCAGCACCGTGCCATCGTTCACCAGCGGGGTTTCGTGTTCGCCGTTGGCAAAGACATAGCCGGTGCGCGGGTATTTCTGCGGCCGCAGCCCGTGGATATCCTGGGCGTTGGGGATCTGGATGATCTTGTCCACCTTCATCACGTCGCAGCGGATGCGCGCGACCCGGGTGTTGGCCTTGTCGTTGCAGAACAGGTAGCGCCCGTCATAGGTGCCGTCGGTGAACGACATGTGCGGGTGGTGCAGGTCGCCGTTGTCGTAGGTGACCTTGCCGCGCTTGGCCAGGAATTCCTTGGACTCCGGCAGCAGGCCTTCGGTCAGGATCTTGAGGCTTTCGTTGGTGATGCCCCAGCCGGTGGCGCTGTCGCGGTTGAAGACCGGCACCCGCATCAGTTCGCGCATCGACGGAAAGCCGAGGATGCGCAGTTCCCCGGTCTGGCCCGAGGACCAGAAGCCGTAATATTCGTCCAGTTCACCCGGCTCGGCGTTGAACTTGGCGGTTGCTTCGGCCCTTGCGGCCCGGCTGCTGGCAAGCCAGCTTGCGGTCGTGGTGGCCGCCAGCGCGCCACCGGCGGTGGCACCCAGCAAGCCCCTGCGGGTCACGGTCATGGCATTTTCCTTGTCAGACATTTCGGGTCTCCTTTTTCCCGGATTGCACGGCCAGGGCACGCTCCATTGCGGCCCGGCCGGATTCGTTCGCGGCGTGATCGCGTGCGCGCCGCTTGAGTTGCTTGATGACCACCGGGCATTTGGCAGAGCTCTGATACAGAACCTGGCAGTGCAGGCAGTCGACACATTCGTTGGGGTTGATCTCGCCGGTGGGGTGGATGGCATCCACCGGGCATTCGTTGGCGCAGGTCTGGCAGGGGTTGCCGCATTCCCGATAGCGCTTGAGCCAGTCGAACATGCGCATGCGGGCGGGGATCGCCAGCGCGCCGCCAAGCGGGCACAGGTAGCGGCAGTAGAACCGTTCGATGAACAGCCCGGCGAACAGCAGCACCCCGACATAGGCCAGGTAGGGCCAGCTGCGCTGGAATTTCAGGATGATCGAAGTCTTGAACGGCTCGACCTCGGCATAGTGTTCGGCCAGCGGGATCGAGGCCATGGACACCCCGAACAGCCCCAGAAAGATCAGATACTTGATCGGCCACAGCCGTTCGTGCAGCCCCCAGGGCAGGCGGATCTGCGGCACCTTGAAGAAGCGTGCGATCCGGTTGGTGATTTCCTGCAGCGCCCCGAACGGGCACAGCCAGCCGCAATAGGCGCCGCGCCCCCAGAAGATCAGCGCCACCGCCACCGACGACCACAGGATGAAGATCAGCGGATCCAGCAGGAAGGCATCCCAGGTGAAGCCTTCGCGCAGCGCGCCGGCCAGCGCCATCAGGTTCACCACCGAAAGCTGGGCGTTGGCATACCAGCCCAGGAAAACCAGCGTCACGCTCAGAAAGCTCATCCGGAACCAGAACAGGGCGCGTTCGTTGCGCGTGACCTGGACCTGGAAAAAGAACACCCCGGTCAGGATCGTCAGCATCGCCAGCAGCCCGCCGATCTGGTAGCGCCGCTCGAACCAGATGCGTTTCCACAGGGCGGCCTTGGCGGCGGCTTCGGCGTCGGGCTGGCTGGTGACCGCCGCGGGGGCCGGTGCATCGATGCGCACCAGGTATTTGTCCGGCAGCCGATAGCCCAGATCGAAGGTCAGAAAACGCTTTTCCACCGCCCCCACGGCGCGCTGCACCAGCAGCTGCAGACGCCAGGGCTTGGTCGGATCGAATTCCGTCCCGGCCGGGATCTTGAACAGGTCGATCTCGGTAAAGCTGGGGGCGCCGGGGGCGGCGATTTCGCCCAGACGCTTGTGCATCCGGTCGCGAAACCGCACCGTCGCGTCATCCTGCAACAGCGAAATGCGATCAAAGATGCCGCCGCGCACATAGCCGGATCCCTTGAACGAATAGCGCCCGCGCCCGGCGATCAGGATCGCCTGGTCGCCGTCGTCCAGCCATTCGGTCAGGTTCCTGTATTCGGCATCGCCCAGCAGCGACCGCCCGATCGAGGGCACGCTGACCAGCGCCACGTTCAGGTCGATATAGGTTTCGGCCGGATCGCCCGGTTCGGGCCGCTTGATCGCCTTGGCGTCGCCGTTGGCCTCGAACGCGGCGTTGATCTGGCCCACGTCCAGCGTCAGCCGCCGGATCGCCCCGATCCCGGCCAGCTCGGCCCAGTCGGCGGTTTCGTCCAGCGTGGTGTCGATGGCGTATTTCGGCCCTTCGCGCGCCACCGCCGGCGCCAGCCCGCCCAGCCCAAGCGCGCGCGCCACCCGGACCGAGGCGCGGATAACCGAATCCTCGATCACCATGACCGTCACCGTCGCCCCGGAAATGATGTCGAGTTCGTGGGCCGAGCCGCTTTCGGCGACCTCCTGGCGCAGGTCGGTGCCGACATAGCCGGTGATCATCTTGCGGATCTTGGCTTCGGGAATGCCCACCAGCACGATCGGTTCGGAATGCTTGACCAGCGCCGCGCCGGTAATCACCGCATCGGGCGAAATGCCGACGACGATGTGGATCGGCTTGCCGGAATAGCCCGTAGTGCCCACGAAATCCGAGGTCACGAAGGCATAGCCCAGCGTTTCGCCGCCCTTAAGCACCGGCGCCACCGGAACATCCGGGCGGATATCGCCAAAGGCATCGGCGCCGGGCACGATGTTCGCAGGGTCGACCTTGTCGAGATAGGTGGCAAGAACCGGCGCGTTTCCCGCAATCGCGGCAGACAGGCTCAGCAGACAAAACAACAGCGCCGCCACGAGGTGGCGCAGAACAGGCAGGGTGGTCTTGGGCACAGCAGTCTCCGTAAGTTACAGAGATTCTGCGGCCCCAGGCGCCCGGTGGCTTTGACCCAAATCAATTACGCATTCATTTTACGAAATTTATTTCCCCGGCGTCGCCGCATTGCAGCAATTCGCCGCCGGCGAGGCGCAGAAAACCCCGGCCCGAATCGGGCCGGGGCCGGGGTTTCCGGTGTTTCCGGCGTCTATTCGGCGTAGGCTTCCAGCGGCGGGCAGGTACACACCAGATGCCGGTCGCCATAGACGTTGTCGACGCGCCCCACTGGCGGCCAGTATTTGTCGACCCGGAACGAACCCGGCGGGAAGCAGCCCTGTTCGCGGCTGTAGGGCCGGTCCCAGTCGGCGACCAGATCCTGCACCGTGTGCGGCGCGTTCTTGAGCGGGTTGTTTTCCGCATCCATCTCGCCCTTTTCGACGGCCGCAATCTCGGCGCGGATTGCCAGCATCGCCTCGCAGAACCGGTCCAGTTCGGCCTTGGTTTCGCTTTCGGTGGGTTCCACCATCAGCGTCCCGGCCACCGGCCAGCTCATGGTCGGGGCATGAAAGCCGCAGTCCATCAGCCGCTTGGCGATATCGTCCACCGTCACATGCGCGCTGTCGGCATAGGGCCGGGTATCCAGGATGCATTCATGCGCCACACGCCCGTTTTCGCCCTTGAACAGCACGTCATAGGCGCCCTCAAGCCGCTTGGCGATGTAGTTGGCGTTCAGGATCGCCACCTTCGAGGCATTGGTCAGCCCCGCGCCCCCCATCATCAGCACATAAGCCCAGCTGATCGGCAGGATCGAGGCGCTGCCGTAGGGCGCGCCGGAAACCGGCCCCTCGCGCCCTTCCAGCGTGAAATGGCCCGGCAGGAACGGCGCCAGATGCGCCTTGACCCCGATCGGCCCCATGCCGGGGCCGCCGCCGCCATGCGGGATGGCAAAGGTCTTGTGCAGGTTCAGGTGGCTCACATCGCCGCCGATCTCGCCGAATTTCACCAACCCGACCATGGCGTTCAGGTTGGCCCCATCGATATAGACCTGCCCGCCATGTTCATGGGTGATGGCGCAGACCTCGCGCACCGTGTCTTCAAAGACCCCATGCGTCGACGGATAGGTGATCATGCAGGCGGCCAGGTTTTCGCCCGCTTCTTCGGCCCGGGCGCGGAAATCGGCCAGGTCGATATTGCCGTGGTCGTCGGATTTCACCACCACCACCTTCATCCCCGCCATCTGCGCGCTGGCGGGGTTGGTGCCGTGGGCGGAGACCGGGATCAGGCAGATGTCGCGCTGGTCTTCGCCGCGCGCATGGTGGTAGGCGCGGATGGTCAAAAGGCCCGAATATTCGCCCTGCGCCCCGGAATTGGGCTGCATCGACATGGCGTCATAACCGGTGATCTCGCACAGCTTTTCGGAAAGATCGTCGATCATCCGGCAATAGCCCTGCACCTGGTCGCGCGGGGCAAAGGGGTGGATGTTGGCAAACTCGGGCCAGCTGATCGGCATCATCTCGGCGGCCGCGTTCAGCTTCATGGTGCATGACCCCAGCGGGATCATCGCCCGGTCCAGCGCCAGGTCGCGGTCGGCCAGCCGGCGCATGTAGCGCATCATCTCGGTTTCGGCGCGGTTCATGTGGAACACCGGATGGGTCAGATAGTCGGTCCTGCGGCCCATTTCCGGGTTGATCCGGTGATAGTCGGCGGCGAAATCGTCATGGTCGTGGTTCAACCCGAAGGCGCGCCACACCCCTTCGATATTGTCGCGCCGGGTGGTTTCATCCAGCGTGATGCCCAGGCGCGTGTCACCGATCCTGCGCAGGTTGATCCGCTCGGCCAGCGCGGCGTTGTAGATCACGCCCTGCATCGGCCCCACATCGACGGTAATGGTGTCAAAGAAATATTCCGGCTCGACGGTGAAGCCCCCCGCCTCCAGCCCGCGCGCCAGACGGTCGGTCTTGCGATGGATGCGCTGGGCAATGGCCTTGAGCCCCTCGGGCCCGTGGAACACCGCGTAAAAGCTGGCCATCACCGCCAGCAGCGCCTGCGCCGTGCACACGTTGCTGGTGGCCTTTTCGCGCCGGATATGTTGTTCGCGGGTCTGCAAGGACAACCGATAGGCCGCATGGCCGTGGCTGTCGATGGACACGCCGACGATGCGCCCCGGCATGGCGCGTTTCATCTTGTCGCGACACGCCATATAGGCGGCATGCGGCCCGCCGAACCCCAGAGGCACCCCGAAGCGCTGGGTCGACCCCACGGCAATATCCGCCCCCATCGCGCCCGGCTCCTTCAGAAGCGTCAGCGCCAGCGGATCGGCGATCACGATGCCCACGGCGCGGGCCGCGTGCAGCGCCTCCATCTGCGCCGTGAAATCGCGCAGATGCCCGTAGGTGCCCGGATACTGGAACACCGCCCCGAACACCCTTTCGGCGTCCATCTCCTCGGGCGCGCCGACGATCACCTCGATCCCAAGCGGGGCCGCGCGGGTCCGGATCACGTCGATGTTCTGCGGATGACAGTTTTCATCGACGAAAAAGGCGCTGGCCTTCGATTTCGCCACCCGCTGCGCCATTGTCATCGCCTCGGCCGCCGCCGTGGCTTCGTCCAGCAGCGAGGCATTGGCGATGTCCAGCCCGGTCAGATCGGTGATCATCGTCTGATAGTTCAGCAGCGCTTCCAGCCGCCCCTGGCTGATCTCGGGCTGATAGGGGGTGTAGGCGGTATACCAGGCCGGGTTTTCGAGGATGTTGCGCTGGATCGCAGGCGGGGTGACGGTGCCGTGATAGCCCATGCCGATCATGGTGGTGAACACCTTGTTCTTCTTCGCCACCTGCCGCATTTCATACAGCAACCCGCGCTCGCTCTTGGGCTTGCCGAAATCCAGCGGCTCGGCCTGGCGGATGCTTTCGGGCACCGTCTGGTCGATCAGCTCATCGAGCGAACTGACCCCCAGAACCTCCAGCATCTCCGCCATCTCGGCCGGGCTCGGCCCGATATGACGACGGTTGGCAAAGTCATACGGCAGATAGTCCGTGGGCTTGAAAGGCATGACCGATCCTCGCTTCAAGGAAGAGAGCCCCTGCCCCCTTCTTCTTTTCAAAAATATCCTCGCCGAAGGCATGGCCCGGCGGTGGCCGGGCCATTCGATCAGTCGATGAAGTCCTTGTATTCGGCTTCGTCCATGTAGTCGTCGAGCGCCGAAAGATCCTCGACCTTCATCTTGAAGAACCAGCCCTTGCCGGCGGGATCCTCGTTGACCAGACCGGGGTTGTCCTCAAGCGCGCTGTTCACTTCGACAATCTCGCCGTCGAGCGGGGCCAGGATGTCGGACGCCGCCTTGACGCTCTCGATCACCACCACCTCGTCACCCTTGGTCACGGTGGTTCCGACCTCGGGCACCTCGACGAAAACGATATCGCCCAGCTGTTCGCTGGCGTGTTCGGTGATGCCCACGACCACAAGGTCGCCCTCGACCTCGAGCCACTCATGTTCCTCGGTGAATTTCATCTGTATCTCCTCGTGTTCAACGTTTGTAGTTCGACGGCCGGAACGGCATTGGCGACACCACGGCGGGCAGCCGCTTGCCGCGCACCTCGCCCATTATCCGCGTGCCGTCAACCGCGTGTTCGCTTCCCACATAGCCCATCGCCATCGGGCGCGCGATC
>JAJRUE010000349.1 GCA_024277955.1 Alphaproteobacteria bacterium | reverse complement strand
TCACCCCGTCGCCGGAAATGTCGATCGCATGGGCGCCCGCGCCGATTTCCGGGTCCGCCACCACCCGAAGGGCCAGCCCCTGCGCCCCCAGAAATGGCCCAAGCCCGGTGCGGCAGGCAAAATCGTCAACCTGGAGAAATTCCCTGAAATAGATACTGTTATCTTCCAACTCAAAGTCCGTCACGGCCACGCTGCCGCCCGCCGGCGTCCAGGTCTTTGGCGGCGGCACCAGGAGCAGGTGATCGCTGTCTGGCACCGGGGGCAACGGGGCTGCCGATCTGACGCCGCTCTTCGGCAACCCGACCGGCTCGGTCGTGCCGTCGTCCCGGCGCAGATAGGCCCCGAGCGGCAGCCAGGCGCGGTTCATGATCTTGTCTACATGCGCCGCGTAGCGCAGGCGAAACCGCAGCGGCGCATCGGCCCGCAACCACCCGGGCAAGCGCAGCGCGCAGAACCCGCCAAGCTGTTCGACGACCTCGGCGCCCGACAGGATCTCGGGCCGGTCGAGCAGCGAAAAACACAGCACCGGATCGGCGATGTCCGGACCGCCGCGCAGCCGCAGTTCGCAGGCGATTTCGCCCTGCGCAGTGATCCTGGCGTCCAGGCTGGCCCGGGGTCCGGTCATCGGCGGCGATGCTCCAACCGCAGTTCGGCGACGAAATCGTAGATATCGCCACGATACAGCCCGGTGGTGAACTCGATCGGCCGTCCGCTTTGCAGATAGCCGGTGCGGTCGATCTTCAGCACGGCGCTGCCCACCGGCAAGCCCATCAGGGTCGCATCCGGGTCGTCGATGGAACAGGCGTTGATCCGCTGCATGGCCCGCACCGGCGCGCGGCCGTAACGGCCAAGAACCTCGTATAGCGAGGTGCCGACCTCTTCGGGGCGCGGCAGGATGTCGGACGGCAGGCTGCTGGCCTCGATCGCCATCGGCGTGCCATCGGCGGTGCGCAGCCGGCGCACCCGCGCCACGGTATCGCCCGCGCCCAGCCCGAGCGCGACCATTTCAGTCGGGTCGGGCGCGAACAGCCCGGCCGAGAGCACCCGCGAATCCGGTTCGATCCCGCGCCGGCGCATGTAGTCGGTGAACGACGTCAGCGTCGACAGCATGTGTTCCAGCTTCTGTTCGCCGCCAAGATCGCGCACGTAAGACCCGGATCCACGCCGCTGTTCGACCAGCCCTTCGTCAACCAGCCGCGCGATCGCCTTGCGCACGGTGACCCGCGATACATCGGCCAGGGCGGCGATTTCGCGTTCCGGCGGCAGCTGGGTGCCAGCCGCCAGAGCGGCGTTGCGGATCGCCGCGCCGATGTGCCGGGCCAGCTGTTCATAGCGCGGCCCGCGGCTTGGCTGCAGCCATTGGCCGGGGTCGAAAAATCGAGTGAAGCCTGATTCGTCCATGAACAGATCTTAACCCGATTGGGCTTAGATTATAAGACCAAAATTTTCCAAGCCGCTGTAGACCACCGCCATAAATTACAAATTATATCATAATTTCATGGCATTAACGTTTGGCCAGCTTTGGGCTCTGTTTTGGTATCCTAAAGGTAGCATTTCAAAAACGAATCGGTATTATTTTGGCGGGAACAATCGGACGCCCCGCAAGCGGGGTGGTCTTTAACCGGGGGGCTGGGATGACAACCGACGTTGCGCGCGACATTGCCAGAAAGCGCCAGGCGATTTCCGAAAAGACCTTTGCCTGGCTTCTGATCACGCCGGCGCTGATCTTCATCCTGCTGATCGTGGCCTGGCCGCTGGCGGAAACCGTGCGCCTGTCGTTCATGAAGGCCACGCTGGGCGGCGAACAGTATATCGGCCTGAAGAACTACAACGACCTGCTGTCCAGCCGCAAATTCAACAAGACCATCGGGCGGACCTTCTACTGGATGTTCTTTTCGGTGTCGTTCAAGGTCATCCTCGGGCTGATCGGCGCGACGCTGCTGAACGCCAAGGTGCCGGGGCGCGGGCTGTTCCGGGTGCTGGTGATGCCGCCCTGGGTGATCCCGGTGGCCATCGGGTGTATCGGCTGGCTCTGGCTCTACAATGGGCATTTCGGCGCGATCGCCGGTATCGGTCAACGGCTGGGCATCCTTGATGGCCCGTTCGAGTTTCTGGCCTACAAGAACAGCGCCTTCTGGTCGGCCATCGTCACCGATGTCTGGGTCGGCACGCCGATGGTGTCGCTGTTCTTCCTGGCCGCCATGCAGGGGATTTCGCGCGACCTGTACGAAGCCGCCTATGTTGATGGCGCGTCGCGCTGGTATCGGTTCCGCCGGATCACGATACCGCAGATTTTCCCTGTAATAGTGTCTATGATGCTGCTTTCGGCGATCTGGACCTTCAATTCCTTCGAGGTGATCTGGATTCTGACCGAAGGCGGCCCGCGATCGGCCACAACCACCCTCATCGTCGACACCTACAAGACCGCGATTGCCAACTTCAAGTTCGGCAAGGGGGCTGCGCGCGCGGTGATCATCGTGGTGCTGCTGTCGGGGTTCTCGCTGGTCTACCTTTTCGCACTGGCCAAGCTGAACAAGAAATTCGGGAGCAAGTGACATGGACCGCTATTCGCCCTGGCAAACCGTCCTGATCTACGTCTGCATCTTCTTCTTTCTGCTGTTCATGCTGGCACCCTTTCTCGAGATGTTCCTAACGTCTCTGAAGCCGCTCGAACACCTGTTCCGCACGCCCTACCAGTTCTGGGGCGACGATTTCACCTTTGAGGCCTACCGGACGATCTGGACAACCGTGCCGCTGTTGGGGCGCTACATCATGAACAGCCTGTTCATCGCCGGGTCGGTGACGGCGATCACCATGGTGATCGTGGTGCCCGCGGCCTATGCCTATGCGCGGCTGGACTTTCCGTTCAAGGCCGCCAGCCTGGGCGGGTTCCTGGGGGTGAACATGTTTTCCGGCGCGGTGCTGCTGATCCCGCTTTACCGGGTGCTGCGCACGCTGGGGCTGTTGAACACCTACTGGGCGATGATCGTGCCCGGCGTCGCCTTTCTGATCCCCACCGGCATCTGGCTGCTGCGCTCCTATCTGGAAAAGATCCCGGTCGAGCTGGAAGAGGCCGCCTATGTCGATGGCGCCAGCCGCATGTATACGCTGCGCCGGGTTGTGCTGCCGCTGGCCACCCCGGGGCTGATCGTGGTCGGCGTCGCGGTGTTCATCGGCGCCTATGCCCAGCAATTCCTGTTCGCGATCACCTTCAACCAGGTGCGCGAATACCAGCCCCTGCCCGCGGGTCTGTTCGAATTCGTCGGATACCAGTCCGTCGCCTGGAACGAAATGATGGCCGCCGCGCTGGTTGGCGTGCTGCCGGTCATGATCGTTTTCCTGTTCCTGCAGAAACACCTCGTCGCCGGTCTGACGGCCGGTGCGGTGAAAGAGTGACCAATCAAATAACCACAAGGAGGATCCTAGTCACATGAAACACCTTAAACTCATTACCATCGGCGCGGTGCTGTTGGGCAGCACCACGATTTCGGCGCAGGCCCAGGTCGTGCAGATGATCATGTGCGGCGGCGAGATTCGCGAAGCCGATCAGAAAGTGATTTCCCAGTTCGAGGCCGACAACCCCGGCGTCACCGTCAATGCCGAGGCGGTTCCCTGGGGCACCTGCCAGGACAAATCCCTGACGCTGGCCGCCGCGGGCGACCCGCCGGGGCTTGCCTATATGGGGTCGCGCACGCTGAAACAGATGGCCGACAACGACCTGATCCTGCCGGTGGACATTCCCGCCGATCAGCAGGCGGTCTACCAGCCGGGCGTTCTGGCGACGGTGTCCAACGGCGGCAAGTTCTGGGGCTTCCCGCATGCGTTTTCCACCAAGGGTCTCTACATGAACTGCGACCTGATCGAAGCCGCGGGCCAGTCCTGCGACGCGCCGGCCACCTGGGACGACCTTTACAACCTGGCCAAGGCGGTGGTGGACAACACCGATGCCGCCGGGATCGGCCTGGCCGCCAAGGACTTTGACAACACCCAGCACCAGTTCCTGAACTATCTCTATTCCAACGGCGGCAAGGTGCTGGATCCCGACACCGGCGAGGTGCTTCTGAACAGTCCGGAAACCGTCGAAACGCTCGAGTTCTACGGCAAACTGGCCGAAGTTTCGCAGGAAGGCCCCACCGCCTGGGAACGCGACCAGCTGAAAGATCTGTTCAACGACGGCCAGATCGCCATGTATATCAACGGGCCCTGGGGTCGTGGCCAGCACAAGGAAAGCATCAATCAGAAGGTCGTGCCGGTGCCGGCCGGGCCGCATGGCAAATCGGGCACCATCCTGATCACCGACTCGATCGCCGTGTTCAAGGGGTCGGGCACCGAAGACCTGGCGATGGAACTCGCGCGCCGGCTGTCGTCGGGCGAAGCCCAGTACGACCTCGACAAGAGCTGGGGCCTGACGCCGATCATGCAGTATGAAAAGATCGGCATCGAAAACCCCTACTACAAGGACGATCCGTTCTGGCAGGTCTTTGTCGATGGCATCGCCACCGGCGGACCCGAGCCACTGGTCACCGATTTCAAGTCCACCCAATCGGTGTTCACCAACATGGTGCAGGGGATCATCCTGAAGGAAGATACCGCCGAGAACCTGGTGGCCATCGCCGCCGAGGAACTCGAAGACATCAAGTAGACGACACCCGGGCAGGCGGCCACGCGTCGCCTGCCCACCACTTACCGGGGTAGAAAATGGCGACGCTCGATTTGCAAATGGTGAACAAGTCCTTTGGTTCGGCCAAGGTGCTTCACGATATCAACCTTTCGATCCGCGACCGCGAATTCGTGGTTTTCGTCGGCCCTTCAGGCTGCGGAAAATCGACCCTGCTGCGCATCATCGCCGGGCTGGAAGAAGCCACCAGCGGCGCGATCGTCATCGACGGTCAGGACGTGAGCGGCCTGCACCCGGTGGACCGGGGCATTTCAATGGTGTTCCAGTCCTATGCGCTTTATCCGCACCTGACGGTGTTTGAAAACATTGCCTTTCCGCTGCGCGTGCAAAAGGTGGCGGAACCCGAACTCAGCCAGCGCGTCGAACGTGCCGCCGAGATCCTGAAGCTGACCGACCGGCTGACCCACAAGCCCGGCCAGCTGTCCGGTGGCCAGCGCCAGCGCGTCGCCATCGGCCGCTCGATCGTGCGCAACCCCAAGATCTTTTTGTTCGACGAACCGCTTTCCAACCTCGACGCGGCGCTGCGCGGCGACATGCGGGTCGAACTGGCGCAGCTTCACAAGGAACTGAACGCCACCATGGTCTATGTCACCCACGACCAGATCGAGGCCATGACCATGGCCGACCGGATCGTGGTGCTCAAGGACGGCTTCGTCGAACAGTTCGGCACCCCGATGGAGCTTTACCACCACCCGCAGACCAAGTTCGTCGCCGGCTTTATCGGCCAGCCGAACATGAACCTGGTGCCCGCCACGGTGAAGGGCGGCGACGATACCGGGCTGCATGTGGAGTTGGATGGCGGCACGGCGCTGTCGCTGCCGGTGGATCACGCCGGCGCCAAGGCGGGCGACCGGGTCGAAGTGGGCATTCGCCCGGAAAACGTCCGGCTTTCCGAAAACGACATCGGCCTGGCGCTGCAGGTTTCGGTGCTCGAACGGTTGGGCGGGCAGTCGATGACCTATGGCCATATCGCCGACACCACCCGGTTTTGCGCCGCCCTCGACGGCGATGCGGCGATTGCCGAAGGCGGGCAGATCACCCTCGAGGTCGACCCCGCCGACTGCCACGTCTTTGCCGGCGACGGCAAGGTGATGCGCCGCAAGAAGGCCCCCAACCTGGTCAAATAGCAAACGGAAAGGCCGCGTAAATGAAAGTCGTCACCGCCGGGGTCGGGCTTCGGGCCACCCATGTTCTTTCGATCCTCAAGCAGGAAATGCCCGAGGTCGAGTTCGTCGGCTATTTCGACCCTCAACCAGCTTTTCTGGACGCTCTGGGCGCCGACATCCCGGGGTTTGACAGCGTCGAACGGATGCTGGAGGAAACCCGGCCAGACCTGTTCTTTGTGGGCTCTCCCAACGAATTCCACCTTGACCAGATCCGCGCCGGGCTGGAAGCCGGGGTGCGGATGTTCACCGAAAAGCCGGTGGTCACCACCATGGACCAGACCTGGGCCCTGGCCGAACTGCTGGCCGAACACGGCACCGAACAGCTGATGGTCGGGCTGGTGCTGCGCTACGCGCGCCACATGGTGGATCTGCGCGCCGCCATCGCCGAGGGCCGCATCGGCGAGATTTCATCACTGGAGGCCAGCGAACATATCGGCCCCTACCACGGCGCGTTTTTCATGCGCGACTGGCGGCGGATGGTGAAGCATTCCGGCGGCTTCATGCTGGAAAAATGCTGTCACGACCTGGATCTCTACAACATGATCACCGGCTCGCGGCCGCGGCGCGTGGCCAGCTTCGGCGGGCGGCGCTTCTTCCTCCCGGCGAACGCGCCCACCGAAAATTCCGCTCATGATGTCTACCACGTCAAGAAATCGGTCTGGAACGGCACCGACGATCCGTTCCGCGGCGATGGCGACATCATCGACTGCCAGACCGCCATTCTGGAATATGAAAGCGGCGCGTCGCTGGCCTTTCA
Organism: Alphaproteobacteria bacterium; assembly: GCA_024277955.1. Classification (GTDB taxonomy): domain Bacteria; phylum Pseudomonadota; class Alphaproteobacteria; order Rhodobacterales; family Rhodobacteraceae; genus JAJRUE01. The sequence goes on along the minus strand of JAJRUE010000349.1, from coordinate 2,897 downwards.
CACCAACCTGAACGTGCCCGACGAACACCGCCGGTTCTGCGTGATCGGATCGCGCGGCATGGCCGAAGGCGATTTCGTGCGCGGCTATCTGCGGGTCACCGACGCGCGCAACAACGAACGCGTGGTGGACAAGGACTATACCGCGCTGGGCACCGGCCACGGCCACTACGGCGCCGACGAACTGATGGTGCATGACATCGCGCAATATCTTCGCGGCGAAGCCCAGGGCCTGCCGGTGTCGGTCGTGGACGCTATGGAAGCGGGGATCGCCGCCATGGCCATAGACCAGGCCCGGCTGGAAGGCCGGATCGTCGATCTCGGCGAAACCTGGGCGCGGTTCGACAGCTACAATCTGCGACAACCCCGGGGGTAGACGCCAATGACCATCCAGACGACACAGGATCCGGGCCGCTTCATGCGCGCCGAAACCGGCGAAGCGCCGGCGGTGTTCGCCCGCAGCGTGCTGGCGACCGCCGCGCCCTCGGACCACCTGACGCCCGGCGCGCTCAGGGCGATCTACACCGTGGCCCGCGGCAGTTCGGACGCGGCGGCAAATATCCTGTCATACGAATTCATGCGCGAACTGGGCATCCCGATGACCAGCCTGCCGCCTTCGGTGTTCTCGCTGGGCGGCGGGGTCGCGCTGGCCGACGCCGGGGTTCTGGTGGTGTCGCAGTCCGGCGCCAGCGACGACCTGGTGACCTCGGCCCGGCGCGCGCGCGACTGCGGCGCCACGGTTCTGGCGCTGACCAACGCGCCCGGCTCGCCGGTGGAAGAGGCCGCCGACCTGACCATCCCGATCGCGGCGGGGCCGGAACGCGCAGTGCCGGCGACCAAGACGGTCATAGGCTCTGTTGCGGCCGGAATGGCGCTTTTGGCGGCGCTGAAGCCGGGCTACCGCCAGGCCTGCGAACAGGCGGCCAGGGCTTTTCGGGCCGACTGTCTGCGCGACAGCCACCCCCGGGCGGGCCAGTTGGCCGGGGCGCTGGCGCGGGCCGAAAACGTCTATGTGATCGGGCGCGGCGCGGGGTTCGGCGCCGCCCACGAGGTCGCGCTGAAGCTCAAGGAAACCTGCGCCCTGCACGCCGAGGCCTACTCGGCATCCGAAGTCCTGCACGGCCCGCTGCAACTGGTCACCAAACCGCTGACAGTGCTGATCCTGGACGCCGGCGAAGCGGTCACCCACGACAGTCTCGACACCGCCCAGCAGCGCTTCACGCAAGCCGGCGCGCAGGTGTTGCGCCTGTCGGTGGACGACATGTGCGCGGTCGGGCTGACCCCGGCGGCGGCGGCGGCGGTTTTGCTGTTCGCCTGCTACCCGATCATCCTTGACGTGGCGCTGGCGCTGGGTTTTGACCCGGATACGCCGGACATGCTGGCCAAAGTGACAAGAACGCTCTGACATGGCGGCACCGGCATTCGACCTTTCCAGCTGCGCCACCGGGCGCGAGATCCTGGCCCAACCGGCAATCTGGCGCGCCTGGGCGCCGGTCATCGCCCGCGGCGCGCCGGAGCTGCGCAACTGGATCGCCGGCAGCGGCGCGCAGCAGATCTGGCTGAGCGGCGCGGGCACCTCGGCCTTTGTGGGCGACCTGGTGGCCGCCGCGATCCCGGAATTCCGGGGAATGGCGGTGCGTTCGGTCCCGTCGACCGATCTGGTGGCGATGCCCGCCCACCACCTGCGCCCCGGCCTTCGCCCGCTGGTGATCTCTTTCGGGCGCAGCGGCAACAGCGCCGAAAGCCTTGGCGCGCTGGACGCGCTGGACGCGATCGCCCCCGACGCGCCCCGGCTGAACATCACCTGCAACCGCGACAGCGCCCTGGCCCGCCGCACCGCACCCGGCGGCAACGGGCGCGTGATCGTGCTGCCCGAGGCGACCCACGATACCGGGTTCGCCATGACCTCTAGCTATTCGACGATGCTGCTGAGCGCGCTGAGCGTGCTGGACGAAACCGCCGGCCCCGACCGCATGACCCAGCTGGCCGAAACCGCCGAGGACCTGCTGGCGCGGCTTGCCGGCTGGGCCGCGGCCCAGGGCGTGCCGGGGCGGGTGGTGTTCCTTGGCTCCGGCGCGCAGATGTTCGCCGCGCGTGAAGCGGCGCTGAAGCTGCTCGAACTCACCGCCGGGGCGACCGTGACGCTCTGGGACAGTTTTCTGGGCTTTCGCCACGGGCCCAAATCCTTTGTCGACGACACCACCCGGATCATCGCATTCACCGCCGCAGACCGGCAGGCCCAGCGCTACGAAGCCGACCTGCTGGCCGAGCTGTCGCAGCAGTTTCCCGAGGTTCCGGTGACCACCATCGGCCCCACGCCCAAGGCCGATTTTGCGCTGCCGCCGGGGGTGCCGGACGCCTGGAACGCGCCGCTACAGGTGATGCTGGCGCAGGTGCTGGCGGTGCGCCTGTCGCAGGCGTTGGGGCTGAATGTGGACGATCCCTTTGCCGGGCGCGGAACCCTGACGCGGGTGGTCAGCGGCGTCACGCTTTACCCCCCCGAGGTGGGCTGAATGGCGCTGGCAGGGGGCATGGATGTGGGCGGCACCAAGATCGAGGCCAAGCTTTTCGGCCCCGGCTGGACCGTGCTTGACAGCCGCCGAACCGCCACGCCGACCGGCGATTATCAGTCTCTGTTACAGGGGGTTTCCGACCAGTTCGACTGGCTGGAACAGGCTGCGGGCCGCGCCGACTTCCCGATCGGCATCGGCGTGCCGGGGCTGGTGGATCATGCCACGGGGCACATGGTGATCGCCAACCTGCCGGTTGATGGCCGCAACCTGGCCAGGGATTTCGCCCGCGCCCGTGGTCGCGCGGTGCCCTTCGTCAATGATTGCCGCGCTTTCACCCTGTCCGAAGCGGTCCTGGGCGCCGGGCGCGGGCATGGCACCGTTCTGGGG
>JAJRUE010000348.1 GCA_024277955.1 Alphaproteobacteria bacterium | reverse complement strand
AGCCCTGCGTTCGGCGGGGTCGATCGGGGTTCTGGGGTTGATCTTTGGCGATTTCGCCGGCGGCACGGTGGCGCTTTTCCTGCTGAACCGGCTGATCGATGCGAATTACAGCCAGGGGGCGGAAGCCAAGGCCGACCAGTTCGCCTATCAGGCGCTGGCCGGGGCAGGGGTGCCGCCGTCGGCGCTGGCGGCGATGTTCGAAAGGTTCCTGGCCCGGGGCGGCGATGCCAAGGGAATCGTGGCGCATTTCCGGTCGCACCCGAAGCTGGGCGGCCGGATCGCGGCGGCGCGCGCGGCCGATGCGCTGATGACCGGCCCGGCGGTGCCTTCGCTGAACGCCGAGCAGTGGCGGGCGCTCAAACGGATCTGCAGATAGCAGGTGGGGACGCGGCGCGGCGCGCTGTTTTCCTGTTGCCGGGCCTGTTTTCGGGCTTGTTGCCGGGTCAGCGCAGGGACCGGCCCTTGATGATGGCGTCGGGGCCGAATTTTTCGCGGATCGCGTCGGCGGCGCGTTCGGCGTTGGAGCGTTGGCGGGCCTGCGGGTCCAGCAGATCGCCCGACAGATCGGCGCGACCTTCGTCCACCAGCTGGCTGATGCCCACGCCGATCAGCCGGTAGGGGCCCTTGGAGCCGACCTGATCGAGCAGCGCGCGCGCCGTGCGGTAGATGCGGTCCGCCAGCTGGGTCGCATCCGGCAGCGACCGGCGGCGGGTGATCAGCCGGTGGTCCGCGCGCTTGAGCTTGAGCGTCACCACCTGCCCGGCCAGCGCCCGCGCCTTGGCCCGGTCGGCCACCTGTTCGGACAGGCGCCACAGATGGCCATCCAGAATGTCGGCATCGCCGGTGTCCTCGTGAAAGGTGGTTTCCTTCGAAATCGACTTGACCGGGGCATTGGCCGACACCCGCCGCCGGTCCTGGCCGCGGGCCAGGAAATACAGCCGGTCGCCCATCGCCCCGAACCGCGCGTACAGGTCGCGCCGGTCCCAGCGCAACAGGTCGGCAAAGCTGCGGATGCCGGCGCGTTCCAGCGCCTGCTGGGTGGCCGCCCCGACGCCCCAGATCAGGCGCACCGGCTTGTCGCGCAGGAAATCGGCGGTTTCAGCCTTGCCGATCACCGAAAAGCCGCGCGGCTTGTCCATGTCTGATGCGATCTTGGCCAGAAACTTGTTGTGCGACAGCCCGATCGAGCCGGTCAGTCCCAGCTCATCCTGCATCCGTTTCACCAGCCGCGCCAGCATCACCGCCGGCGGCGCGCCGTGCAGCTTTCGGGTGCCTGACAGGTCCAAAAAGGCTTCGTCCAGCGATAGCGGTTCGACCGCCGGGGTCAGGTCGTCCATCATCGCGCGAATGGCGCGCGAGGCTTCGCTGTAGGCCTGCATGCGCGGCTTGATCACCACCGCATCGGGGCACAGTTTCAGCGCCTGGAACATCGGCATCGCCGAATGCACGCCGCGGATGCGGGCGATGTAGCAGGCGGTGGACACGACTCCGCGCCGCCCGCCGCCGATGATCACCGGCTTGTCGGCCAGTTCGGGGTTGTCGCGCTTTTCGACCGAGGCATAAAAGGCGTCGCAATCCATGTGGGCAACGCTCAGATCGAACAGTTCCGGGTGCGCAACGATGCGCGGCCCAAAGCAGGCCGGGCAGCGCCGGCCGGCGTCGAACGTGGTCAGGCAATCGCGGCACAGGGCTGGCATGGCGCAAATTTTCCCCTGAAATGGTTGGTGCCAAATACCCATATATCTGATATATGTTCGAAAGTGAAAAGGAGATAACCCTTGGATATTGAACAGATTTTGACAGGATTCGTGGGGCAGAACGCGGTTTTCCTCGCGTTGGCCGCTTTTGTCGTCATCGTTATTCTGATGGGTGTGCGCATCGTGCCGCAGTCCGAAAAATTCGTTGTCGAACGGTTCGGCCGCCTGCGCGCGGTGCTGGGGCCGGGCATCAATTTCATCGTGCCGTTTCTGGATCGGGTGCGCCACAAGGTGTCGATCCTCGAGCGTCAGCTGCCCACCCACAAGCAGGATGCGATCACCGCCGACAACGTTCTGGTGCAGGTGGAAACCAGCGTGTTCTACCGGATACTGGAGCCGGAAAAGACAGTTTACCGCATCCGTGACGTGGATGCGGCGATTTCCACCACCGTGGCCGGGATCGTGCGCGCCGGCATCGGCGAGATGGAACTGGACGAGGTGCAGAGCCACCGCCAGCAGCTGATCGCCAAGGTCAAGGAACAGGTCGCCAACGCGGTGGACGACTGGGGGATCGAGGTGACGCGCGCCGAGATCCTGGACGTGAACCTGGACGATGCGACGCGTGAAGCGATGCTGCAGCAGCTCAATGCCGAACGCGCCCGCCGGGCCCAGGTGACCGAAGCCGAGGGCCAGAAACGCGCGGTCGAACTGGCGGCCGACGCCGATCTTTACGCGGCCGAACAACGGGCCAAGGCGCGCCGCATCTCGGCCGATGCCGAAGCCTATGCGACCGCGGCCGTCGCCAAGGCGATCGCCGACAACGGGCTTGAGGCGGCGCAATATCAGGTGGCGCTCAAGCAGGTCGAAGCGCTGAGCGCGATCAGCCAGGGCGACGGGCGGCAGACGGTGATCATGCCGGCTTCGGCGCTCGAAGCCTTTGGCGAAGCGTTCAACATGCTCAAGGGGCGCGGCTGATGCTGTGGCAGGAATGGTGGGCCTGGACCGTCGCGGGCATCGTTCTGGCGGTGCTCGAGGTTCTGGCGCCGGGCTATGTTCTGCTGGGCTTCGCGGTGGGCGCGGTGGTGATCGGCGTGTTGCTGTGGGCCGGGGTTCTGGGCGGCTCGCTGCCGGTGCTGCTGCTGGTGTTTGCGGTGGTGTCGCTGCTGGTCTGGCTGGTGCTCCGCAAGGTCTTCGGGTTGCGGCGCGGGCAGGTGAAGATCTGGAAGGACGACATCAATGACCATTGAGGGAACCGATGGCGGCAACAGGTGATCCGGGGCGGCTGAAACGCGCCTTGCAGCAGATGCCCGATGATGTTGCCCAGGCTTTGGCGGCGCGTGGGCTGCGCGCGGTCTACGATGCGCGCCCGCCGTATCAGCGAAATGACTATCTGGCCTGGATCGGCCGCGCCAAGCGTCACGAAACGCGCGACCGGCGGATTGCGCAGATGCTTGCCGAACTCGAGGCCGGAAATCTTTACATGAAGATGGCCTGGTCCGGCGGGCGGGGCTGAGCGCGGGTAAGCATTTTCGAAAATGCTTGCCGGGAACGGCTGGCTGGTGTTCGGCCAAAAAAGCCGGGGGCGGGATTATCCTGCGCGCAGGCCGAAGGGGCGGCGCAGGAATTTGCCCTTGGTCAGCCAGGATATCGAAAAGGCGACTACGGCCACGGTTTCGGCCCAGAACAGCGCGTTGGCGGATCTGAGCACCGGCAAGGCATCGTCCAGCCCGGCCACATAGGCGACGATCGCCACCAGCGCCACTAGGATCACCAGCCCGCAGATACGATAGATGCGGTGTTCGGGCGTGGGGGCGGGTTTGCCTTGGGGCGTGCGCGCGCCGCCCATCGGAAACAGCACCAGGCTGAAATAGGCCAGGCACAGGAAGAAGATCAGCGCAAAGCCGAGGTGCAGCGCATCGCCGTGCCAGGTAAAGCCGCTGATGGCCATGGCGCCCGGCCCCGGCGACAGGTCGGCGCAGCGCGCAACGGTTTCGCCCATCTGGCACAGCGCCAGCGCCGGGTCCGCCGAGATCGGGAACAGCGCCACCCCGATGGCCGAGGCCCCGGCGATGCGCGACATTTCCCGGTCGCCCAGCCACAGCCGCGATGGGCGGGTAGCATAGCCCTTGTAGGCGAACAGGAACACCCCGATGGCCGACAGCGTGCCCACCAGCCAGTCGCCCATCGACGTGTGGTAAAAATCGCTGATCGACGGCTGCATTCCGCCCCGCAGCAGGTAGGCATAGACCAGCAGGCTGGCCGGCAGCGACAGGCCCAGAAGCCCCAGCGCCTGGCGCACCGCAAGATAGGACAACAGCAAATCCTGGTCGTTGGCCGCGGGCGTGTTCCGGTTGCGGTCCTGACCCGCGTTCAGGTCGTCGGGCGTGTTGGTCTCGGCCATGGCGATCCCTTCGTGCCGCGCGCATCCGGGGCCGATGATAGCACGGATCGCAAACAGCCGATGAACGCCGCGCGCGGTGGGCTCACAGGCCGGCGATTTCCCGCTGGATGGCGCGGGCCGCAGCGCGCGGGTCGCCGGCCTGCCAGACCGGGCGGCCGACGACGATGTGATCGGCCCCTGCCGCGATCGCCGCCGCCGGTGTGGCGATGCGTTTCTGGTCGCCCTTGTCGGCGCCCGCCGGACGCACGCCGGGGGTGACGATCAGCTTGCCGGCGGCTTCGGGCAGGGCGCGGATCGCGGCGGCTTCGCGGGGCGATGCGATCACCCCGTGCGCCCCGGCGTCCAGCGCGCGCGCGGCGCGTTCCACCACCAGGTCGGGGATCGCGCCGGGCTTGATCAGCGCATCGTCCAGGTCGCCCCGGTCCAGCGAAGTCAGGATCGTCACCGCCAGGATCGCAAGCCCCGATCCGCCGGCCCCTTCGCGCGCCGCGCGCACCACCTGCGGATCGCCATGCACGGTCAGGAAATCCAGATCATACGCCGCCAGCCCGCGCACCGCCCTTTCCACGGTGGCGCCGATGTCAAACAGCTTCATGTCCAGAAAGACGCGCTTGGCGTGTTCCTGCTTGAGTTCGGCGGCCAGCGCCAGCCCGCCGCCGGTCAGCATGCCCAGCCCGATCTTGTAGAACCCCACCGCATCGCCGATGGCGTCGGCCAGCTCCAGCCCTTCGAGCGCATTGGGCAGATCGAGGGCGACGATCAGCCGGTCGTCCGGTTGCCGGTCGTCGGGCTGGGGCGTGCCGGTCTGGCGATCCTGGGGGTCGGTCATGGGGGCTCCTGGCGTGTTTGGCCGGCGGTATAGGCAGTTCAGCCATCCTTGTATAGAAGCTGCATGTCCGGGCCTTCGGTGCAATACATATGCACCCAGATATAGGCGTGCTGGAATAGCGCCAGCACCAGCGCGTTCCAGGATCCGCACAGCGCCGCGATGCCCCAGAAACCGAGGAACACGATGCCATACATCGCGTTGTCGCTGTATTTGAACGCCCCTTCGCGCACCATCGGCATGTTCAGGTAGCGGTCGAAAAAGTGGTCACCGCCCAGGGCGCGGGGCAGGGTGAAATACTTGACCACCGAATGCGCCGCCCAGATCGACGGGATGATCAGCCCCGCCCCCAGGATGAACTGGGTCAGCCGGTCGGTGCCCAGGCTGCCGGCGTCGGCCACCCCGGCCAGGGCCACCAGCGCCGGGCGGGCGAACAGGAACGGCAGGAACAGCGCCCCCCAGGCGGTCAGCGCGGCCGCGCCGAAAAGCCGGGTGAACAGGGCAAAGTGCAACTGCGCGCGCCACACCAGCACGACCATCACCTGATGGATGATCGCTGCCCAGATCGCCAGCCGGGCCCAGCGCATGGCGCTGTTTCCCCAGTAGCTGCCGCCGCCGTCGCGCAGCAGCGCCAGCGCGCCCGCGCTCAGCAGAATGACCAGCATGGCGTGCTGGGCCTGGCCTCGGAAAAAGGCCCGTTTCGGCGTGCGCGCCCGAATGTCCGCAAGTGTGCGCATGATCTTCCCCGTTCCCGTCCCCGGTTTTTCGCACTCTAGCACAGGATTTCGCATTGTCGCGCTCTTGCGCAAGGGCCCGGCGATCCCCAGATATTCAGCAAGGCCCGCAAGAGGGTGTGCCGCGACCGCGGGCACCCTGCCAAATGGGCGCTTTTTGAAAGGAGAATGCCGATGAACATGGAGAAGTTCACCGAGCGGTCCAGGGGCTTTTTGCAAGCGGCCCAGACCATCGCAATGCGCGAAAACCACCAAAAGCTTGCCCCCGAACATTTGTTGAAAGCCTTGCTGGATGACGACCAGGGACTGGCGTCGAACCTTATCCAGCGTGCCGGCGGATCGCCCGAGCGCGTGCGCGAGGCGGTGGATGCGGCGCTGGCCAGGATCCCGCAGGTGACCGGCGACGCGGGCCAGACCTACATGGATCAGCAGACCGCCAAGGTGCTGGACGAAGCCGAAAAGATCGCCACCAAGGCGGGCGACAGTTTCGTGGCGGTCGAACGCATCCTGACGGCGCTTGCCGTGGTGCGCTCGAAGGCGAAAGAGGCGCTGGAAGCGGGCGCGGTCACGGCCCAGAACCTGAACGCCGCGATCAACGACATCCGCAAGGGGCGCACCGCCGATTCGGCCAGCGCCGAAGACAGCTACGAGGCGCTCAAGAAATACACCCGCGATCTGACCGAGGACGCCCGCGAAGGGCGCATCGATCCGATCATCGGCCGCGACGAAGAAATCCGCCGCACCATGCAGGTGCTGAGCCGCCGCACCAAGAACAACCCGGTGCTGATCGGCGAACCCGGCGTGGGCAAGACCGCGATCGTGGAAGGCCTGGCGCTGCGCATCATCAATGGCGACGTGCCCGAAAGCCTGCAGAACAAGAAACTGCTGGCGCTGGACATGGGCGCGCTGATCGCCGGGGCCAAATACCGTGGCGAATTCGAAGAACGCCTGAAGGCGGTCCTGAACGAGGTCACCGCGGCCGCCGGCGAAATCATCCTGTTCATCGACGAGATGCACATGCTGGTGGGCGCGGGCAAGACCGATGGCGCGATGGACGCCGCCAACCTGATCAAGCCGGCGCTGGCGCGCGGTGAACTGCACTGCGTGGGTGCCACCACGCTGGACGAATACCGCAAGCACGTCGAAAAGGACGCGGCCCTTGCGCGGCGTTTCCAGCCGGTGATGGTCGAAGAACCCACCGTCGAGGATACGATTTCCATCCTGCGCGGCATCAAGGAAAAATACGAACTCCACCACGGGGTGCGGATTTCCGACAGCGCGCTGGTGGCGGCGGCGACGCTCAGCCACCGCTACATCACCGACCGTTTCCTGCCCGACAAGGCGATCGACCTGGTGGATGAAGCCGCGTCGCGCCTGCGCATGGAAGTGGACAGCAAACCCGAAGAGCTGGACAAGCTGGATCGCCAGATCCTGCAGCTTCAGATCGAAGCCGAGGCCCTGAAAAAGGAAAAGGACAAGGCCTCCAAGCAGCGGCTTGAAAAGCTGGAAAAGGAACTGGCGGATCTGCAACAGCAGTCGGCCGAGATGACCGCCCAGTGGCAGGCCGAACGCGACAAGCTGGAAAGCGCACGCGAACTGAAGGAACAGCTGGACCAGGCGCGGGCCGAACTGGACCAGGCCAAGCGCGAAGGCAACCTGCAAAAGGCGGGGGAACTGGCCTACGGCCTGATCCCCGAGCTTGAAAAGAAGCTGGCCGCCGCTGAGGCCGACGAAAGCAACACCGAACTGGTGGACGAAGCGGTCGGCCCCGAACAGATCGCCGAAGTGGTCGAACGCTGGACCGGCATTCCGACCAGCAAGATGCTGGAAGGCGAACGCGACAAGCTGCTGAAGATGGAAGAAGAGCTTGGCAAGCGCGTGATCGGCCAGACAGCCGCCGTGCGCGCGGTGGCCAACGCGGTGCGCCGGGCGCGCGCCGGGCTGAACGAGGAAAGCCGGCCGCTGGGCAGCTTCCTGTTCCTGGGCCCCACCGGCGTCGGCAAGACCGAGTTGACCAAGGCGGTGGCCGAATACCTGTTCGACGACGAACACGCGATGGTGCGCATCGACATGTCGGAATTCATGGAGAAACACTCGGTCGCGCGTCTGATCGGCGCCCCGCCGGGCTATGTCGGCTATGACGAAGGCGGCGTTCTGACCGAAGCGGTGCGCCGCCGGCCCTACCAGGTGATCCTGTTCGACGAGGTCGAAAAGGCGCACCCGGACGTGTTCAACGTGCTGTTGCAGGTTCTCGACGACGGGGTGCTGACCGATGGCCAGGGCCGCACGGTGGACTTCAAGCAGACGCTGATCGTGCTGACCTCCAACCTGGGGTCGCAGTCCCTGTCCACCTTGCCCGAAGGGGCCGATGTCAGCGAGGCCAAGCGCGAGGTGATGGACGCGGTGCGGGCGCATTTCCGCCCCGAGTTCCTGAACCGCCTGGACGAGATCATCATCTTCGACCGCCTCAGCCGCGACGACATGAGCGGGATCGTCGATATCCAGGTCTCGATGCT
>JAJRUE010000347.1 GCA_024277955.1 Alphaproteobacteria bacterium | reverse complement strand
TGGAAGGATTCCATTCTCGGCTGCCACATCGTCAAGACCACCTTCAAACAAATTCGTTCAAATGGCGTGAATGCCAGTTGTTCAAGACTCCCTTTGCGGGGCGTCCGGGGGTTCAACGGGACTTCAATGCGCGCCGATGCGGCGTCCCATCTCTATCCCTACCTATCTTTTTAGACAAGTTGCCAAATCGTTTGTCAACTTTAACTTGTGTGTTGTATTTTTTTGCTACGCAAGGTAGAGCATGACAAAGCGAGACTCAGATTTGTACGAGGTTATTCTGGCCATGCCAGAGCAAGCCAGGTTCGAACTTTTGCGCTTTCTGGAAGGCGCGGACGGGGCCAGGACCGACCCGGATACGCGCCTGGATCGGCTGATGGCATCGATCAATATCCGCCTCCAGATGAGCGAGAAAAAACCGCATTGACCAATGAAAAGCCCCGCAATGCCAAGGCGTTGCGGGGCTTCCGAAATCTTTTTCAGATGCGGCGGGATCAGTCCTCGGCGGCCTCTTCGGCGGCGACCCGGGCCTTGTCGCCGGCGCCCTTGGCGTCAACGTCGCGGTCGACGAATTCGATGATCGCCATCGGCGCCATGTCGCCATAGCGGAAACCCGCCTTCAGGACGCGCACATAGCCACCGTTACGATCCTTGTAGCGCGGGCCCAGAACGTCAAACAGCTTGGCCACATAGGCATCCTGCTTGAGCTGCGCAGCAGCCTGGCGACGGGCGTGCATATCGCCGCGTTTTCCGAGGGTTACAAGTTTTTCAACGATCCGGCGAAGCTCTTTCGCCTTGGGCAGGGTCGTCTTGATCTGTTCATGTTCGATGAGCGAACCGGCCATGTTGGCAAAGAGCGCCTTGCGGTGCTCGTGGGTTCGGTTCAGGCGGCGGTATCCGCGTGCGTGGCGCATGGTTTCAATCCTTCTTCGTTTTGCTTTGTCCGGCCACCCGTGCGTGCAGGCGACTCTCCTTGGGGCATCATTGCCCGGGGGCGGGTGCGCCGGACCGAAGCCCGGCGCAAATCTCTCAGAACTGGTCTTCGAACTTCTTGGCCAGATCCTCGATGTTTTCCGGCGGCCATTCCTCGACATCCATGCCCAGGTGCAGGCCCATGCCCGAAAGCACTTCCTTGATCTCGTTCAGCGACTTGCGGCCAAAGTTCGGGGTGCGCAACATCTCGGCTTCGGTTTTCTGGATCAGGTCGCCGATGTAGACGATGTTGTCGTTCTTCAGGCAGTTGGCCGACCGTACCGACAGCTCCAGCTCGTCCACTTTCTTGAGTAGCAGCGGGTTGAATTCCAGCCCGTCGTCTTCCTCCTGGCGACCGGCGCTTTCCGGTTCGTCGAAGTTCACGAAGATCGACAGCTGGTCCTGCAGGATGCGCGCCGCATAGGCCACCGCGTCCTCGGGGGTGACCGAGCCATCGGTTTCCAGTTTCAGCGTCAGCTTGTCATAGTCCAGCACCTGACCTTCGCGGGTCGGCTGCACGTCGTAGCTGACCTTTTTCACCGGCGAATAGATCGCATCCACCGGGATCAGGCCGATCGGCGCGTCTTCCGGGCGGTTCTTGTCGGCGGCGACATAGCCCTTGCCGGTGTTCACCGTCAGTTCGATATACAGATCGGCGCCCTCGTCGAGGTGGCAAATCACGTGTTCCTTGTTCAGGATCTCGATCCCGGCGCTTTCGGAAATGTCGCCGGCGGTCACGACCATCGGACCCTTGGCGGCAATCGACAGGCGCTTGGGGCCTTCGACTTCCATGCGGATCGAAACGCCTTTCAGGTTCAGCACGATGTCGGTGACATCTTCGCGAACCCCGGCGACGGACGAAAATTCGTGCAGCACGTTGTCGATCTGGATCGAGGTGATGGCGGCGCCTTGCAGCGAGCTCATCAGCACCCGGCGCAGCGCGTTGCCCAGCGTCAGACCAAAGCCGCGTTCCAGCGGTTCGGCGACGACCGTCGCCTGGCGGGCGGGATCGTTGCCCGGCTTGATGGCAAGCTGCGAAGGCTTGATCAGTTCTGCCCAGTTTTTATGGATCATGCGTGTCTCCTCAATTCTTGTTTCCCGGCCCATGTCCAAACGACGGGAAACGCCCGAGGTAAAAGATGACGCGCCCGGGGTGCCGAAAATGGCCCCCGGGCGGTGTGTTGTTGCTTCAGACGCGGCGGCGCTTCGGCGGGCGGCAGCCGTTGTGCGCCATCGGAGTCACATCACGGATCGAAGTGATGTTGAAGCCGACGGCGGCCAGCGCACGCAGCGCGCTTTCGCGGCCCGAGCCGGGGCCCTGCACCTGGACTTCCAGCGTTTTCACGCCGTGTTCCTGGGCTTTCTTGCCGGCGTCTTCGGCGGCCATCTGGGCGGCGTAAGGGGTCGACTTGCGCGAACCCTTGAAGCCCATCGTCCCGGCCGAGGACCAGGCAATCGCGTTGCCCTGCACGTCGGAAATCAGGATCTTGGTGTTGTTGAATGAGGAATTCACATGCGCAACGCCGGCGGCGATGTTCTTGCGTTCCTTGCGCTTGGTACGGGTCTTGTCGCGTGCCATCTGTCAGCCCCCCTATTTCTTCTTGCCGGCAATGGCCTTTGCGGGGCCTTTGCGGGTGCGGGCGTTGGTATGGGTGCGCTGGCCGCGGACCGGCAGGTTGCGACGGTGGCGCAGGCCACGGTAGCAGCCAAGGTCCATCAGGCGCTTGATGTTCATCTGCACTTCCCGGCGCAGGTCGCCTTCGACGGTGAAGTTGGCGTCGATGTATTCGCGGATCGCCAGAGCTTCGGCGTCGCTCAGTTCGTTGACCCGGCGGGTTTCGTCGATGCCGACGGCTTCGCAGATCTTCTTGGCCGAGGACGGCCCGATCCCGGTGATATAGGTGAGGGCGATGGGAACCCGCTTGCCAGTGGGTATGTTGACGCCGGCGATACGTGCCACGTTTGCTTTCCTTTTCGTTGCGGTTCCGTAGTGCCAGAACCTTTTTTCACAACGTAGGCCCGCGGGTTTCACACCTCGCGGGCTTCGGCTGAATTTCAAGTTGGATCCTGTCAGGGGGCGACCCTGAAGTTTCGGTCCGATTCCCTTGCGGGATGCGGTGCTTTACGGGGTATTTCGCGGCCCGTCAAGAGGCGGGCCGAGGGGCTGCCGAGATTCGTCGTCAGCCAGGTTTTTCAGGGCCGCCGATCAGGCCGGCGCCCGGTCCAGAAGGGCGGCGATCGAGGCGGCGACCTCGTCGATATCGGCCAGCCCGTCGACGCTGCACAGCTTGCCCTTGGCGTAGTAGTAGCCGATCAGCGGCGAGGTTTTCTTGTAATATTCCATCAGCCGCTGCTTGAGGCTTTCGGCGTTGTCGTCAGCCCGGCGGATGAACTCGGTCCCGCCGCATTTTTCGCACTTCCCGTCGGCGGGGATCGGCTTGGCGATGTCGTTGTAGCCTTCGCCGCACTGGGCGCAGGTCGACCGCGCGGTGATGCGTTCCACCAGCGCGTCGTCGTCCACCTGCATCTCGATCACGCAATGCAGGGTCTGGCCCAGCCGGTCGAGCAGTTCGCCCAGCGCATCGGCCTGGGCCAGCGTGCGCGGAAAGCCATCGAAGATGAAGCCGCCGCGCTGGTCGCCCTTCAGCCGTTCCTCGATCAGGCCGATGACGATTTCATCGGTGACCAGATCGCCGCGGTCCATGACTTCGGCCACCCGGCGTCCCATTTCGGTGCCGCTCTTGCGGGCGTCGCGCAGCATGTCGCCGGTGGACAGCTGGATCATGTCGCGTTCGGCCACGAGTTTGCGCGCCTGGGTGCCCTTGCCGGCCCCGGGCGGTCCGAGAAGAATGATGTTCATCGTCTGGCGGGCCCTTTTTTACGGCGTTTCTTGCCCCTGAGCTGCGATTTCTCGATCAGCCCTTCGTACTGGTGCGCCAGCATGTGCGACTGCACCTGGTTGATGGTGTCCATGGTCACCGAGACCACGATCAGCACCGAGGTGCCGCCAAAGAAGAACGGCACGCCCATCTGGGTGCGCAGGATTTCCGGAAACAGCACCACCGCGGCAAGATAGGCCGAACCGAGCACCAGAATGCGGGTCACCACGTAGTCCAGGTATTCCTCGGTCTTCTTGCCGGGGCGGATGCCGGGGACAAAGCCGTTCTGGTTCTTGAGGTTCTCGGCCACCTCGTCGGTCTTGAACGACACGTTGTAGGTGTAGAAGAAGGTGAAGAACACCACCATGGCCGCGAAGAAGATCAGGTAAAGCGGCTGGCCGGGGCCGAAATAGGCGAGGATCGTCGACATGACGGGCCCAGTCTGGCCGCTGGAAAAGGTGGCCAGCGTGGTCGGCAGCAGCAGCAGCGAGGATGCGAAGATCGCCGGGATGACGCCGGCCGGGTTGACCTTGATCGGCAGGTGCGACGACCCGCCGTCGTAGATCTTCATGCCCACCTGACGGCGCGGATACTGGATGTGGATCTTGCGCAGGGCGCGTTCCATGAACACCACGAAGGTGATGACCACCGCGACCATGACGATGACCCCGATGATCACGCCGGGGCTGAGCGCGCCCGAGCGGCCCGAGGCAAAGAACTGGGCCAGACCGCGGGGCAGTTCGGCAACGATGCCCACGAAGATGATCAGCGAAATGCCGTTGCCGATGCCGCGCTGGGTGATCTGTTCGCCCAGCCACATCAGGAACATGGTGCCGCCCACCAGCGTGATCACGGTAGAGGCGGTAAAGAACAGCCCCGGATCGCTGGCGAGGTTGCCGGCTTCCAGGCTGGCGGCAAGCGCCAGCGCCTGGAAGGTGGCCAGGAACACGGTGCCGTAGCGGGTGTACTGGTTGATCTTCTTGCGGCCCTGCTCGCCCTCTTTTTTCAGCTGTTCGAGCTGGGGCACCATCGCGGTCATCAGCTGGATGATGATGGAGGCGGAAATATAGGGCATGATCCCCAGCGCAAAGATCCCCATCCGGCTGATCGCGCCGCCGGTGAACATGTTGAGCATGCCGCCGATACCGGTCGAGGCCTGGTCCATGAAGTTGCGCAGCGCGTTGCCGTCGATGCCCGGAACCGGGATGTAGGTGCCCAGCCGGTAGACCATCAGAAGGCCGATGGTGAACAGGATGCGCTGGCGCAGCTCGGTGGCTTTGCCAAAGGCGCTCCAGCTCATGTTGGCGGCCATTTGTTCTGCTGCGGATGCCATGTTTGGTGTCTCTCTTTCGAAGCGAAACGCCGCCGCCCGGTTCCCCGATGCAGCGGCGTTTGGAAAACTTTAATGGATGTAAGCAGACGAGGCCTGCTTCACAAGCCTTATTCCGCCGCTGCGGTGGTCACGCTCAGGGTGCCGCCGGCCTTTTCGACCGCGGCGATGGCGGATTTCGATGCGCCGGTGACGCTCAGCTTGACCTTGGCGGTGATGTCGCCCTTGGCGAGGATGCGCACGCCGTCCAGCTTGCGCCGGATCACGCCGGCTTCCAGCAGGGTGTCTTCGGTGATCTCTTTCTTTGCGTCGAGCTTTTTGGCATCGATGAACTTCTGCAAAAGGCCGAGGTTGACGACCGCAAAGCTCTTGCGGTTGCGGCTGTTGAAGCCGCGTTTCGGCAAACGCTGGTAGAGCGGCATCTGGCCGCCCTCGTAACCGGCGATCGCCACGCCCGAGCGGGATTTCTGCCCCTTGATACCGCGGCCGGCGGTCTTGCCGGTGCCCGAGCCGACGCCACGGCCAACACGTTTGCGGGGTTTGGTTGCGCCGGGGTTGTCCCGGAGTTCGTTCAGTTTCATGTCGCTTCTCCTATTGCCGGATATGGCCCATGAGCGACAAAGGGGCCAACCGCGGCGTTGTGTGATTCTTGCAGCGCGAGGACGCCACCGGGGGCGTATAGGGGATGGGAGGCGGTGGTGCAAGGGGGTGCCACTGCCGGCGCCTGAACCGAGGGGTGGCGAGAAGCGCCCGTGCAGAGGACGGGCCGGTTGGGGATGTCTGGGGCGTGACGTGACGAAAAAACGCCCCGGTTGCCCGAGGCGTTACGCATCTTTCCGGCGGGAAGCGAAATCTTTCAAAGATTTCGGGCCGTTTTCTTTGAAAGAAAACGGCTAGCCGCGCTCTTCCACGATCTCGACCAGATGCGGGATCTTGTTGATCATCCCGCGCACGCTCGGAGTATCCTCAAGCTCGCGCGTCTTGTGCATCTTGTTCAGACCCAACCCAACCAGCGTCGCGCGCTGGTCGGCGGGGCGGCGGATCGGCGAACCGATCTGCTTTACCACAATCGTTTTCTTGGCCATCTCATGCGCTCCGTTTACGCTTCGGCGGCTTCGGTCGCAGGCGCGGCCTCGGCTTCCGGTTTCTTCAGGATGTCGGCCACCTTCTTGCCGCGGCGCTGCGCCACCGTGCGCGGCGAGCTTTCCTTTTTCAGCCCGTCGATGGTGGCGCGGATCATGTTGTAGGGGTTCTGCGAGCCGATGGATTTCGCCACCACGTCCTGAACGCCCAGCATCTCGAACACCGCGCGCATCGGGCCGCCGGCGATGATGCCGGTGCCCTGCGGGGCGGTGCGCATCACCACCTTGCCGGCGCCGTGACGGCCTTCGATGTCGTGGTGCAGCGTGCGGCCTTCGCGCAGCGCAACCCGGATCATCTGCCGTTTGGCCTGCTCGGTGGCCTTGCGGATCGCCTCGGGCACTTCCTTCGCCTTGCCCTTGCCAAAGCCCACGCGGCCCTTCTGGTCGCCGACCACCACGAGCGCCGCAAAGCCAAAGCGCTTGCCGCCCTTCACGGTTTTCGACACCCGGTTGATCGCCACCAGGCGATCGGCGAATTCCGGCGTTTCATCGCGCTGGCGACGACCGCGGTTTGAGTGTTCTCTTGCCATTGATCGTCTCCTTAAAACTTCAGGCCGCCTTCACGGGCGGCTTCGGCGAGCGCCTTGACCTTGCCGTGAAAGAGGAAGCCGCCGCGATCGAAGTAGCATTCGGTCACCTTGGCCTTCTTGGCGCGTTCGGCGATGGCGGCGCCAACCTTGGCGGCCGCCTCGACGTTGTTCTTGCCGACAACCCCAAGCGCCTTTTCAAGCGACGAGGCCGAGGCGATGGTCACCCCGTTCACGTCGTCGATCAACTGAACGCTGATGTTCTTGTTCGAGCGGTGAACCGACAGGCGCGGGCGCCCGTTTGCCGTTTTCCGCAGTCTGTTGCGAACGCGCAGGCGGCGCTTCACGAACAGGTCTCGTTTGCTGTTTGCCATGATTTCGCGTCCTTACTTCTTCTTGCCTTCCTTGCGGAAGATATACTCGTCCTTGTATTTGATGCCCTTGCCCTTGTAGGGCTCGGGCTTGCGCCATTCGCGGATATTGGCCGCGACCTGGCCGACGAGCTGGTTGTCGATACCTTCGACGATGACGACGGTCTGCTTGGGGGCCGTCACGGTGACGCCTTCGGGCACATCGAAGATCACGTCGTGGCTGTAGCCAAGCTGCAGTTTCAGGGCATTGCCCTGCATCTGCGCCCGGTAGCCAACGCCGCTGATCTCGAGTTCCTTCTTGAACCCTTCGGAAACGCCGGTGACGCAGTTCTGGATCTGCGTGCGGCTCATCCCCCATTGCTGGCGGGCCCGCTTGGAGGTGCCGCGCGGGGTGACGGTGATCACGTTGTCCGCGACCTCGATGGTCACATCGTCGGTTGCCTTGAAGGAAAGGGTGCCTTTCGGGCCCTTCACCTCGACGGTCTGGCCGGAAACAGAGGCCGAAACCCCCGACGGCAGATCGATCGGTTTTTTGCCAATACGAGACATCTGCCGCTCCCTTAAAAGACCGTGCAGAGCACTTCGCCGCCAACATTGGCGGAACGCGCTGCTGCATCCGACATCACACCCTTGGGGGTGGAGACAATCGAAACGCCCAGGCCCTGACGGACCTGCGGTATTTCCTTGACACCCATGTAGACGCGGCGGCCGGGCTTGGAGACCCGCTTGAGCTCGCGAATGACGGGGGTGCCGTCGAAGTATTTCAGGCTGATCTCGATGGCCGGGTGGCCGTCGGCACCGGTGGTTTTTTCGTAACCGCGGATATAGCCTTCGTCGGCCAGCACATCCAGCACCCAGGCGCGAAGCTTGGACGCGGGCGTGATGACGGTGGACTTGCCACGCATCTGCGCATTGCGGATGCGGGTCAGCATATCGCCGAGAGGATCGTTCATGTTCTTGCCCTCCTTACCAGCTTGACTTCACGAGGCCGGGGATCTGGCCGTTCGAGCCAAGTTCCCTGAGCGCGATCCGGCTGATCTTCATCTTGCGGTAATACGCATGAGGACGACCGGTGAGCTGGCAACGGTTGTGCAGACGGGTGGCCGAGCTGTTGCGCGGCAGTTTCGCCAGTTTCAGACGCGCCTTGAAGCGCTCTTCCATCGGCAGGTCCTGATTGTTCGCGATCTCTTTCAGCGCGGCGCGCTTGGCGGCGTATTTCGCCACCAGGCGTTGACGCTTCTTTTCGCGTTCGATCATTGCTTTCTTAGCCATATTCTATCTTCCTCCCGCGATCAGCTGGTGAAAGGCATGTTGAATTGCTTCAACAGCGCTTTCGCTTCCGCGTCGGTGTTCGCGGTGGTGCAGATGACGATGTCCATTCCCCAGATTTCATCGACCTTGTCGAAGTCGATCTCGGGGAACACGATGTGTTCCTTCAGGCCCAGCGCGTAGTTGCCGCGCCCGTCGAAGGACTTGCCGGAAACCCCGCGAAAGTCGCGAACCCGCGGCAGGGCCACGGTGATCAGACGGTCGAGGAATTCATACATCCGGTCGCCGCGCAGCGTCACCTTGGCGCCCATCGGCATGTCTTCACGAACCCGGAAACCGGCGATCGATTTCTTGGCCCGGGTCATCAGCGCGCGCTGGCCGGCGATGGTGGACAGGTCTTCGACGGCCGACTTGGCCTTCTTGCTGTCCTTCACCGCTTCGGCGCCGCAGCCGATGTTCAGCACGATCTTGTCGAGCCGCGGGATCTGCATGTCGTTCTTGTAGGAAAATTCTTCCTTCAGCGCGGCACGCACCTTGTCCTTGTAAAGCGCCTTGAGGCGCGGGGTGTAGGTTGCTGAATCGAGCATCAGACGGCCTCCCCTGTGGTCTTGGCGTAGCGCACCTTCTTGTCGCCATCCATGCGGAAGCCGACGCGGGTGGGCTTGCCCTTGCTGTCAACCAGCGCCAGGTTGGACAGGTCGATCGGCATCGCTTGCGGGATGCGACCGCCCTGGCTGGTCTGGCTTTGCTTGACGTGGCGGATGGCGATGTTGATGCCTTCGACGATGGCCTTGCCGGTCTTGGGCATCACCTGGGCGATCTCACCCTGCTTGCCCTTGTCCTTGCCGGCCAGCACGACGACCTTGTCGCCCTTCTTCAGTTTTGCAGCCATCTTACAGCACCTCCGGGGCGAGCGAGATGATCTTCATGAAGTTCTTGGACCGCAGCTCGCGCACCACAGGGCCAAAGATACGGGTGCCCAGCGGTTCGTTGTTGTTGTTGAGAATGACGGCGGCGTTGCGGTCAAAGCGGATCGCGGTGCCGTCTTCGCGGCGCACTTCCTTGGCGGTGCGCACGACGACGGCCTTGCGCACGTCGCCCTTTTTCACGCGGCCGCGCGGGATGGCTTCCTTGACCGATACGACAATCACGTCACCGACGGATGCGTAGCGGCGCTTGGAACCACCCAGGACCTTGATGCACTGGACGCGCTTGGCGCCAGAGTTGTCAGCCACATCAAGGTTGGTCTGCATCTGGATCATATGGTTTCTCCCGACCTTTGGGGGGCGATGCGTGCCTGGTCCCCAGGGTTTCGATCAAACCGGACTGTTACCGCTAGTTGGCGATAACCTCCCAGCGTTTGGTTTTCGATTTCGGCGCACATTCCTGGATGCGGACGGTGTCGCCGACCTTGAAAGCGTTTTTTTCATCGTGAGCCCGGTATTTCTTGGACTTCCGGATGGTTTTCTTCAGAACCGGGTGGGTGAAGCGGCGTTCGACCGAAACCGTCACGGTCTGGGCATTGGCGTCGCTGGTCACGGTACCTGTCAAAATACGTTTCGGCATCTTTCAGGCCCCCTTATTCTTCGCTGGCCGCGGCGGCGGCCTTTTCGTTCAGGATCGTCTTGACCCGCGCGGCCTCGCGACGCACGAGGCGCATGCGGGCGGTGTTTTCCAGCTGGCCGGTGGCCTGCTGGAAGCGCAGGTTGAAGGATTCTTTCTTGAGGTTGGCCAGCTCTTCTCGAAGCTGGTCCGGCGTCTTGTCACGCAGTTCGTTGGCGCTCATGGCCATGCATCCTTTTCAACATCACCGGCGGGCCCCGACATGGGTCACCCTTCGCCCGGTGGAGTTCATGGGTAGAAGGCAGCCCTATAGGGGGGATTCGCCAGCATGGCAAGGGTTTTGTGCGCGCGCCTCGCGGGCCCGGGGATTCTGCAGTCACGGGCCGTCGCGTTATGGACGTGGGCAAAGTCGGCCACAGCCGCCCGGCCCCCGTGCTCAGCGCCACAGAGGGGAGCGCCCCCCCCGAGAGCGCCGATGGACAATATCCTTGAGAAAACAACCCCAATCATATATGAACTTGTGAATATATGCTGGCCTGCGGGCCGGGCTTTGATGGGAGGAAAGACATTGGCCGAACTGTTTTCGCAAGACTGGATGCTGGCCTTCGGATCCGAATGGAACAACGAACCCGACCTGGGGCCGGCGCTGGCGAAGATCAACTTCAACTCGGCCATCGGCTATGGCTACCCGGGCGAGGACGCACCGCGCGGCTTCATAAACGTGGAAAACGGCATGGTCACCATGGCCGGCCAATACGGCGGGCAGGATCTGAACTGGGATCTGCGCGCCAGCCCCGAGGATTGGGAAAAATGGTGCACCAAGGGGATCGGCATGGTGGCGCTGGGCATGGCCTATACCCGCGGCAAGCTCAAGTTCAACCTGGGCGACTACGGCGCGATGATCAAGAACCCGGCGATGGCCGGCCCCTTCATCAAGAGCTTTTCGGTCATGGGCCGGGTGCCGCGCGACTGAGCGACGCCAGCCATTGCCGGCTCCGGGCGGCGGGGGTATGAGGGCTGCATGGCACAGGTTTCTTCGCTTTTCGTCACCCGTCTCTATCGCGCCCGGCTGGCCGAGCGCGGCGCGCCCGTCGATGCTGCCGAGCTTGAGGCGTCATGCTACGCGATTGCCGAAGACGACGAGGCCGGGCAGCGCTGGTGCGCCGAAAACGGCTATCCGGGCTATACGTCCTATGCCTCGCTCACCGATCTGCCCTGGCGGTTCCCGATATTCGCCGATCTGGTGAAGGTGCTGGATGCGCATGTGGCGGCCTTTGTCGAGGACCTGGAGTTCGACCTGGACGGGCGCGCGGTGACGCTGGAAGACATCTGGATCAACATCCTGCCCGAGGGCGGCACCCACGCCAGCCACATCCACCCGCATTCGGTGATCTCGGGCACAACCTATGTGGCCATGCCCGAGGGCGCCAGCGCGTTGAAGCTGGAAGACCCGCGCTCGGCCCGGATGATGGCGGCGCCGGCGCGACTGCGTGAGGCGCGCGAAGAGATGCGGCAGTTCGTGTATGTGGCGCCCGAGGTGGGCGACGTGGTGCTGTGGGAAAGCTGGCTGAGGCACGAGGTGCCGATGAACATGGCCGAAGACGAACGGATCTCGGTCAGCTTCAACTACGGGTGGGGGTGAGCGGGGCGGCTCTGCCCGTGCGCAACCAACTGGCAACGAGGCGTGGCAGTTGTTGTCGCCGCGGGTCTCCTTCGGGTGCAAAGGCCACCCTTTGGGCAGTTGCGCCCGACCGGCGATGTGCGCGCCGACATGGCGATGATCTTGCGGGCCTATGTCGAGACCTTCGAAAGCTTTGGCGCGGTGGTGATGGTGCTGATCAGCGAGGCCGGGCGGCACGAAGAACTGCGCGGCGCAGTGGGGGCGCTGGGGCCAAACCTGAAGGCCGCCGCCGGGATCATCGCCGCGCATCAGGCGGCGGGGCAGATCGCACCGGGTGAGCCGCTGGGGCGGCTGCCGGCGCTGATCGCACCGCTGGCGGTGGGCGGGCTGGCAGCGCGCGTGGGGCTGGGGGGCGGCGGGATCGACGCGCTGGACGCCGACGAGGTGGCGCGGGCGTATCTGGAGGGGCACGGGGCGGGTTTGCGGACGCTTGTCAGAACTGCATCTAAGAAGAGTGGTATTCTCTAGAATAGGCAGTGCGCTTGCGATGGCACTAGCTTTTCCAGAAGGAATGCAAGTGTCGCAATAGATTTACGCGACCCGTCATCAAACCATTGGACAGCATAGTTTAATCGAGGGCGCCAGCAAACTGGGAATGTGGTCCAGGCTCCAATATCCAGTTGGTCTTATTGCCAGACCTTTTCAGAGGTGTCCTCCACCAGTCACTGGAAATCTCTAGTCCACGATCTGACCCGGCTATCTTATTCATCAGGGGAAAACGGTGCTGCTCGTCGACCCCACCGAAATGTGCTGCAAAATCCTCGATCATATTGAATTCAACTTGCTTGTGAAAATCATTTCCACGGTAGTGCGACTTCCAGGGTTCGCAAACGTAAAAGTCAAAATTTGCGCCATTCAGTGAAAGCATGAAATCGAACAGTTTTCCGTCATAGTGTCCTTTGATCCTGTTCTCGAGATTTCCTTGCCCAATATAGAGAACCGGAGATTTCCCATCTCTGTAGCGCACACTCATGCCGCCTGCGATGCGTATCACATACACACCCCGCCGCACTTCATTTAGACCAACGTCTGTTTGTCGTTCAAATTCTCGGCGCAAACTGTCAATCGCGTTTCTAATTGAACGCTTCTTTGCCTCCTTTTGGACGTCTTTGGAGTAGTTTCCATACACGGAAATATCAAAACCAGCTTCTCTCATGAAAACCGCCAAGTTCTGGTTTCTCAACTTGTACCACTTGTTTTTTTGATCGTTGGAAAGAACCATCGGAATGCAAAATGTCCCAAAAAAATCTTCTGGCTTCGGGGTGCCACGAGCCATATTCGGCGAATCTACCAAGAAATGCAATATGGCCGAATAATTCTTGGTGCCATACACGAGTTGTCCGAAATGATGGGTCACAGTGGCGAGGAACAATATTTCGAGAAATTCAATGCTGGCATTCCCTGTAGTCACGAAAAGTAAAGGGCGGCACCGAAGCGCCGCCCTTTTCGAATGTCTCGGCACGGGCCGATGCCCGCGGGCCCTACCAGTCCTCGCGGACCACGGTACGGGTCTTGATCGGCAGCTTCATCGCCGCAAGGCGCAGTGCCTCGCGGGCGACGGCTTCCGAAACCCCGTCG